>NZ_JBBDGM010000022.1:0-32261 GCF_037204185.1 Microbacterium bandirmense | reverse complement strand
GTCAGGCTCGGATGCCGTGACGCACCTGTCGAGCCTCAGTTCGAAGAGCGCCGTAGATGCGGACGTCATGGCTTCCGCAATCGATGCCGAGCTGCTCCTGGAGTACGCGGGAAGCGCTGAGTCGGGATTGCTGCGCGACCCCGGCGTTCGTGAGTGGCGCAACAGGAATCGGCAACGAGTTGAACAGGAGCTGGCACGGCTGCGTGAGGAGGCGGCCGGGTTGCCCGCCGAACCGATGGGCGACCTCGAGCGAAGCCTCTGGCGCGCGTTCGAAATGCAAGCGAAAGACGACAATGCCTGAACCCGCGACGTTCGACTTCGACGAAGTCGACTTCATCACGTCGGACACGCACTTCGGCCATGCGCGCATCATCGAACTTGCCGCACGTCCGTTCGCGTCCGTTGAAGAAATGGATGCCGAGCTCATCCGTCGGTGGAACGAGACCGTTGGGCCTGACGCGGTAGTTCTGCACCTCGGAGATCTCGCCCTCGGGCCGATCGCGGAGTCGCTGCCTCTGACGGCGCAACTGCATGGACGTCGGCTGCTCGTTCCCGGCAACCACGATCGTGTCTCTCCCGCCACGCAGACCAAGCGCGCCGTCGAGAGATTCGCGCCGCTGTACGACGAGGCGGGATGGCGCGTCCTCCCCGAGGTCATCGTTGGCACAAGAGCAGGGCAGAGCATCATGGCGTCCCACTACCCATACTCCGGAGACACCCAAGGCGACGATCGCCACGTCGCCCACCGACCTGTGGACCTCGGGCTTCCCCTTCTGCACGGTCATACCCATGATCGCGAGAATGGCCCTCTCGGTCACCAGTTCCACGTCGGCGTTGATGCGTTCGGATTCGCTCCGATCCCGATGACTCTGGTCGACGCCTGGCTCGAGGATCTACGACGTGAGGAGGAGGAGATTGCTGCCATAGTTCGAGACCGATCCGCGGCAGGCGATAGCTCGCCGCTGTCCGAGGTGGCAAAGCGCCTCGGGGTCGACCTCGGCGCGCTGTGACCGCGGAGGCGGGACTCCTCAGCAACGTCCAACCGCCCCGATAGGCTCGGAATAGCGTGGCTCAGCCGATGAGACAACCGCGTCACGTCACTGCGCGAAGGACCCAACCAATGACCACACCGCTCACGCTTCCCGAGCTGGAGCAGTACCTCGCGCGCGCCGCCGACCTTCTCCGCGGCAGCATCGACCAGGCTGACTTCAAGGCCTACATCTTCCCGTTGATGTTCTTCAAGCGGATCAGCGACGTCTACCTCGAAGAGTTCGAGCGGGCACTCGAGGAGTCGGGCGGCGACCACGAGTTCGCCGCTTTCGCCGAGAACCACCGATTCGCGATCCCTGATGGCAATCTTTGGGCGGACGTGCGCGAGAAGACCGAGAACATCGGCACCGCCCTGCAGACCGCATTCCGCGAGATCGAGAAGGCGAACCCCGAGACGCTCTACGGCATCTTCGGCAACGCGAACTGGACCAACAAGGACAAGCTGCCCGACCGCAAACTCGCAGACCTTATCGAGCACTTCTCCACCAAGACGCTCAGCAACGCGAATGTCGCACCGGATGTCTTCGGCAACGCGTACGAGTACCTCATCAAGCGATTCGCCGACCAGTCGAACAAGAAGGCCGGCGAGTACTACACCCCGCGCTCAGTCGTGCGCCTGCTCGTGAACATCCTCGATCCGCAGGAAGGCGAGAGCGTCTACGATCCCGCATGCGGGACGGGCGGCATGCTGATCGAGGTCATCGAGCACGTGAAGGATGCCGGCGGCAGCCCGAAGACGCTGTGGGGCAAGCTCTACGGTCAGGAGAAGGTGCTCGCGACGTCGGCGATCGCGCGCATGAACCTTCTCCTTCACGGCGTTGAGGACTTCAAGGTCGTCCGAGAAGACACCCTGCGTAATCCCGCGTTCTACACCGGCAACCGGCTCGCGCGATTCGACAATGTCGTAGCCAACCCGCCGTTCTCGCTCAAGGCGTGGGGTGACGTCGAGTGGACGTCCGACCCGTGGGGCCGGAACCAACTCGGCGGAGTCCCGCCGAAGGGCTACGCGGATTGGGCGTGGGTGCAGCACATGCTCACGTCGGCCGATCCGAACACGGGTCGGGTAGCGGTCGTGTTACCGCAGGGCGCGCTCTTCCGCCAAGGGGCCGAGGCACGGATCCGCACCCACATCCTCCAGGCGAAGAAGGTCGAAGCCGTGATTGGACTCGCCCCGAATCTCTTCTACGGCACGGGCCTCGCAGCCTGTGTGCTGATCCTGCGTCATCAGCGTCCGGTCGACCAACAGGACAAGGTTCTGTTCATCAACGGCGAAGACCTGATGAAGAAGGGCCGCAACCAGAACACCCTCGAACCAGAGCACGCGAAGGCGCTGTTCGACGCCTACCGTGGGTTCGCAGACATCGAAGGGCGTGCCTACGCCGTCGACCTGGCCGAGATCGAGGGCAACGAGTTCAACCTCAACATCCCGCTCTACGTCGCACCCGCTGACACCGGCGAGAAGATCACTCTCGCCGACGCCCTGGCGAACCTCGAAGCCGCGCACGCGCGCACGCAGGAGACACGAGCCGCCCTGGAGGCGGAACTCGCGAAGTGGGGGTTGAGCGCGTGACCGGCCAGATCAGCCAGCGTGAGCTGGAGAACTACCTGTGGGGCGCCGCCGTCATTCTGCGCGGGCTTATCGACGCCGGTGACTACAAGCAGTACATCTTCCCGCTCGTGTTCCTCAAGCGCATCTCGGATGTCTACGACGAAGAGCACGCGGCGGCGCTCGACACCTACGGCGACGAAGAACTTGCCGACCTGCCAGAAAATCACCGCTTCGCGATTCCGAACGGATGCCACTGGCGCGACGTTCGCGCCGTGACCGAGAACCTCGGCGCGACCGTGCTGCGGGCCATGCGGGCGATCGAGTCCGCCAACCCAGACACGCTGCCCGGGGTGTTCGGCGATGGGGATTGGGGCAACAAGAACCTGCTGCCGGACTCGACGCTCTCCGACCTGATCGAGCACTTCTCGACGCAGACGCTGTCGATCGCGAACCTGCCCGAGGACGAACTCGGCAACGGGTACGAATACCTCATCAAGAAGTTCGCCGACGACTCTGGCCACACCGCGCAGGAGTTCTACACGAACCGCACCCTCGTGCACCTGATGACCCTGATGCTCGAGCCGCAGCCAGGCGAGTCGGTCTACGACCCCACGTGCGGCACCGGCGGAATGCTCATCTCGACGGCCACCGAGGTGAAGCGCCAGGGCAAGGAGTGGCGCAACCTCAAGCTGTACGGCCAGGAACTCAACTATGGAACCTCGGCCATCGCCCGCATGAACCTCTTCCTGCACGGCATCGCCGACGGCCAGATCGCGCACGGCGACACCCTCGCAAGGCCCGCGTTCCTCAACGGCAAGGGTGGGTTGCGTACGTTCGACGTCGTGCTGGCCAACCCGCCGTACTCAATCAAGTCCTGGAATCGGGATGCCTTCGCGAAAGACCCGTACGGACGCAACCTGTGGGGCGTGCCGCCGCAAGGCCGCGCCGACTACGCGTTCTTCCAACACATCGCGAAGAGCCTCCAACCCGAAACCGGGCGCGCCGCGATCCTCTTCCCGCACGGCGTGCTGTTCCGGCGCGAAGAGACTGCGCTCCGCGAGGCGCTCGTCAAGTCCGACCTCGTGGAATGCGTGCTTGGGCTCGGCGCAGGACTCTTCTACAACTCGCCGATGGAGGCCGTCGTCATCATTCTCCGCGCGGCCAAGCCCGCCGAGCATCGCGGCAAGGTGCTGTTCATCAATGCTGTCAATGAGGTCGCGCGCGAGCAGGCGCAGTCGTTCCTGCGCGACACACACCAGACGAGAATCCTCGACGCGTACCGAGGCTTTGCCGACGTTCCGCAGTTCGCGGCGGTCGCCACGCTCGGCGAGATCGCCGACAAGGGCTCCAGTCTCGCGATCCCGTTGTACGTCGCCGGCGCGAAAGCCGCAGACGCGGCAGAGCAGATAGACGTGGCCGACGCACTCACGAGCTGGCGGCAGGCGGCGGAAACCTCGGAGCACGCGATCTCAGATGTGCTCGCGGTGCTTCGTGCGGCGGTGAACGCGTGAACCTCGTCCTCGACAAGTCCACCTGGCAGAGAGTCGCTTTCGGCGATGTCATCGACAGCATCACCGACCGAGTCGACGACCCCTCGGCTGCGGGAGTCGATCGGTACGTGGGTCTCGAGCACCTCGACCCCGTGATCATGACGGTCCGGCGGTGGGACAGCCCCGACATAGTCGAAGCACAGAAGCTGCGGTTCCGATCTGGCGATGTCATCTTCGGCAGACGTCGCGCCTACCAGAAGAAGGTCGCTCTGGCTGAGTTCGAAGGCATCTGCTCTGCACATGCGCTTGTATTGCGTGCGCGACCCGGGTTCATCGATCCCGCATTCCTCCCTGTCTTCCTGTCTAGCGACTACTTCCTCGACCGCGCCATCGAGATCTCGGTGGGGTCCCTGTCACCTACCGTGAACTGGCGTGATCTCAAGAGCCAGGAGTTTGTACTTCCGCCGCTCGACGAGCAGAAGCGCATTGCCGACCTACTGTGGGCAATCGAACGTCACAGACTCGCGGCCGCGGACACTGCAGAGTCGCTCAGAGCAACCAAGTCCGCGGTGTTCACCGACCGCCTCGCTGCCGGCGTGGAGCAATCCGGCTGGAGTAGCGATTCGGTCGCCTCTCTGGTCGAGGCAGGACCGACCAACGGCAAGTCCGCCCCCGCAAACGACCAGAAACGTGGCGTCCCGACACTAAGCATTAGCGCCGTTCGTGGAGGGCTGGTCAAGGGTGGCGACTCAGTCAAGTTCATCGATGTCGAACCGGCAAGCGTAGACGGATTCTTGCTCCAAGAAGATGACTTTCTGATCGTTCGTGGGAACGGCAATCGGCAACTCACGGGTCGGGGCGGCTTGGTTGTCGGCGGTCTACCCACCGGGTGCATCTATCCCGACCTACTCATCCGGCTCCGTTTCAACGCTGCACGAATGCTCCCGCAGTTCGCAGCAGAACAGTGGAACAGTGCTCATGCCCATACGGCGCTCCTCGAGAACGCGAAATCGACCAACGGGATCTGGAAGATCAACGGCAAGGACATCAAGTCGCATCGCCTCGTCGTACCGCCACTGGAGGCGCAAACAGAACTCTTGGCCGAGGCGCGCACCTTCGATCGCAGCATCGAAGCAACCCAGGCCGAGGCGAATCGCCTGAGAGCCGTGCTCAGAACGCTCTCTTCGACAATATTCGGAGGCAACTGATGGCGCAGTTCAACGAAGCGAACACGGTCCGCGACTTCGTCCGCGATCTGATCACGTCTCCGGACGTGCAATTCCTGCCGGGAAGCCAGCTTCCGCGCCGCGCCGATGAAGTGTTGCTCGAAGGGCTCGTCGCTGCCGCGCTGATCCGGCTGAATCCCGAGATCGCGGCTGATCCGCGCAAGGCTGATGAGGTCATCCATGTGCTGCGGGCGATCCTGATCTCGGCGCGCAACAGCGCACATCCGGTGGTCGCGAACGAAGAGTTCATGTTGTGGCTTACGGGCCAGAAGTCGATGCCGTTCGGTCCACAGGGCGAGCACACCACGGTGCGCCTCATCGACTTCGACCACCCGGACGATGACTCGTCAAACCAGTGGATCGTGTCGACCGAGGTGACGTTCCAGATGGGGCGGCTAGGCAAGAGGTTCGACGTGGTGCTGTGGTGCAACGGCTTCCCGCTCGTCGTCGGCGAGGCGAAGACACCGATCCGCGCTGCCTACACGTGGATCGACGCCGCCGCGCAGATCCACGACGACTACGAGGCAAGCGTCCCGCAGTTCTTCGTGCCGAACGTGCTGTCCTTCGCGACCGAAGGCAAAGACTTCCGCTACGGCTCCGTCGGCATGCCGGTCGAACTTTGGGGTCCGTGGCACGAGGAGGAGACCGATCCGAACGCACCCGCGAAGGTTGGCCTCGAGGTGGTCAAGGACGCCGTGAACGGCGTGCTGGCACCGGCATCCGTCCTCGACTTCCTGCGGTTCTTCACCGTATTCGCGACCGATGCGAAGCACCGCAAGATCAAGGTGATCGCGCGATACCAGCAGTTGCAGGCGACGAACCTCGTCGTGGAGCGCGTGCTGCACGGTCGGATCAAGCAGGGGCTCATCTGGCATTTCCAGGGGTCGGGTAAGTCACTGCTGATGGTGTTCTCGGCGCTGAAGTTGCGCGCGATGGCCGAGCTGACGAACCCGACGATTCTGATCGTCGTCGATCGGATCGATCTCGACACGCAGATCACCGGCACGTTCAACGCCTCGGATGTTCCTGGACTGGTCTCGACTGATTCGCGCAAGGAGCTGCAGACGCTGCTGACGCAGGGCGCTCGCAAGATCATCATCACGACGATCCACAAGTTCGGCGAGATCGACGGGGTCCTCGATGATCGGCACAACATCATCGCGATGGTCGACGAGGCCCACCGTTCACAGGAGGGCGACTACGGGCAGAGGATGCGCGAGGCGCTCCCGAACGCGTTCCTGTTCGGCCTCACGGGCACGCCGATCAACAAGCGCGACCACAACACGTTCATGTGGTTCGGATCGTCCGAGGACGAAGGCGGGTACCTGTCGCGGTACTCGTTCCAGGATTCGATCCGCGACGGTGCGACCCTTCCGCTGCACTTCGAGCCGCGGTTGAGCGAGATCCACCTCGACCAGGAGAAGATCGACGCCGCGTTCGAGGAGCTGGCAGCGGAACGCAATCTCACCGAGGGCGAGAAGATCACGCTGTCGAAGAAGGCAGCGTCGATCGAAGTGCTGATCAAGGCGCCCGAGCGCATCCGACAGATCGCCGACGACGTGGTCACGCACTTCACGGAGAAGGTCGAGCCGGAGGGATTCAAGGCGCAACTGGTGGCCTACGACAAGGCATCCTGCGTCGCGTATAAGGAAGCGCTCGACACGATGCTGCCGCCCGAGGCATCCACCATCGTGATGTCGAAGGCGCGCACGGACCCTGCGTCATGGGCGCAGTGGACACCGGGGGCCGACGAGCTGGAGCAGGTCGTCGCGCGGTTCAACGACCCGGCGGATCCGCTGAAGATCATCATTGTGACGGCGAAGCTGCTGACCGGGTTCGATGCACCGATCCTGCAGACCCAGTACCTAGACAAGCCACTGAAAGAGCACACGCTTCTGCAGGCGATCACCCGCACCAACCGCGTTTACCCCCCGAGCAAGACTCACGGGCTGATCGTCGACTACCTCGGCATCTTCGACGACGTCGCCAAATCGCTCGCCTTCGACGAGACCGCTGTTCAGCAGGTGATCTCGAACATCGAGGAGCTGAAGTCCGAGCTTGCGCCGGCCATGGCGGCGGCGCTCTCGTTCTTCCCCGGCGTGGATCGGTCCATCGGGGGCTACGAGGGTCTCATTCAGGCGCAGGCGGCGATCGCCGGCGACGGAGTCAAGGACGCATTCGGCCTTTCGTACAGCGTCGTCTCGCAGCTGTGGGAGGCACTCAGCCCTGACCCGCTGCTCAAGGTCTTCCGCGATGACTACAAGTGGCTCACCGATGTGTACGAGTCGGTGCGGCCAGCTGACATCACCGGCCGCCTCGTGTGGCACGCGCTGGGTGCCAAGACGATCGAACTGATCAACGAGAGCATTCGCGTCGAGATCCCGCAGGGCGACGAGACGATCGTCCTCGACGCGCAGACGATCGAAGACCCGATGACGGGCAAACGCAAGGATGTCTCACCCGAGCAGATCGAGAAGCAGATCACCGCACGCATCGCACGCCATCTCAACAACCCTGTCTTCATCGAACTCGGTCAACGCCTCAACGCGCTCCGTGAGAAGTACGCAGACATCCAGCAGTCCAGCCTCGACTTCCTCCGCGACCTCCTCGAGCTCGCCAAGGATACGGTCGCCGCTGAGAAGGCCGAGAAGGAGATCCCTCGTGAGGAGCGCGGGAAGGCTGCGCTCACAGAGCTGTTCGAAGCGCTCAAGGGCGACGAGACGCCGATCATCGTCTCGAATGTCGTCGACCGGATCGACGAGGTCGTTCGGGCCGTGCGGTTCGACGGCTGGCAATCGACAATCGCGGGTGACCAGGAAGTGCGGAAGGCGTTGCGGCAGACGCTCTACGTGCAGTTCAAGATCCGCGACAACGACGTGTTCGAGAAGGCACTGGGGTATGTCCGCGAGTACTACTGAGCCTCCTCAGGAACCGGAGCGCAAAGTCCGCGTCCGATGGGGTTTGATCGTGGCTGTCACGATTTTCGGCCTCGTCGTCACAGGCACGCCGTTCATCTTGATATGGCTGTATGGCGCGGACTTCGGAGATTGGCAGAGTCTTCTCGCGTCCACCCTGACCAACGTTGGCACTGCGATCGTGCTTGTCGCGGTGTTCTGGTTCCTCGAGCAGTGGTTCACGGCGCGGATAAAGCAGGATGTGCGTGAGACTGCGCGCGCAACCGCAGTTCAGGAGACGCGCGAACTTGCGGAAGCTCAGCAAGACCTCGCACAGCGCCTTGACGAGATCCAGCGGCGGCTAGATGACCGCGTCTCAGCGGCGCGGCAAGAAGAGGATACGGTGCTCGATCGCCTCGATCGAGGGATCTCGTTTGACACGGTCTACGCCGCATTGGCGCTGGGAGAGAGGCTAGGCGCCATCTGGCAACATGAGCTCACGGTTCCTACCGGTAACGGCGAACCCAGTCTCCCGCGCTTCAGGTTTCGATTGACCACGTCCTCGACGACACCACCCCACCGCTTGCGCAGCAACGAGGATCTGACTCCCCTAGTCGAGGTGGAGTACGTGTCCCCCGGATCAGCGATCCGCCCGATACTTGTGCACTGGGACCGTGCGAAGGAGCCTGACGCCGTGCTGGCGGAGCTGGCTCACATGCTTCTCGCGGCCGGGTTTGCGGAACAGGCAACTGAGGTCAATGTGTCGCTGTTCGCGAACCTTCAGGCCGCGTTGAAAGCGGCGGTCGCGGCCCGACGGAAAGAGGCCAGCGCTTGGTTCAAGGGCGCGCTGACAGAGTGGGTGAACGCTGACTGGGCCGTGACGTCTTATGGTCTGGAGCACCGCGGCCCCCACAGCATGCGGTCGGGGGAGTTTCCAGTGCACTGGAATGGCCGGAGCAACGTCGAGTCTGTCATGTGGGAAGCCCCCGCCGCGCCCGACGGCGTAGACAAGACGCTCTGGGACCTCCTGATCGCGAGCGCAAGGCAACGACATCGCCCCGGAGCTCGGTCTCCCTCCTAACCGGACTACGTGGGATTCGTCGTTGGAGTGAGCTCACGCGCACCCCGGCAACCAGAGCCGCAGATGGCGTCTGCCTACGAAATGTCCAGATGGACACACCGTGGACATTTCATCTGCGAAATGGACAACTTCGAAAATAACCTACAACGTCAGTTGAAGTCGCCGCCGTGTAGGGATCGCTCAGACATGTCCGTTGCCTGGCGGAGATCCGCGGTCTCCAGGAGAGAAATGTCCGCCGCCCGCGTGGCACTGTGCCGCGAGAAATGTCCATCACGTCGGTGTGGCGGATTGGCGCCGGTGGCGTCCGACATTTCGACCGAAGGTTCCACCGCAAAAGCGACCGCGACCATGCTGTTCAATGTACTAAGGTCAGCGGTTGGCGATTCGCCGAGAATCGCTATTATGTCTACTAAGGCAAGCTCTGGCTGCGCAGGCTGGCCGGCGCACGGGACGAGTTGACCCTGCCGCAACCTCCGCAACGCCATCACCGCGGATTGGCCCTGGCCTGAAGCCCGTGGAGGGCACCCGCGACGCCGCGGAGGCTCATCGGCGGCCTGCTCACCGGATCACAGCGACTGGTCACCACCAGCGTTGCGATCGCCGACCAAGAGTCCGGTGTGTGCTAGCGAGCAGACAGAGGTAAACCGCTCGCCGCGGTAGAGAGCCTCGAACGTGTCGAGCGTGCGATTGATGTCATGCGCCACGACGCCGTCGAGCGAGGACTGCTGCATACGCAGACGCTCTTCGGGTGCAGCGGTAAGCACGTCGGTGAGGCGTGCGGCGAACTCGTCGACGTTGCCCGGCTCGAAGAGGTAGCCGTTCGCGCCGTGGTGCACGAGGAGCGGGAGTGCGACGGCGTCGGCCGCAACGATCGGGAGGCCAGAGGCCATGGCCTCCATTGTGGCGATGGACTGCAGTTCCGCGATCGAGGCGATCGCAAACAGACTC
Source organism: Microbacterium bandirmense (assembly GCF_037204185.1). Lineage (NCBI taxonomy): Bacteria > Bacillati > Actinomycetota > Actinomycetes > Micrococcales > Microbacteriaceae > Microbacterium > Microbacterium bandirmense. The sequence goes on along the minus strand of NZ_JBBDGM010000022.1, from coordinate 22,023 downwards.
GCCCGCGTATAGAGGGCGCGCAGCTCGTCTTCGGGCGCACGGCCATGGAAGGTCACACGGTCGCCAAGTCCGAGCTGTTCCGTCAGATGCTCGAGGTTCTTGCGCTGGTCGCCGCCGCCGACGAGGTCGACGTGCACGGCGAGCTCCGGACCGAGTTTGGCGACCGCCTGCAGCAACACGTCGATGTGTTTCTCGGTGGTGAGCCTGCCGACGAACAGCACACGGTTCGCCTTGCGCGGCGTGAGGTCCGGCGTGTAATTCCGCCGATCGATGCCGCAGCTGATGGGGATCACGCCGGTGATGTCGATCGTTGACTCGAGAAAGTCGGCGGCCTTGCGCGTCGGGGTGGTGACCGCGCGCGTCATGCCGAACGTTCGCTTCGCGTCGTTCCACGCCAGCTTCACGACCACCCCGCTTAGTGCAGGCGGCAGGGCCGTGAAGTCGATGATGTTCTCGGCCATCACGTGGTTGGTGGCGATGATCGGGATGCCGCGCCGGCGCGCCTCCCGCGCGAGCCCGCGGCCGATCACGATGTGGGACTGAATGTGAACGACGTCGGGCCTGATCGCGTCGAGCACCCGGCGGGCATGATGCTTCGACATCCACGGCAACACGAAGGTGAGCCAGTCATGCGGATACCACCGCCAGGACGGCAGCCGGTGCACGGTCAGCGGCTGGTCTTCGATGACCTCTGTGAAGGTGCCGTGCTGCCGGTGCGTCTTGCTCGGTGCCATGACGTGCACGCTGTGGCCGCGAGCCACGAGTCCCGCAGCCAGCCGCTCGGCGAACCGGGCGGCCCCGTTGACGTGAGGTGAGAAGGTATCGGCGCCGATTAGCACCGTGAGCGGACGCCGGTCCACGGCGTCGGGACGAGAGTGGTCGGGCGTCGCGGACTCGGTCACGGGGTGCCGCCTAGTGGCAGTCAATGCGTGAGGATCTGGACGCCCCGAGGGTACGGTCAACGGTGTGAGCACGATCTCCGATTCCTGGTTTATCTCGCTGGGATCTCCTCGCCCACGGCGCCCTGGATCTCGTTCGCGATCTTCGCGGGCTCCCACCCTCATGAGCGGTCTGTGTGTCACGAAGTTCCCAGTGAAGTGGAGCCCAGGCGAGGGTTAATTCGACACGTTTCAGCATCGCGTTTCCACGCCGCGAGCGCGTGCACGACGTCTGACGTGCTGTCGTACAGCCGCAAGTATCGTGCGAAAAGCCCATCGTAGAACGACGAGTACTGCGCGGTAGGCTCCACGCGTGCGGCGGTGGGATTCCACTCTTCGATACGAGGCGGCGTGGATGAGACAGCGCTTGCCGCGAGGAATGCGGCGCCGTAGCTCGCGCCAATCGTGATCTCGGGCACCTCCTGGGCGAGGCCGGTCACGTCAGAGACGATCTGGAGCCATAGCGTCCCCTGCGTTCCCCCGCCGACCGCGACAATCCGACGAATATCGGCACCAGCGGCGCGCATCGTCTCGACATTGTGCCGCACGCCGAGTGCGGTCGCTTCGAGCGCTGCCCGGTACAGATCACCGCGTGTGTGCTCAAGCGTGAGACCGGCGATCACACCCCGTGCATCCGGATCGAGGATCGGCGTCCGCTCACCCGCGAAGTAGGGCAACATGAGCAGCCCGCGCGCGCCGGGTCCGGACTCCTCGGCTTCCGCGAGAAGCGTCCCATAGTCGGCTCCCACAAGACCATTGAGCCACGCCGTCAATGCACCCGATGTCGCAAGCCCACCCGCGAGGTTTCGCGTATCCCGCAACGCACCAACGGTCGTCCACAACGTGGGCGTGCGCAATGACTCCGTGCCGGTCGCGACGAGGAACATCGTGGTGCCATACATCAGCATGAGATCGCCGACGCCATGCGCACCTACGCTCACAGCCTCGGCCCACGCATCGATCGTCCCCGTGATGACAGGGATTCCGGGGCGCAGCCCCGTCATAGCGGCCGCGGCATCCGTCACCAGACCCGCGATATCCCCCGCCCACGCGAGCGCTGGTGGTTCGATCCCCGGTGCGTAGTTTGTCCAGAGTTTGGTGTGCCACTCCCCGGCGTCGACGTTGTACAGGGGCGAGACCTGGCTTGCCGACTGATGATCGAGGACGTACTCGTCCGTTAATTTTCGCACCAGCCAAGATGCCGGCATGAAGAGCCGACGCGACCGTTCGTAGAGGTCCGGCTCGGTGTCGGCGATCCACACGATCTTCGGACCCGCCGCCTGCGACGACAACCGCGAACCGCCTATGCGGGTGATCTCCTCCGTGCCGAGCTCTCGCGTCATCCGGTCGATCTGCGCGCCAGCGCGTGTGTCGACCCCATAAAGGATGGCCGGACGCACCGGCACGTCGTCCTCGTCCGTTAGGAGGACACACGGACCCATGCCGCTGACTCCCACAGCGGTGACTGAAAGATCGAGACCGCGTGCTGTGGTCTCGTCGAGAAGACGCCGCGTCAGTTCAATGAACTCACGCCACCAGACCTCGGCGTCCATCTCGACCCATCCCGATCGAGGACGCTCCACATCGTGGGAGGCGACCGCCGTCGCGACGATACGCCCACCTGCGTCGACAAGCACACCTTTGCTGCTGGACGTGCCGATGTCGACACCGAGGGTCACCGGCTCGGGCAAGGTGTCTTCCTCTCCATCGTTCGTGCCGCCTTCAGCGCACGAGAAGTGCGTTCAGTACAGCGCGGGCGACGTCCACGGCCATTGCGCGTAACGCCTCCTCCGTCATCGCGGCCTGGTGGGGCGTGGTGAGGATCCCTGGGGTACGGAACAGACCGCTATCGACCGATGGCGGTTCGGGATCGTAGACGTCGATGGCGGCGCGAATCCGACCGGACGCCACTTCGGCCACTAGCGCATCAGCATCGATCAGCGAGCCGCGAGCCGCGTTGACCAGGAGCGCACCGTCGGGTAGGAGCGAGAGTTCTCGCGCCCCGAACAGCGCCGCCCCGGACGGGTCCCCCGGGAGGTGGAGACTGACAACCTCGCTGCCAAAGAGCAGCTCGTCGAGCGACTCCACCGGGACTACCCCACCCTCACGAATCGCCTCGCCCGGCACGAACGGATCATATGCCGTGACTATCATACCGAGTGCGAGCGCTCGACGCGCGACGGCCCGCCCGATTGCCCCGTATCCGGCAAGCCCGAGACGCATGCCTGAGATCTCTCGACCCACGAGACCGTGGCGGACGACCTGGGCTGGCAGCGAGCCTTCGCCTGGTGGCATGCCGCCCGACGTGAGCAGCGCCTGACCGTCCACCAGTCGCTTGACGCACATCATGACGATCGCGATCGCATACTCCGCAACCGACTCGGTGTTGCTGCGCGGAGTGTTGACAATGGCGATTCCCCGCCGCTCGGCTGCGTCAAGGTCGATGTTGTCAACACCGACACCGTGGCGACCGATGACACGCAGCCCCGGACTCTTGTCCATCTCGGCCTCACCGTAGGGGCGACTTCGGACGATCACGGCATCCGCCGCGGCCAGTGCCTCCGCATCGCCTGCCCCCGAAAGCAGGATCGTGTCCGCGTCCGCGCGGAGGATGTCCACTCCGTCGGCGTGGATCGGCTCCAGGAGGACGACACGTTGCCTCAGCCCAGCAAACGCGCTCACCACATGCTCCCCGCTGTATACACCGTCGACGTTGTCGTAAAGAAATCCTTGGCCGCGTTGCCCTGCTCACGAGAGCCGTGGCTCGAACCCTTCGTCCCGCCGAACGGAACGTGGTGATCGGTCGACGCAGTCGAGCGGTTGACAGCGATGATGCCCGCCTGCAGCTCGCGCTGGAAGCGCGCCGCCGATGCCAGCGAGCGCGTGATGACACCGCCCGACAGGCCGAACTCCACCCCGTTGGCGACGGTCAGTGCCTCGTCCTCGCTGCCAACGCGGATCACACTCGCGATGGGGCCGAAGATCTCCTCCTGATTGATCCGCATGTCGGGAGTGCTGTCGATCAAGAGTGTTGGCGCCACGAAGTAGCCACCTCCAGGAAGCTCGAGCGCGTGGCCGCCAGCGGCAAGTGTCGCTCCCTCTGCGGTGCCGATCGCGATGTAATCGAGGTCTTGGTCGCGCTGCGTGGCGCTCACGGCGGGGCCCATCGTGGTTGCTTCATCGCGAGCATCGCCGACCACGAGCGTAGCCATCCGCGCGGTCAGCCGCTCCACGAACTCGTCGTGGACAGCGTCGTGGACAATAAGGCGACTGGATGCGGTGCACCGCTGGCCCGTGCTACCGAACGCGCCGTCGAGCGCGGACGCCACCGCCACCTCGATGTCGGCGTCTCGGAGGATGACGAGCGGGTTCTTGCCGCCCATCTCCAACTGCACCCGCTTGAGTCCGTGCCGTGCCGCATCGACGGCTAGGTTTTTTCCGACTCCGGTCGAGCCCGTGAAGGTGATCGCGTCGACGTCCGGCGACTCAACGAGTCGCTGCCCCACGACAGACCCGCGCCCCATGACCAGGTTCAGGACCCCGGGCGGTAATCCGCACTCACGGGCGATCTGTGTGAGCATCCACCCGCTGCCGGGCACGAGGTCGGCGGGCTTGAAGACCACGCTGTTGCCGTACGCGAGCGCCGGCGCGATCTTCCAGGCGGGGATCGCGATGGGGAAGTTCCAGGGCGTGACGACCGCGACCACGCCGACGGGGCGACGCGTCGTGTGCACACGCATGTCCGGCACGGCGCTCTGGTAGATCGCTCCCAGCGGCTCGAAGAGCTGCGCCGCGAAGTACCGGAAGGTCGTGCCAGCGCGACGCACCTCACCGCGGGACTCGTTGATCGTCTTTCCCTCCTCGCGGGCGAGCAGGTCGGCGAGCTCGTCGGCGCGGGCGAGGACCGTGGTTCCGATCCGGTCCAGGATCGCCGACCGCTCCACCAGAGCAGTGGCCGCCCACGAGGGCTGCGCTCGACGCGCAGCCGCGATCGCGTCATCCACCTGCGCGCCGTCGGCCCGGGCATACTCGCCCACGATATCCGCGGGGGCGGAGGGGTTGATGTTCGGGGCGGGTTCGCCGGCGACATCGATGCCGTCAATGATGTTCTTGTGCATTGCTCATGCCTCCTTGTCGGAAGAAGTTGGATGGCGGGGAGGTGCCGTGCTGTCACGCAGGGTCAGACTGGTCGGCAGCACATAGGGCACGCCCGGCGCCGTGTCATCCGTATTCGACACGAGGTCGCTGACGAGCTTGCCGATCGCCTCGATCGGCTGCGTCAACGCCGTGATCCGAGGTGTCACCAGGTCGTACCAGTCCAGGTCGTCAAAGCTCACGAGAGAGAGCGCCTCGGGTATGCAGATGCCGTTCGCCCGTGCGTAACGCAGCACTCCAGTGGCCATGAAGTTGTTCGACGCGACGATCGCCGTAGGCGGTTCGGCCAGGGCCATCAGCCGCGCGGCTGCTCGGAAGCCACCGAGTTCGGTGAAGTCGCTCCGGATTACAAGCTCCGAGTCCCCCTCGATGCCGGCCGCCGCGAGCCCCCTCGTGTAGCCCCGCAGTCGGTCAAGGTCGGAGAGGATCCGCTGGTGGCCACTGATGTAACCGATCTGCCGATGTCCGAGCGAGGTGAGATGATCGACGGCCTTGCGAATCGACGTCTCATCATCGACGAGCACGCAGTCGACCTCGACACCATCGACGCGGCTGTCAATGAGCAGAATGCGGATGCCGAGTCGTCTCGCCTCGTCAAGGTGACGAGGATCGTTGCTCGTGGGTGCGACGACGAGAGTCTCGACGCGGTTCTGCGCCATCGTCGTCACATACCGACGCTCCAGGTCCGTGTTGTTGCCGGTGTTCGCGACAAGGAGCCCGTAACCACGCTCCAGCAGGCTTTGCTCGAGCGTGGTTGCGATCGTGGCGAAGAAGGGGTTGGCGATATCGGCGACGATGAGACCCACCACCTTGGACGCGCCGGTGCGAAGCGCTGCTGCCTGCGCATTCGGTACATAACCCAGCCGCTCGGCCGCTGCTTCGATGCGATGCGCGGTCTCCGGTGACGCGGCGTTGTCTACCTTGTTTAGGACGCGCGACACCGTACTGACGGACACACCCGTCAGGTCGGCGATCGTCTGGAGCGTCACAAGCCGCCGGGGTACCCCATCCGACGTTCGTCCATCTGACCTGGTCTCAGTCACCATCGATCCCTCCATTGGCACCTGTGTCACCATGACACGCGACCGGCCCGTTTCCGGGGCTCCTGGCGAACCCGTACCGATTACCTCGCTCCCCTGAGGAGCTCCTGCTCATCAATCGTGACATCCATCCCGCGGGCGGCGAGTTCCGTGAAGAACGGGCGGGTCGGGACGATGTGCTCCGGCATCCATACACCCGCTTCACGCACCGCACCGTGCGCGATCATCTGGGCGATGATCGAGGGCGGCACGCAGGTCTTCAACATGCCTGCCGGGACGTTCCATTCCTCGTGGGAGCCGGTCCACATGTCGACGACCATTCGACGGACGCTGCCGTCTCGGAGACCCTCCACCTCGACGCGTGTTGCACTGAACTGACGCTCCGTATCCACCGAACGTGGCAGCCCGCGGGTGACCGCCTGCAGGACGTCCTTAGGAACCACCTCGACATTACCGACGCGCACAGGGTTACGGCCGGCGAGGCCGATGTCCGCAAGGAACGCCATCTTCCGGTGGAAGTCTTCGGGCAGTGCGATGCGGAAGGAGGTGTGGCGCAGACCGCGGTCGCGGTAAGAGTCATAGAGCGTGTACTGCTCGGGGTGCGTGGTAAAGATCGGAAACACGCGGCCGATCGGATCCGGGAACTCGACCCACTCACCGGTACGCGGAGGAACATCCACCTCTTCGCCGCCGACGATCCGACCCGCAGGCAGCGTGTATTCGTCAATGATCGCCTCGAGTGCGAATGGCCAGTGGAAGGGGTCGCTGCGGTCCGTCACGTCCGTCATCGCCACGGTGATGTCGATCGCGGACACGGTGTCGAGGCGGTCGATCGCAGCCTTCGCCATCATGTTCGAGAGCCCTGGCGCACTCCCCGCAGAAAGCAACGCGGTGATCCCCGCTTCGCTCGCCGCTTCCGCACGCGCCATCTGCTGACGGCTCGTCTGGTAGTCGCTGCCCATGTCGACGTAGTCACAGCGCGCCGCGATCGCGATATCGAGCGCCTCGCCGAAGAAGCGTGACGGGCCCGCCATGATGAACACATCGCAACCGCGAAGCTGGGCCACCGATCGATCGTGATCGAGCACATCGAAGACTTCGGCGGTAGCGTTCGCGCCCTCGAAGAGGGCCAGCCGGGCGTCTAGTGCCGCCTGATCGACGTCCAGCAGGAGAAGCTCGGGGTCAGTGTCGAATTCGATCAGGTCGAGAAGAATGCCTCGCGCCTGGATGCCGGCGGCGCCGACGATTGCGTACTTCATGGGATCCTCTTGGTTTTACTGAAGGGTTGGGGCCCACGACGGGTGAGCCCCAACCATCGGAACTGGTCAGGTCAGGGGATGATCCAGTCGTTGTTCATACGGTGCAGGCGCGAGGTCTCGGCGCGGACGTGCGCGATGCGCCACTGCCCGTCGATCTTCACGAACTCGTCGAAGTAGCGGGCGAAAGCCACCACGCTGCGCTGGCCGTGGGGAGCGGTGTCATCGTGCAGCACCTCATAGATGTGCGCGTAGAACTCACCCGTCGCGGTCTGCCGATCGTCGGAGAGCTCGATGAGCGGGCGCAACAGATAGTGGAAGGTCCACACATAGTCATCGCGAACGTCGTTCGCGATGAAGTCCCGCAATGCTTCATACCCGCGGTACTCGCCGTAATCACCGCCCTGCCAGACGCCGTCGGGCGCGAACACCGAGGCGAAGCCCTCGGGGTCGTAGGGGTCGCAATACCCCACATAGAGCGACTTCAGGTTTCGAATCGCCTCCAAGTCTTCCAGCCGAGCGATGCGCTCGGCGATGTCGAGGTCGTCACGAGACGCGCGCGTCAGCGCCTCCAGCTGTCGGGAATCAAGTGCCACGGGGTCACCTTTCTCTATTGGGGAACGGGGTTCGGGAGTACAGGGTCAGTTCGGGTAGAACACTCCAGGGAGCCAGAGCGAGAGAGCCGGGATCAGTGCAACGACGACCAGAGCGACCACCATTGCGACGAGGAAGGGGACCTGCGCTTTCGTCAGCGCGCCGAGCTTGACTCGCGTGATGGTCATCACCGTATAGAGGACGGAGCCCACGGGCGGTGTCGTGCCTCCGATGGCAAGGGCCATCACGACGACGACACCGAACTGAACAGGGTCCATGCCGATCGCCAGGGCGAGCGGCGCCAGGAGCGGGGCCAGGATGATGATCAGCGATGCCGACTCCATGAACATGCCGATGAGGAGCAGGATCGCGATCACCAGAAGGAGCGTGATGGTCGGGTTGCTCGTCACTCCGGTCATTGCATCCGTGAACAGGCGTGGCAGCCGTTCGATCGTGACGAAGTAACCGAACGCGCTGGCCGCAGCGATGATTAGCATGATCGACGCCGTCAACGTCGCGGCTTCTCGGAGCACTGAGATCAGGTCGCGCCAGCGGATGGTGCGGTAAGCAAACGCGAGGACCAGGGTGTAGACGGCAGCGAGCGCTCCCAGTTCCGTCGGCGTGAAAATCCCGACTCTCAGGCCGACGAGCAGCAGCACCGGCATCATGAGCGACCAGAACGCGTGCACGAATGTGCGTCCCACATGCCGGAAGTAGTGCGTGGGTTTCGTCCCGGGCTCGTAGTTGCGAACGCGCGAGATGACGTAGACCACAATGGAGAGCCCCAGCGCCATCACGACCGCAGGAATCACACCGGCCACGAAGAGTCGACCAATCGAAACATTCGCCTGCAGGCCATACAGGATCAGCACGATGGAGGGCGGAATGATCGCGGACATGATGCCGGAGGTCGCGGTTACGGCTGCCGCAAACGGCTTCGGGTAGCCGTTTCGCACCATCTGCGGCACGAGGATCTTGGAGTCGATGGCGGCATCGGCGGTGCCGGAGCCCGACATTCCTCCGATGACCATCGAGTTGAGGACGTTTACCTGTGCAAGACCGCCACGGAAGTGGCCCACGAGAGACGCGGCGAAGTCGATGATCCGTTCAGCGATGCCGGAGCGGGCCATGACGACACCAGCCAAGGTGAAGAACGGGATCGCGAGCAAGGGAAATGATTCCATGCCGCTGATGAAGCGCTGCACGAACAGTTCGTCGGGCTGATTGGTCACCACGAAGTAAGCGAGCGTGGTGCCCATCATCGCGAACGCCACGGGAATCCCTGTGACGAGCAGGACGATGAATAGTCCGATGAATATGAGAGCGGTCACAGCTTCACCGTCCGCACCGTGGTCGTGTCGGGAACCGTCGGATCCAACGTCATCTCGGATTGCCGCTCACGCTCGATGAGGAAGCTGTCGCCGCCCTTCACAACGTCCCGGATGATCCACACCAGATCGACGACGTAGTGCACGATCATGAGCGCGAATCCGACCGGCACGGCGGCCGTGAGCCAGATGCGGGGGATCTGGGTAAGCGGGAAGATGCGCCCGGCCGTGTCCATCACATATGGAACGGCGCTGACCAGGACCACAGTGAGGATCACGAGCGTCACTACTGTCACGATGAGCGCGTGGAAGTTAGCGGCACGCCCATGGAAGCGATCCGCGAGGGCGCTGATCGTGATGTGCTGGAACTTCCGCGCTGCTCGTGCAGAGCCGAGCATGATTATCCAGGTCGAACAAACCATGGCGATCTCGCTTGTCATGGTGAGCGGGGAGCTGAGCACGTAGCGCATGAACACATCGACCGTCACCATGAGGACGATGAAGAGCAGAAGAAGGCCAGGGATTGTCCCTTCCACGATGGAGGTGATTCGCCGAATGATACGCATCGTGTGCTCCTCTCTCTTCGTTGAGTACCGGGGCCGAGAGGGTGACCCCTCGACCCCGGTGGTGGTCATTACTCGCCGTCGCGGGCCGCAAGCAGCCGGTCGACGGTCTCCGAGTCCCAATCGAAGAAGTCGAAGTAACCGACGGTCGCGTCACGGTACGCCGGTATGTCAGCTTCGTGGAACGCGATCCCCTGACTCTCCATGAGCTCGCGGGCCTCAGCGTCGCCGGCAGTGGTCTGCTCCGTCGCCGCGATGCCGCCCTTGCGGAACTCCTCGAGGACGATCTCCTGCTGCTCCGCCGACATCTCCTGGAAAATGCTCGCAGGCATGACGAACCCGAGGAAGAGGTTGAGGTGTCCGGTAAGGGTAATGTCCGTCGCCACCTCGTTGAATCCGAGGTCGACGATGCTCTTCAGCGGGATCTCACCGGCGTCGACGACTCCCTGCTGCAGCGCAGCGAACTGCTCGGAGGAGGGAATGGCGACGGGAGTGGAAGGCAGCAGTTCTCCGAAAATGATCTCCCAGGTGCGAGCCTCCGGAATACGGATCTTCACGCCGGTGAGGTCATCCGGCTCCGGGACGGCCTTGTTGCCGACGATGTGACGCGGACCAGCGAACCAGTTGAGTGCGAGCACTTGGAGGTCGCCGACGTCGGCCAGTTCTTCGGTCCACTCAGCGAACAAGTCGCTCTCGAGGATGTTATCTGCCTCCTCGTAGTCTGCCAGGAGGAACGGAGACGTCAGCATCCCGAACTCCGAGACGCCGTACTCGGCGACGTGCGAAGCGTCGACGTAGGAGATCATCGGCTGCCCGAGTGACGCCTGTTCGGTGGTCTCGGCCGTCGAGCCGATGGTGCCGGCGCCGTACACGTCGATGTTCACTGTTCCGTCGGTGCGCTCACGGATTGCGTCCGCGACTTCGACCGCGACGGTGTGCACAGGGTTGGCCTCGGGAAGCGTGTGGGACAGCCGAATGTCGAAGGTTTCAGCCGCCGCGTCGTCACCGCCGTTCGACGGCTCCGTGGACGGAGTCGACGAGCAGCCAGCGATGAGGAGCGAAGTGGTTAGCGCTGCTGCGCCGATTGCGAGAGCCCGGCGTCCCAGCCCGCGGGGGGGGCGCGAATGGAGAGTGTGCATGCGAGCGAACTCCTTTCTTATGAGCCTCGACCGCAGCATCGTCCGTGATGCCCGCTCTGGCTCGCTGTGATTGTTCTCAGGTACACAATCGATTGAGTTGCGTCCATTGAACATAGACGATTCCTGCCCGGATGGTCAAGAGCTGTTATTGAGATCTCATCAGAGAACCTCCGCATCCGCGTTCTGAATGCAGCGCACGGTCTTCGGCCAACTAACCAGATTCCCGCGAATAACGTCGATTTGTCAGCGATCTGTACCAAGCTGCACCGATCCTCCGCGCGCTGCTCACCAGCGCTCCGCTCTCCGGACCCGTGGGTCGGCGCATGTTGACGATTGGCGGAATGGATGGTTGTCTAGAACACAATCGATTGGGTAATGTCCCCACAGAGGTGGGACCGACCCCGTGACCCAAAGGAGTTCCGCATGGCCATCGACTGGACGAAGATCGGCGTCGACCTGTCTGTACCCGAGGTGCCCGCTGCCATCAGCGACGGCGAGCTCACGACGCGCTGGCGCGCGGTCCAGGCCGCCATGATCGAACGGGAGCTCGACGCCCTGCTCGTCGTCGGCAACGAGTCCGAGTTCTCCTCCCTGCGGTACCTGTCCGACTATTGGCCCGCGTTCGAAAGCGGTGCCGTACTCTTCGCCCCCGAGGGAGAGCCCGTGCTACTCGCCGGTCCCGAGAGCGAGACACACGCTCGCCACCGCGGTCGCGTCTCACAGGTCGCCCTGATCGAAAGCCTGCGCGAGTCCGCCGACCCCAGCTACCCTGAGGTCTCCCTCGACACGTACGACGGGGTCCTCCGCAATCTGGGGGTCTCCTCTCCCCGCCGAATCGGCATCGCAGGTTCGTTCGCCGCGAACATGGTGATCATCGACGAGCTGCAGCGTGCGTTCGGCGATGTCGAACTCGTCCGCGCCGACGATGTCGTGACGTCGCTCCGCGCGCAGAAATCCCCCTGGGAGATCGCGAACCTCCGTAAGGCGTTCGAGATTTCCGAGATCGCACTTTCGGCGATCCTCGAGCGGATCCGGCCGGGTATGACCGAGCTGCAGGTCGTGGGCATCGCGCAGGCCGCGATGTACGCCAACGGGGCCGAGTACGAGGGGATGCCACAGTACGTCCTGTCAGGCCCCAACTCCCGCCCCGCGATCTCCCGCCCCGCGAACCGCGTCCTCGAGAGTGGTGACGTCGTCCAACTGAACATCTCAGCCCGCGTGAACGGTTACTCGTCTGGCGTCGGTCGACCTCTCGTGCTCGGCAAGGCGACAACGGCTCAGCGGGATCTCATCGAGTTCTGTCGCGACGCGCATCTCGCCACACTCGAGTGGGTTCGCCCCGGCGTGGAAGCGGCATCGATCGCGCGCAACTACCAGGAGTTCTTCACGGCCCGCAACAAGTCCGACGCCTTCCTCTACGGACCGTGCACAGGCCTGGGTCTAATGGAGACCGAGCAGCCGTGGGTTGAGAGCGACAGCAAGTACACGATCCAGCCGGGCATGTGCTTCCAAGCCGACACGTTCGCGCAGGCCACCGAGTTCTCGGTTCGCTGGGAGAACGGCTTCGTCGTGCGCGACGAAGCCCTGGAGATGTTCTCCGGCGCGCACATGGACACCTACGAAGTCTGACCCCCACGCCCACGTCCCCCTGTGTAAGGAGTCCACATGATCGTCGACCGTACGTACGCGGCCACCGCAGACGACCTCACTTTCGAAGACCTGACGATGCCAATCGAGAATCTCGTCGAGCAGTCGCGCTACCCGCTGCTCGTGCACAACGACAAGCGTGCACTGTACGAGTGGCTTGCGCGCGAGATGGCGGATGAGCTCGCTGCTCGCAATGCGGCCGGCGAGCCCACCCGCTGGCTTCTGCCCGTCGGTCCGAAGAGCCACTATCCGATCCTCGCGGAGATCTGCAACAGGGAGCGCATCAGTTGGCGGAACGTGTTCGCGTTCCACATGGACGAGTTCCTCGATTGGCAGGGTCGTGAGATCGCCCCTGACCATCCATTCAGCTTCCGTGGCTACTGTCAGAAGAACCTCTACGATCTGCTCGATCCGGAGCTGCTGCCACTGCCGGAGAACATCGTGTTCCCCACGATGAGCGACATCGACGGCTTCAGCGCGCGCATCGTGGCGGAGGGTGGTCTCGACACCGCGTTCGCCGGCTTCGGCTACCGCGGCCACGTCGCGTTCAACGAACCGCCCTCGACGCGGTGGCACAAGTACACGGTCGACGAGCTCGCGGCGTCGAAGACCCGCGTCGTCCCCCTCCTGGAAGACACCATCGTCGCCCACTCGCACCGTTCGACCGGAGGGTACACGCAAGCCCTCCCACCCATGGCGTTGACGGTCGGGATGGCCGACTTCCTGTCGGCCCGCCGCATCCGCCTGCTCACGGACGGTGGTGCGTGGAAGCAGTACATCCTGCGGATCGTGGCATTGACCACCGAGCGGGACGTCGACTATCCCGTGACGCTCGTGCACGGTCATCCGAATGTCGACATCGCGGTCGATGCGGAATCTGCTGCGCCGCTGCCGCTCGGTCTCCATCCATGATCGCATCGCTCGGCCTCATCATCCCCGACATCACCGTCCAGGTGCCGCACCTGCCGGTGAACGGGGAGAGCCTCGGCGCGACCGGCGTGGAGCGCAGCCCTGGGGGCAAGGCCGCGAACCAGATCGTCGCCGCAGCCCGTCTCGGGTCGCCAACGGCCTTCATCGGCACCGTTGGTCACGATCCCGGGGACAGCGACCCCAGCCAGGTCCTTCGCGACGAGGGTGTGGATGTGCGATTCCTGCGCCGTGATCCCCGGAACAACGGATTCAGCGTGATCCTGCTGACTCCGGAAGGCGATCAGGTCATCGTCACCGACAATGGTCCCGGCTCCGAGATTGCGGTAGAGCCGACCCTCCGTGCGCTGGCAAGCCTGGCCGCACAGATCCTGCTTGTCCAAGGCGAGACCGACCCCGCGGCCACGCTCCAGGTCGCTCACGAGTTCACCGGAACCGTAATCTTCGATCCGAGTCCCGCCGCACCTTTCGTCGGTGCCGACCTGGCGTTCGTCACCGTGCTGACACCCAACGCCGGAGAGGCCGACACGCTCGCCGGCCGAGTCGGAGCGACGGCCGCCGATGTGCGCATTGCGACCGGCGCTCAGAACGTCGTCGTGACGCGCGGCGGACGAGGGGCAGAAGTGTCGACCGGTGATGGCGATTACTTCGTGCCCGCACCGGAGGCCGTCGTCGCCGACCCATCAGGGGCAGGTGACGCATTCAACGGCGCGATGGCGGGTGAACTCCTCAGAGGATCGAATCTGCGGGGTGCTGTCGAGTTGGGTGTTCGAGCCGCCGCCTTCTCCGTGTCGCGATATCACTGCATTCCCTCCTTCCCTCGCGCAGAGGATCTGGTGTCTCTTTCCGCACGCGGTGTAGCAGGAGAAATCGAAAGGAGCGTCGGATGAACCGCACAAGCATCGTCATGCCGGATGGAGATCCGCTCTGCGAGAGACTCTTCTCCGATCTTGACCGGGCGAAGCGACTGGACGACCTCGGCGGGATCACCGTCTGGACCGATGCCCCCGTGGTCGATCCGCGCACTGTCGTGGAGCGGTGCGCTGGCGCGCAGGCGGTCGTCTTCGGCTGGCCGCTCCCCGATGAGGTCCTCGACCTGCCCGACCTGAAGATCGTCACGTTCATGGGCACCGGCGCGGCCAACCACGTGAACATGGCTAGCGCACGTAAGCGGGGCATCATCGTCTGCAACACCCCCGGTTACGGTGATGCCGCGGTGGCCGAGCACGCGATCGCGCTCATGCTGTCGTCATTGCGCAGCATCCCCCGCTACGACCGCTCGATGCACGCGGGCCGATGGGATGCTTCGACCCCAGCCCGCGAGGTGTCGAGCTCGACCGTCGGCCTGGTGGGCTTCGGCGGAATTGCGCGTCATGTCGCACGCGTGCTCTCCGCGATGGGCGCACGGCTGCTGGTCGCCACGCGGACGCCCGAACGCTACCGTGATGCGCACCCCGACGTGAGCTTCGTCAGCCTCGAAGATTTGCTCCGCCGCAGCGATATCGTCAGCCTCCATGTCGCCCTCACACCCGAGACAGCGGGCATGCTCGATGCCGGACGCCTCGAGCTACTGCGCCCCGGAACGCTGCTCGTCAACACAGCGCGCGCCGAACTGACGGACGAGGCACGTGTCGCCGAGCTCGTACGAAACGGGCGCATCACCGCCGCGATCGATGTCTTCTCTTCGGAGCCGACATCGGAGGATCATGTCTTCCGTGGACTGGACGGGGCTATTCTCACGCCGCACGTCGGCTTCAACACTCCAGATGCCATGGAGCGAATGGCCGACATCACGGTCGCAAATCTGGCTGGTGCACTCACCGGCCAGCTAGTCAACCGCGTCGCCTGAATCGAGAGGACACCACCTTGACTGTTCCCCATGTCGGCTCGGCGATCGTCGAGGCCCTCATCGACGGCGGCGTCGAATGGGCATCCTGTGTTCCCGGGGAGAGCTTTCTCCCAGTGATCGACGGCTTCCGCGAGCACGCGGATGACGCACGCCTCGTGACTTTCCGGCACGAAGCCTCGGCAGTGCAGGCGGCGGTCGCACACGGCCGCCGCACCGGGCGGGCCGGCGTGTGCCTTGTCACGCGCGGTCCTGGTGCGCTCCATGCGGCTATCGGCGTGCACAGTGCCGAGCAGGATGCCGCACCCCTGCTGTTGCTCGTCGGCCAGATCGCATCCGGCGATCGTGGGCGCGGGGCGTTCCAGGAGATCTCGAGCGGGGCCGTCTTCGGTTCGATGAGCAAGTGGGTGGCGAGCATCGACACGGCGGAGCGCGCGCGGGAGACGATCCTCCGAGCACTCCGGATCGCCGAGTCCGGGCGCCCGGGGCCGGTCGTGGTCGAGTTGCCCGAGGACATCCTGTACCACCCGGCGGTAAACGCTGTCCGCGCACAGCCCGTCCGGCTCGAAGACGTGACCTCGCCGGCGGTCGTCGCCGAGATCGTGGAATCGCTAGAGCAGGCAGCGAAACCTCTCGTGCTGCTTGGGCGAGGCTCATGGGATACCGAGCACCACCGCCTGGTGCAGGAGTTTGCCGAAGCGAACGACGTGCCGGTTGTCGCCGCGTTCCGCTGCCAAGACGGCATCGACAACGACTCGACCGCGTACATAGGGCACTTGGGCTTCGGCACGGATCCGGCGCTTGCCCGCACCGTCGGCGAAGCGGATCTCGTGATCGCTCTCGGCGGTCACTTCGGCGACATCGACACCGACGGCTACGAACGGCCGGTCGGCGCACCTGGCGCTCGCATCATCCACGTCGCCGCTTCGGAGCAGGATGTCGAGCGGGTCTGGCCAGCGGATGTCATCGCAATCCTCCCCACGCTGAATGTGCTTCGTGACCTGGCCGCCGCTCCCATCGCCGAACCGCGCTGGTCGGCCTGGGCGTCCGCCGCGAGAGCGGACCTCGAGTCGTTCAGCACACCCGCTCCCGATGACGTCGTGGCACACATGGTGCACGCCGCATCGGCGCTGGTCCCAGAGGAGACGATCGTGTGCAACGGGGCAGGCAATTATGCCGTCTGGGTGCACCGGTTTCACCGTTACCGCACAGCCGGTTCGCAGTCGGCACCGGTGAGCGGGGCCATGGGCTTCGGCCTGCCGGCGGGCATCGCCGCAACGCTCTCGCGACCGGACACTACGACCCTCGTGTACGCCGGCGACGGGTGCTTCTTGATGTCGGTCGCGGAGATGGCAACCGTCGCCACGAATGACCTTCCCGTGATCATCGTCGTCTTCGACAACGGCTTGTACGGCACGATCCGCACTCACCAGGATCGACGCTTCCCCGGCAACGCCTTCGCAACCGACCTCGGCAACCCCGACTTCGTCTCCCTCGCCGAGTCCTTCGGCATCACAGCATCTAGAGCCGAGACGGTCGAGGAATTCGAGGAGGCGCTACGCACCGCCCTCGACAGCCGTCGCGCCCACCTAATCCACGTGCCGACGTCGGGAGGACCTCTCACGCCCCTGAAGGCGAGCGCGGCATGACCGATGCATCGAACGGCGCCTTGGAGGGGATACGCGTCCTGGACTTATCCCGGGTGCTGGCCGGCCCCCTGGCGACCATGTATCTGGGCGACCTCGGCGCGGATGTGATCAAGATCGAACCACCCGCGGGCGACGAGACGCGCGCATGGGTTCCGCCCGTGGACGCACGCGGTGTCAGCACCTATTTCACTGGGGTCAACCGCAACAAGCGGGGGCTGCGCATCAACCTCACGCGCGACGAGGATCGCGAGATCGTCCTCCAACTCGCGGCCGAGGCCGATGTCCTCGTCGAGAACTTCCGACCCGGAGTGATGGAGCGATTCGGCCTCGACTACGAGAGCCTCAGCGCGGGAAACCCAGGCCTCGTCTACTGCTCGATCACGGGATTCGGCTCCGGAGCGGGGCGAGAACTGGCGGGCTTCGACCTGCTGGCCCAGGCCCAGAGCGGGCTCATGAGCGTGACCGGTGCACCCGACGGTGAGCCGATGAAGGTCGGCGTGGCGCTCGTGGACGTGCTGGCCGGGCAGAACGCCGTGATCGGCATCCTGTCGGCGCTGCGGGCGCGCGAACGTACGCGGCGAGGCCAGCGTGTGGAGATCTCCCTGCTGAGCGCCGCTCTCAGCGGCCTGGCGAATCAGTCGTCATCGACGGTCGTGACGGGACAGTCGCCGCGACGTCACGGAAACGCGCATCCATCCATCGCCCCGTATCAGATGTATCCGACGGCGGACGGGGATCTCGTCATCGCGGTCGGCAACGATCGTCAGTTCGAGGCCCTGTGCCGTGAACTCGGGAGCCCCGACCTCCACGAAGATCCTCGATTCGCGGCCAATGGCGCCCGGGTGGCCCACCGCGCGGAACTCGAGACCGTCCTGGTCGCGCTCCTGACGAGCGCCTCCGCCGGGGAGTGGGCGGAACGGCTGACCGCGCGCGGCGTCCCTGCCGGAACCGTAAACACGATCGCTCAAGGGCTCGAGCTCGCCGAGAAGGTCGAACTCGAGCCGGTCGTAACGATTGCGACGCCGGAGGGCGACGCACGTAGCGTCGCGAATCCCATCCGACTGTCAGGCACGCCCGTGCGCTATCTGCTGCCACCGCCGGATGCCGAGGACCACCAGACATGGAACCCGCGGAGGGAACCATGACGTCCGCCACCCGTGCCATCGAGTGGCTGCCGAGCATCGACGCGCGACGAGGCGTCGCCGACCGCAAGAGGAGGAATCCCCGTGACCCACGCTGACCCCATGAAGCTGCCTGCCCTCGACCCGGCCGACCCGGCCGGGCTCGATGACCTGCTGACCGACGACGAGAAGAGCATCCGCGGTGCCGTGCGGCAGATGCTCGATCGTTCGGTGGAGCCGTACATCGCCGAGTGGTTCGAGAACGGCGCCATTCCGAACGTCCGCGAGCTGGCGAAGGAGCTGGGTTCGCTCGGTGTGCTCGGGATGCACCTGGAGGGTTATGGGTGCGCCGGGATGTCGGCTACGGAGTACGGGGTAGCATGCCTCGAGATCGAGGCGACCGATTCCGGTCTGCGATCACTCGTCTCGGTGCAGGGATCACTCGCGATGTTCGCCATCTGGCGGTGGGGTTCCGAGGAGCAGAAGCAGCAATGGCTGCCGCGGATGGCCGCCGGCGAGACGATCGGCTGCTTCGGTCTCACCGAGCCCGACGCGGGATCCGACCCCGCGAGTATGACGACGGTGGCCCGTCGCGACGGCGACGACTGGGTACTCAACGGCCGGAAGATGTGGATCTCCAACGCGCCGTTCGCGGATGTCGCCGTCGTATGGGCCCACACCGACGACGGCATCCGGGGCTTCGTCGTCCCCGCCGACACTCCGGGTTTCTCGGCTCCCGAGATCAAGCACAAGATGTCGCTGCGAGCCTCGGCGACCGGTGAGCTCGTCCTCGATGACGTGCGCCTGCCGGCGGATGCCGTGTTCCCGGAGGTGCGTGGACTCAAGGGTCCGCTTGCCTGCCTCAACGAGGCCCGGTACGGAATCGTCTGGGGCTCTCTGGGCGCCGCGCGCTCCAGCCTCGAGATCGCGCGACGCTACTCGATCGAACGGGTGCAGTTCGGCAAGCCGATCGGTGCATTCCAGCTGACGCAGCAGAAGCTCGCCGACATGTCGCTCGAGTACATCAAGGGCTACCTACTCGCCCTCCACCTGGGGCGGCGGAAAGATGCTGGTGGCCTACGTCCCGAACAGGTGAGTATCGGAAAGCTCAACAACGTCCGGGAGGCGCTGGAGATCTGCCGTGCCGCGCGAACGATCCTGGGCGCGAACGGCATCTCCCTGGAGTACCCCGTGATCCGCCACCAGAACAACCTAGAGTCGGTGCTCACGTACGAGGGCACAGTCGAGATGCACACGCTGATTCTAGGCGAAGTACTCACGGGCAAGGCCGCGTTCCGGTGACGAGTCGTTGCCCACGGTGCCGATGAACGCCAAGTTCAGGTACCGAGCCTCGCATAGGCCAGAGAGGTGCTTTTGGTTGACGGAGGCGCTTGATACTGAGACCGATGCTCCAATGATGCGCGGCGATTATTCGGCAGATGTCGTCATCGTCGGTGGAGGATACACAGGGCTCTGGGCGGCACTTCGAGTGCGGGAACTCGAGCCCGCCTCGCGCATCATCCTCCTCGAAGCGGACATCTGCGGTGGCGGGCCAAGCGGGCGCAACGGCGGGTTCATGGACCCATGGCGTGTGAAGTATTTTGCAATGAAGGCGATCATGGGGTCGGAGGAGACTATTCGGGCGATCAGGCTCTCCGTCCGCGCACTGGACGAGATCATCGACTTCTGTTCGGAACATGAGATCGATGCGCAGATCACGCGCGGCGGCGGATTGTGGGTTTCTTCCAGCCACGCTACCGAGAACACCTGGGCTCCCACGGTCGAGGCGCTGCGGTCTGTCGGCCTCGGGGAGAACTACCGCGACGTCAGCGCCGAAGAGGTCGTGGAGCTCACCGGCTCCTCCCGCTATGTCGGAGGGGTATTCGATGCCGAAAGAGGCAAAGCCCAGCCCGCGCTACTGGCCCGCGGACTACGTCGGGTCGCGCTGGAGAACGGCGTCGAAATCTTCGAGAACTCGCCGGTCACACGACTCGAGCGCGGTTCCACCCCCATCGTGCACACGGAAGGGGGACGAGTTCGATCCTCCCGTGTCATCCTGGCAGCGGGTGCGTGGTTGGGTCAGCTTCATGAGTTGCGCAATGCGATCGCCGTCGTAGGCAGTGACATGATCGCCACCGAGCGGATGCCAGAGCGTCTCGCGGACCTGGGTGACATTGATCGCCTTGTCATCTCGGACTCGCGCATGATGGTCAACTATTACCGCACGACGGCAGACGGTCGTCTGGCATGGGGATTCGGCGGCGGATCACTCGACTTCGGAGCGCGCATCGGCGAGAATATGCACTCGATCTCCCCCCGGCCCGCCGCGGTCGCCGCAAGTCTTGAATATCACTATCCGCAACTGGGTCTGCTGAAGGTTCGGTTGAGTCCATGACCGCATGACTCCCGGGTGGGGGTCGTGCTGGAAGGATGGCAATCGTGCCGAAGATCTATTCCGATGAGTTCAAGCGGGACGCTGTGGCGATGGTCGTTGCGGGCTCGTCGCAGAAGAAGGTGTGCAGGGATCTCGGCATCTCGAAGACCGCGCTGCAGACGTGGGTGCGCGATGACCGGTTCCGCTCGCATGGGATGACACCATCGACTGATCCCGATGAGCGCCGCGAGATGACGGCGGCGCTGCGAAGGATCCGGGAGCTGGAGATGGAGAACGAGGTGCTCCGGCGGGCTGCGGCGTATCTGTCGCAGGCGCATATCCTGCCCCCAAAATGATCTACCCACTCGTCCGTGAGATGGCCGCGGCCGACGCCCTTGTGAGGGTGCCGGTCGCGGTGGCGAGTAGGGTGCTGGGCTTCACCGAGCAGGCGTATTACAAGTGGCTGAAACAGCCCATCAGCGCGCGTGAAGTCGAGGAGGCGCATCTGATCGAGGTGCTCCGGGAACTGCACGAGGACGATCCCGAGGGCGGATACCGGGTCCTCTCCGACGACATCGCTGACCTCGGCTACCAGCTCAGCGAGCGGCGCGTGTGGCGGCTATGCCACGTCGCGGGGATCAGATCGACGATCACGACTCGCAAGCGCCGCTATAAGAAGGCAGGCCCGCCCGTGCACGACGATCTCGTCAACCGGGACTTCACGGCCGAGGGACCGAACCAACTGTGGCTGACCGACATAACGGAGCATTGGACAGCGGAAGGAAAGCTGTATCTGTGCGCGATCAAGGACGTGTGGAACAACAAGATCGTCGGCTACTCGATCGACAGCCGGATGAAGGCCCGTCTGGCTGTGAACGCGCTGGAGATGGCCGTCACCCACCAGGGGAACCCGGCAGGCGTCATCGTGCACAGCGACAGAGGCAGCCAGTTCAGATCCAGGAAATTCCGGAAAGCGCTCAAGCGCCACAGCCTGACCGGATCGATGGGCCGCGTCGGCGCGTGTGGGGACAACGCGGCCATGGAGAGCTTCTTCAGCTTGTTGCAGAAGAACGTCCTCGACCGGCAGCGATGGGCCACTCGGCTCGAGCTGCGTCTCGCGATCGTGCAGTGGATCGAGGGCATCTATCACCGCAAGAGAAGGCAGCGCCGACTCGGGAAACTGACACCCATCGAATTCGAGACCATAATGAAAGACGCCGTCACCCTGGCGGCATAAACCCCAGACTCAACCAAAGCTTCAGCAGACCCACTGGATGATGCCCGAGTCACACACAGCTGGACGGGCCCGATTGACAGATCGCTCAGTGGGGTTCCCTTCTTCCACACGCTCTGCCGCTTCCCGGAGGTGGTATATGGATGCGGTTACTCGGGTAACTGAATATTCGCTTCTCTGAGCGCCACGAGTATTGCGGTTGAGCGCCACCT
>NZ_JBBDGM010000021.1:0-35336 GCF_037204185.1 Microbacterium bandirmense | reverse complement strand
ACCGCTACACCACGTCCCGGGGCTTGACCGTCAGTCGTCCACTAATGGGCGTCCACGGGGCTGGGGGAGTGGCTGGCGCCGCATTCAAGAAGGTCGGCAGCACCAGCCTCATCCACCGTGCGAGAAGCTCGAGAGTGTGAGTTGCGACGACTTCGGGTGATTCGGCTTTGCTGCGTAAGACGCTCATTTGTCGCCATAGCGGTTCGGCCTGTTGCAGTGCGGCGACGCCAGGTGCAAGGACAATCGCGCGACCGTCCCACTCGAGGGGGTGTACTCCTCGGAGCACTCGATCCGCATCGGGGAGAAACCATGCCATCTGTGTGCGCCAGAACTGTTCGTCGGCGTAGATGGCCCAGATGCGTGCTGTGGGTGCTGGCCAAACTCGGCACCACTTGCCGGTGCCGAGTGCCAGCGACATGCCCGGGCGCAGGATGTGCATGCTCTCTGCGGTCTCGAAGGCGCAAGAGCCCTCGACGACATTGATCACCTTCACATGCCGGAAAACGGTACGGCTTGACGGAATCGTGCGCACCATCTCGATGGCCGCGATGTCACCTGGTATCTGGATCGCTGGGTAGGAGAGCGTGACCCCGAGCGGCGGAGGGGGCGGCAGGTCATGCCTGGCCTCGAATGAGTCCTCTCGCGTAGCCGCGAAGCGGCGCACGGCGCGCTGTCAGCGGTCGGTGAGCGCGCGCACTGTCAGGGCAGTGGCGAGCTTGGTCGTCGAGAAGGCGTTCATGATGGTGTCGCGAGTCCAGGGGTTGGTCCGCTCGGGATTGCGGTAGCCGCGCCAGAAACCGAAAACCCGCTGGCCGTCGATATCGAGCGCGATCGACGCGCCCAGCTCTTGGTTGCTGTCGAGCTTGCTCTCGAACAGTTCTCTGATGTCAGCGAATGAATCGGTCGCGGTACGTTCTCTGGTCATGGCGTGCTCACTTTCTGTTGGGCGATGAAGAGTTGCCCGTTGATACGTCTGCTCAGGTGGGGTATGTTTGGTCAGTTCAGATAGGGGCGCAGCACGGTGAGGCAGTAGTCCCAGACGGTATTCTCCTTCGCGGGGTCGTCCCAGCCGAGAAAACATGAAGGCCACCACCTGAATTGCGGCACCAGAAGCGTTCCATATCCCGATAGTGTCCCGCATCCTGCTGTGCACTGCCCTGGGTTCTGCGAGACGTTGGCTTCGGGCTCACCGACATAGCCCACGCCGCGAGTGTACGAGATGGGGAGTGGCCCAGTAGTGTGCTGCGGCCGCTGAGGAGGGATGCCCCGGGCGGATCATCCTTTCTCCCCACGGGCGTCGGCGCGCTGTTCGGCCTCAGTAGGTCGATGATTGTTCAGCCCCTTTTCCGGAGCTGAACTGATCTCACTGCACGTTCTTCCTGAGCCACGGCATGGGATCGATGGGGCGACCGTTGATGTCGACCTCGAAATGCAGGCAGGATCCGAAGACGTAGCCGGTGGAGCCGACGTCGCCGAGATACTGGCCGGGAGCGACGCAGTCCCCGACTTCTACCGCGCGGGTCCCACTGTTCAGATGTGAGTAGAGGGTGCTGACTGTCTCTTCGTTGAACAGGCTCTCGACCTGAATGCTCACGCCGTAGCCACTGTTGCTCTCGGTTGAGAGCGAAACACAGCCTTCGACAGCCGCATAGATGGGCGTCCCGACTGACGCCGCGAGATCTTGACCCATGTGCGAGCGACCCGGACGAGAGGCACCGAACCCGTCGCTGACCGAGTAGGTTCCGGAGGGTAACGGCATGAGAACCTGTTGAGCTGTTGGCAGGTTCACAGCTGTCGAGAGGGGCCGGGCAGATGCGACGGCGGCAGCGATTGCCTTCGCGCGCGACGCGGCGATCTCCTTCTCTGTCGTTGCGGAGAAGTCCCCGCGAGGGAAGACCTCGACCCGGATGTCTTCTCCTGCGGTGTAGGACTGTGCGTTAACGGTGGCCGCGGCCTCGACCTGCTCCGGTTCTGCGTCGGATATTCCCGGAAGGGCGGCGCCGGTGATCAACACGCTGACCGCGAGGACGGCTCCGAGTGCCTTCGCTCGAGCCCACGAGCTCCGGGCGCGCGGGCGGTGGGGAGGTGTCGCAGACACTGCCTGTACGGGGGCTTCAGTTCCGTGCCGCGGGATGACGGAGGCCTGGCGGGTCGTCGGAGCTTCCTTTGACACCGGGCGGCCTTGGCCGCGGAGATCGCGACGAAGGAGGGGGCGATCGGGGAAGCCGGGGTCTGTCGACGTCGTCGTCGCCTTTTCGGATGCGCGCTCGGGTAACCCAGAAATGATCGTGATCCTTCCGGTGGAGCAGAATACTTATCTCGATCGCAGACCCGATCGTTACTGATCTGTAACGGTAGATAGTCCGATTCGCTTAGGTCAAATTGAGATGCGCTTTCACAGCATCTGCTTAGAGAGCTGGATCCGCGTACATGGAGGAGACTCAGAAGGTTGGCAGGGTACCCTTGGAGAGATGATCTCCTCGGCTCAAGCGCAACCCTCAAGGGTGCTCAGTGAGCAGCTTCTGATAACGAGGATCATTACGGCAGTCGGCTTGGCTCTCCTCCTGCTTCTGGGGGCAGCGGGTGCATCGCATTCCGAGAGCGAGGAGGCTTCGTCTTCACTGCTCGTGGCGAGCACACTCCTCGATCCGCACCTTGCTTCGGGAGAGCCCGGGAGTACCGTCGACAAGCATATGGCAGCCGCCGATGCCTCGACGGCGGGGGTCCTCGTCGGGGCAGCGCTGTGCGCCCTCGGCATGTTGTGCGGGCTCGTCTTCGTGATCTTTGCTCGGATGGTTTCGCGCCGTCGGGGGGTCGCATATCTCGTCCCTCGATGGATGGCACTCTGGCTCGTCCCGGTGCGCATCATCGTTGCCCGGACCGGGGCACTGTCGCTGACACAGTTGGGTCTTTCCCGAACCTGATTTTTGGCATGCCGTCTCGTGCGGACGGCACTTCGCACCCGGATACCCTCCCGGTGCCTGTTCCATGCCGATTGTTCTTGTTTGGAGTAATTGATGAACCCTTCTGGAAAGCCGCGCGACCCCGCTTTCAACTGGCGGCCGATCCTGATCAGCGCAGGGATCGTCGCCGCCCTTGTCGTGGCAGCGATCATCTATGTGGTGATCAACAGCCAAGGCCCGACCGCCCCTTCAGCCGAGGTACCGGACGGGCAGACAGTCCCGCCCCCCGCGGTTGTTGACGCTAGTTCGCACATCCTCGACGACGGTGGGGAGGGTGCTGTCGAGGTCGTGGAGTTCCTCGATTTCGAGTGCGAGGCCTGCGGGATGTTCTATCCGATCGTCGAGGATCTTCGTGAGAGATTCGCGGGAGAGATCACCTACGTGGTGCGGTACTTCCCGCTTCCCGGACATTTCAACTCACAGAACGCGGCGTTGGCCGCGGAGGCTGCTGCCCAGCAGGATCGGCTGGAGGAGATGTACGGCCGACTGTTTGAGACGCAGGCGGAGTGGGGCGAGGCTCAGGAATCCCGTGCTGATCTCTTTCGGGGTTTCGCTGAGGAGATCGGACTGGACATGGCCGCGTACGACACCGCCATCGCGGATCCCGCCACATTGGAACGAGTCGAGTTCGACTTCAACGCGGGACAGGAGCTCGGCGTCAACAGCACGCCGACGTTCTTCCTCGAGGGCGAGCAGCTCAATTTGCAGCAGTTGGACGACCTCGAGAACGCCATCGAAGCAGCGGTGAACGGTGATCGGTGATGCGGGCAGGACTGTCGCATAGACGAGTGATCGTCATCGGCAGCGGTCAGGCCGGTCTCGCCGTGGCGGCCGCCCTGATCGCGAAAGGGCTGCAGCCCCAGCAGGATTTCGTCGTGATCGACGAGGCCGCACCAGGCTTGCGCAGCTGGGCTTCTCGATGGCACTCGATGGTGCTTCTTAGCGATGCCCGTCACAGCGCTCTGCCGGGCCTACCCTTTCCAGGCGATCAACGACGGCGGCCGCGTGTCGACGAGATGATCGAGTACCTCAGCGATGTCGAGGGCGGTCTCGGAGTCAAGACTCTCTGGGGTGTCCGGGCGACAGGTTTGGAGCGGCGCGGGTCCGGCTCGGTCTTGCACCTGTCGACCACGGAGGGTGAGGTGCAGACCCGAAACGTCGTGTGCGCAACGGGTGCCGCCACACATTCGTGCACTCCGGCGTGGGCAGCGGAGCTTCACGTGCCTGGAGTTGTGCTGCACAGCAGCGAGTATCTGTATCCGCGGCAGATTCCCACGAACGATGTGCTCATCGTCGGCGGCGGGAACAGCGGTGTGGAGTTGGCCCGTGAACTCGCACCGTCGCATGCGGTGACCTTGGCTGTTCGCACGGCTCGTAGGCACAAGCCGGCATCGCGGTACCTGCGAAGGCAACTCTTTGCCCGAGGATCGCGACCGGAGCCGGTATTCGGGGACAGCTACAAACAATTGCGTGATGTTGGCGTCAGCATCCGCCCTGCAGTGGCAAAGGCGGGGAGGAACGCTGTCACATTCGTCGACGGAACAGTGGCAACGCCGGGGTCCGTGATTCTCGCGACCGGATTCGACCCTGGTGACGACTGGCTACCGGATGACGCCCGGACCGTTCCTCCCCAGCGGACGATGACCGGGCTGCCGGGATTGTTCGTCGCCGGGATCCCTCAGTACGGCGGTGGGGGCTCGGACACCATCGCAGGAGTCTTTCGAGATGCCACGATCATCGCCCGCCACATCATCGAACGACCGTGAAGAGAGCAGAACCCATGAGATCCGTCCACCGTAGAAGGCTTTCCACCTCTCGAAGGTCGAATAGGCGTGGCCGCGGCTTCGCCGCATCTGCTGGCTTGTCTGCTCTGCTGATCATCGGCGGAACCGTTTTCGGCACGGCGAGTCCCGCCGCTGCTCACGATGAACTGCTCTCCACCTACCCCGAAGCCTCCGCAACCACACCTGGTGCTCCGGCGGAGATCTCCCTCACTTTCACGGGCGAGTTGCAGGGGCTCGAGGGCGCCACGGTGATCGATGTCCTCGCGGAAGACGGGAGCAACCTCGCCGACAGTGCTCCCGAGGTCCTCGATACGACGGTCACGCAGCACCTGTCCGACCGGTCGGTCGTCGGTGAGGTCACGGTGAGGTGGCGGGTGGTGTCCAGCGACGGGCATCCGATCAGCGACGAGTACACGTTCAGGATAGAGCCGACCGGGACGCTGACGAACAGCCCCACCCCCACGAGTAGTCCCACGCCGACGAGTAGCCCTTCTCCGTCAGAGCAGAGCACGAATACCCCGACGCCGAGTGCCGCGTCCGGCAACGGAGACATCCACAGCCAACCGAGCGCGGATCTCGCGGCCCTCCCCATCCTGGTCATCACCGGGGGAGTTGCCCTCCTGGGCAGCTCAGCACTCCTGATGGTCATGGCCGGTCGTAACCGGCGCCGTCGTGATCGTGCGGCACAGCAGGGAAAGGAGAATACTGATGAGTTCTAACCGGGCGCGATATCTCGCGGTCGCCGCCCTTGTGGCGGCGGGGATCGTGGTGATCGATCAGACCACGAAGGCGGCCGCTCTCGCAACACTGAGCGAGGAGGCACGTATCCCGCTCCTGGGCGACCTCTTCGGCCTCCAGCTCGCGTTCAATCCGGGCGCGATCTTCTCCCTCGGATCCGGGTTTACCGGCGTGATCACCCTGGTCGGAGTCGGAGCGGTGGTCTGGGTGCTTCTCGCCGCGAGCCGTGCACGCACGGCAAATCTCGCGGTGGCGTTCGGGTTCATACTGGGCGGCGCGCTCGGGAACCTGATTGACCGGGTGTTCTCACCGCCCGGGTTCGGGGTCGGGCACGTCACCGACTTCCTCGCCTACGGGAACCTGTTCATCGGGAACCTCGCCGACATCGCTCTCGGTATCGGCGTCGTCCTCCTTCTCGGGGTGACCTGGACCCGACGGCGCAAGGTCGAGCTGGCTCCTTCGGCACGAGTGGAAGCAGGTGCCGCATGAGCGCGAAACAACGCACGCCGTCCACCTTCCAGCGCAACGCGCTCGCACCGGGGCTGCTCGCGGCAGCGGTGCTCTTCACCGCTCCGTTGTGGACCGGGGCCGGCCTGTTCCAGGTGGTGCTGTTCGTCACAGCGATCCTCGCGGCGATCGTGGCCTGGTTCGCGGGGCAGGCGCGCCAATGGTGGTGGATCCCGGTATTCGTCGCGGTCCTCGTGCTGTGGAACCCGGTCGTGCCCTTCCCGTTCACGGGGCCGGTCTGGGCGGCGGCACAGCCGGCCGCAGCCATCGTCTTCCTGGTCGCGGGGGCACTGATCAAGGTGCGTCGCACATGATCCGCCGGATGATCGCCGCAGTCGCAGCAGTGCTCCTGGGCGTCATCGCCCTGACGGGGTGCTCCGCGAACGACTCCCTGGCGCAGCAATATCAGGAGGGGAACGAGAAGGGGTACATCGCCGGAGACTTCCGCGTCGTGGAGATCGCGGCGGGGGAGCGGGGCGACCCGGTCGTCTTCGAGGGCGTCACCGAGACTGGGGAGACGGTCTCCAGCGACGACTACCGCGGCGAGGTGCTGGTGGTGAACTTCTGGTACGCCGCCTGCGGGCCGTGCATCGTCGAAGCGCCGCTGCTCGAGGAGGTGTGGCAGGAGTACCAGGACCAGGGCGTGTCGTTCCTCGGCGTCAACACCTACGATCAGCCCGCCACGGCGCTCTCCTTCGCTCGGGACAACAACGTCACCTACCCCAGCGTGATCGACGTCAACGA
Source organism: Microbacterium bandirmense (assembly GCF_037204185.1). Lineage (NCBI taxonomy): Bacteria > Bacillati > Actinomycetota > Actinomycetes > Micrococcales > Microbacteriaceae > Microbacterium > Microbacterium bandirmense. Next base: position 28,600 of record NZ_JBBDGM010000021.1, on the reverse strand, counting down.
CGGCAAGGTCAAGCTGGCATTCGCGCAGGTCACCCCGATCCAGGCGACTCCGACGACGCTCGTGGTCGACAAGGAGGGGCGGGTCGCCGCGCGCATCATCGGGCAGCTGCAGAGCGCATCCATCCTGTCGACCCTCGTCCGCGACGCTCTCGAGGAATCGCCATGAACCCCGGCGATCTCGTTGCCGACGGGGCGCTGTGGGTCGCGATCCCCATCGCGGTCCTTGCGGGTCTGATCTCCTTCGTCTCCCCGTGCGTGCTGCCGCTGGTGCCCGGATACCTCGGGTATCTGGGCGGCGCCTCGAGCGCCACCGCGGTCGGTGGCGCAACGACCTCCACGGCAACGGCGGAGCGCACGCGGCTGCTGCTGGGGGTGACGCTGTTCATCGCCGGGTTCACCGTCGTGTTCGTCACCGTGACGATCCTGGGCGGGACGTTCGGGTTGTTGCTGCTGCAGTACGCGAACGTCCTGACCCGTGTGTTCGGCGTCGTGGTGATCATCCTCGGCCTGGTGTTCATCGGATTCTTCGGCGTCGCGCAGCGCACCCTCCGCCCGCGCATGCAGTCCCGTGCCGGGCTGCTCGGCGCGCCGCTGCTCGGGTTCGCGCTCGGCGTCGGGTGGACACCGTGCATCGGCCCGACGCTCGCGGCGATCCTGTCGGTCTCCTGGAACCTCGGCGACCCGGCCCGCGCGGGCCTGCTGGGCCTGGCCTACTCGCTCGGGCTCGGCCTGCCCTTCCTCGTGCTCGCCCTCGGCTGGGGGTGGGCGTCCCGGTCGGTCGCGTTCCTGCGCCGCCACATCCGCACCCTGAACATCGTCGGCGGGGTAGTGCTCGTCCTCCTCGGCATCCTGATGGTGACCGGGCTGTGGACCGCGCTGATGTCCGCCCTCCAGCAGGTGGTGATCAATGTCCCCCTCCCGCTCTGAGACCGCCACCGACGCGCCCGTCGACCCCCTGCGCCCCGACGACCACGCCGACGGCAACGATTCCGGTATCGCCCAGCCGGCGCTGGGGGTCATGGGATGGGCGAGATGGGCGTGGCGTCAGCTGACCAGCATGCGCACCGCTCTGCTGCTGCTGCTCCTGCTGGCAGTCGCCGCCGTGCCCGGATCGCTGTTCCCGCAGCGCAGCGCCGACCCCAACGGGGTGATCCAGTGGCAGCGTGACAACCCCGAGGCCTATCCCATCGCGGATGCCATCGGGCTGTTCGACGTATACCAGTCGCCGTGGTTCTCGGCGATCTACCTGCTGCTGTTCGCCTCGCTGATTGGATGCGTCTCCCCGCGCACGAAGCACCACTACAAGGCCCTGCGATCCCAGCCGCCCCGCACGCCGGTGCGGCTGTCCCGGCTCGATGACTACGAGGAGCGCACCGTCCCGGCCGCCGACCCCGCGAGCCAGGCGCGAGAGGCCGTCGACGTCGCCGAGCGGCAGCTGCGCCGTGCCGGCTACCGGGTGCACCGCTACGACGGCCGCGGATGGCTCTCCGTGTCCGCCGAACGCGGGTACCTGCGCGAGACCGGCAATCTCGTCTTCCACACGGCGCTGATCGGCGTGCTCGTCTCGGTCGGCCTGGGAGGCGGGTTCTCCTACACGGGCCAGCGGGTCGTCGTCGAGGGCACCACCTTCGTCAACGCCCTCAGCGACTACTCCTCGTTCGACGCCGGCCGGTTCATCGACGGGACCGGTCTCGCCCCGTACTCGCTCACCCTCGACGAGTTCCAGGTCACGTATCAGCGGCCGGGCACGCCGGGGGCCGGGCAGGCAGGGGACTTCTCCGCCGACGTCACCGTCCGCATCCCCGGTGAGGAGGATCGGACCGAGAGCGTGATCGTGAACTATCCCATCTCCGTCGCCGGCGACCGCATCCACCTGCTCGGCAACGGCTACGCCCCCACGATCACCGTGCGCGACGCGGCTGGCGAGCTCGTGTACACCGAGTCGCAGCCGTTCCTCCCGCAGGACTCGAACATGACCTCCCTCGGGATCATCAAGATCCCCGACGGGCTGCCTGAGCAGGTCGGCTTGGTCGGGTTTTTCTACCCCACCGCGGGCGTGCTGGACTCCGGCGCCTACACCTCCATCTACGGCGACGTCGTCAACCCGCTGCTCACCTTCAACGTGTACAGCGGCGACCTCGGCATCGACGACGGAACCCCGCGATCGGTGTACACCCTCGAGACCGACGGCCTCACCCAGCACACCGGCGGTCAGACCGGAGTCGACTCCATCGAGCTGACGCCGGGGGAGACCGCGGAGCTGCCGAACGGATGGGGCACCGTCACCTGGGAGATCGCGTCGCCCGAGGATCCGGTCAAGCGATTCGCGTCGCTGCAGATCCAGCGCGACCCGACCGCCGGATGGGTGCTGGCCTTCTCGATCCTCGCGATGCTCGGCCTCTTCGCCGGGCTCTTCGTGCCCCGCCGCCGCGTCTGGGTCAAAGCCCACCCGACCGACGAGGGCGTCCGCCTCGAGTACGCGGGACTGGCCCGCGGCGAAGACCCCACACTCCGCAAAGCCGTCGTCGACATCGCCGACGCCCACACGGAGGCGCTCACCGGCGTCTCCGACTCATCCCCAGAGAAGGAGAGAACCGATGAACTGCCCCGTTGACGGCACGACGCTCCTGGTCACCGACCGTTCCGGCGTCGAGATCGACTACTGTCCGCAATGCCGTGGCGTGTGGCTGGACCGCGGTGAGCTCGACAAGGTCATCGACCGCTCATCTGGCTACCAGGCGCCGGACTACCCCGAAGACGAGCACCGCCGTTCCCGGCATGACCGCGGCGGCAAGAGACGACGCGAGGGCTTCCTCGGCGATCTCTTCGACTTCTGAGCTCGTCGACCGATGACACGCCATGAACGACTGGATTCCCGACACACCGCCGACGCTGGAGGCGTTCCTCACGCCGATCCTGCCGCCGGTTCCGGTGCTGCCGGTGCTCGGTCTGCTCATGGCCGTACTGTACCTGGCCGGCGCCATCCGGCTCTGGCGTCAGGGGCGGCGGTGGTCGGTCGCCCGCACGGTGTGCTTCCTGCTCGGATGCATCGTCCTGGTCGCCGTGACCGGCCTGGCGGTCGAGGGATACGGGTACCTGCTGTTCTCGGTCTTCATGTTCCAGCAGCTCACCCTGATGATGGCCATCCCGCCGCTGCTCGTGCTCGGCTCCCCAGGCACACTGCTGCTGCGCGCCACCCCGCATCGCGGCCTCGGGCGAGTGATCCTCCGCCTCGCCCTGGCCGGGCTGCGCAGCCGCATCGCACGATGGGCGCTGAGCCCCTGGATCGCGATGCCGCTGTTCCTGATGTCGTTCTACGGCTTCTACCTCGGAGGTCTCGCCGACCCGATCCTGCAGACCCCTGGCGGGCATCCGCTGCTCGAGATCGCCTTCCTGGCAGCCGGCGTGCTGTTCACCATCCCGATCCTGTCCAACGACCCGCTCCCGGTGCGGATGACGTACCCCGGCCGTGCGATGGACCTGTTCGCCGAAGCAGCCCTGCACGCGTTCTTCGGCGTGTTCCTGATGATGAGCCCGACGCTGTTCGTCGAGACTTTCGCCGGCCCCACGACGGCGCTGGGCATCGATCCGCTGGACGATCAGTGGCTCGCCGGCGCCCTGGCCTGGTCCTACGGAGAGGGCCCCACCGTGGTCATGCTCCTCTACGTCATGCACCGGTGGTTCCGTGATGACACCGCCCGTGCCGCCAAAGCCGACAAGTACGCCGATGCCCACGGCGATCCCGAGCTCGACGCCTACAACGCCTATCTCGATGCCCTCCGCAAGAAGGACACCTGACCGATGCACCCGACCTTGACGCCAGCCGCGGCCGTCGCCACGCCCGACGGCGGGGCGTCGTCCTCTCCGCCGAGCGGGCTTCCGCTGTGGGCAGCGGTCCCCGCCGCGGTTGTCGGAGGGCTCACGTTGGGCCTCGCCTCGCCGCCGGTCGGATGGTGGCCGCTGGCGCTGCTCAGCGTGACCCTGGCGCTGATCACTCTCGTCGGCCGGAGCATCGGCGGGGCACTGCTGGTCGGCGCCGCCTTCGGAGGAGTGTTCTTCTTCACCCACCTGATCTGGGTGAGGGAGTTCCTCGGCCCCCTCCCGTGGATCGCCCTCGCCGGCCTCGAGACGATCCTGTTCAGCATCGGCGCCGTCCTGATCACGCTCGCCTACCGGTGGACGGCGCGGTTCCCGCACCGGGGCGCGGCGCAGCTGGTCGCGGTTCCCCTCCTGGTGGCCGGTCTCTGGGCGGGCAGGGAGGTCGTTCTCGGCTCGTGGCCGTACTCCGGGTTCCCCTGGGCGCGCATCGGGATGACGCTCGTCGACGGCCCGCTGTCCGAGGCCGCATCCTGGACGGGCGTGACGGGACTCTCCTTCCTCTTCGTGACGATGTGCGCCGGCGTCGTGCAATGGGCACGCGCCGGCGGTCCGCGGTTTCTGCGTGGCGGCGTCCCCGCCCTGGCCGTGCTGGTCCTCCTGCTCCTGGTCCCGCAGTTCCCCACATCGCCCGCGGGCACGCTCGATGTCGGGTGGGTGCAGGGCAACGGCCCGGCGGCCTACTTCGACACGCGAGAACGCGGCGACGTGCTCGCCGCACAGGCGGAGGCGACCGCTCCGCTGCTCGGACAGCCGATGGATCTGCTGGCCTGGCCGGAAGGGGGAGTGGACTCCGATCCCCTCGCCGACCCCGCCACCGCCGCCACGCTCGACCGCATCGTCCGCCAAGCCGACGCTCCGCTGCTGATGAACGCCGCGACCGCACGAGGATCGGACGTCTTCAACTCGTCCCTGCTCTGGACCCCGGAACCCGACGAACGCCAGCGGCACGACAAGATCAATCCCGTCCCGTTCGGGGAGTACGTGCCGGATCGCTGGCTGTACGAGATGATCGTCCCCGACCTGGTCGGGCTGATCCAGCGCGAGTACACGCCCGGCACCCTCCCGCCCCTGGTCACCGTCGACGACGTCGGGGTCGGCCTGGCGATCTGCTTCGACGTGATCTACGACCAGGTCATCTGGGACGGTGCCCGCGCGGGTGCACAGCTGTACGTCTTCCAGACCAACAACGCCGACTTCCGCGGCACCGCCGAGAACCTGCAGCAGCTCGCCTTCGCCCGCATGCGCGCGATCGAGACCGGCCGCGCCGTCGTCAACGTCTCCACGACCGGCACCAGCCAGGTGATCGCCCCCGACGGCGCGACCATCGCCAGCATCCCCATCGACACCGCCGCCGCGGCGATCACCACCGTCCCACTGCGCACCGGCCTCACACCCGCCACGATCCTCGGCCCCTGGATCAGCGCGCTGATCCCGCTCGGGGCCATCGGAGCCCTGACCGCACTCGGGATCCTCCACCGCATCCGCAACCGCTCGTCCGTATGAAGGAGCTCACCATGCCCGGAACAGAAACGCTCTCCCTCGATGGCCTCTCACTGCTGCTGGTGTGGACGGCCATCGCCACCTACGCGCTGGCGTTCGTCGCCTATACCGTCGATCTCGCACAGCGTTCCGCACGCCCCGCCCCGGTTCGGGAGCAGCAGCGCGCACCGGTCCTCGTCGGCGCCGTCGACCAGGCGGCTCCGAGTGCTCCGGCCCCGCCCGACCAGGCGCAGCCGGACGACATCCATGCTCCGCCCTCGCAGCGTCCCCGGCTGCTGTGGGCGAGGATCGGCACCGCGCTCACCGTGCTCGCCTTCCTCTTCCAGCTCGGCGGAACCATCGCCCGCGGCATCGCCGCAGAGCGGGTGCCGTGGGCCAATATGTACGAGTTCGCTCTCACCGGGACGGTCCTGATCGTCGCCGTCTACCTCCTCGCCCTCCGCTGGTACGACCTGCGCTTCCTCGGCGCGTTCCTGGTGGGCATGATTGTCCTGCTGCTGGGCGGCGCCACGCTCAGCTTCTACGTCGAAGTCGTCCCGCTGATGGACCCGCTCAAGAGCATCTGGCTCGTCATCCACGTCTTCGTCGCCTCCCTCGCCACCGCCCTGTTCGCCCTCGCCTGCGGCCTCTCCGTCACCCAGCTGCTGCAATCCCGCCGTGAACGCCGCACCAGCGTCTCGCCCGCATCCGCAGGGCGCCGCGGCGGGTTCCTGCGCACGCTGCCCGCCGGCGAAGTCCTCGAGACGCTCGCCTACCGGTTCGTGATCGTCGGCTTCATGTTCTGGACGTTCACCCTGATCGCCGGAGCGATCTGGGCCAACGACTCCTGGGGACGCTACTGGGGCTTCGACACCAAGGAGGTCTGGACCTTCGTGATCTGGGTGCTGTACGCCGGCTACATCCACGCCCGCGCCACCCGCGGCTGGCGCGGCAACCGCTCCGCCTGGCTGTGCATCATCGGATTCGCCGCCGTGCTGTTCAACTTCACGATCGTCAACGTCTACTTCCCCGGCCTGCACTCCTACTCCGGCCTCACCTGACCCCGCGCTCCGGCCGCACCACCTCCGCGGCCGGAACCGCCGACGCCCGATCGCCTCGATGAAGGGAAATCCGCCATGCCGCCGATCGACCAATGGGTCGCGTTCGAACCCCTCGCGGGCTCGCCGGTCGCCATCGCCGCCCTGCTGCTCGCGGCGCTGTACCTGCGAGGAGCGATCTGGATGTGGCGGCACGGCCGCCGCTGGGCAATCGCCCGCACGGCATCGTTCCTGATCGGGTGTGCCCTGATCTTCGCCGTCACGACGTTCGGCGTGAACCGCCTCGCGACGGAGTCCATCACAGCCTTGGTCTTCCAGCAGATCACCCTGCTGACCGTCGTCCCGCCTCTCCTGATCGCCGGGTCACCGGGACGGCTGCTCCTGCGCAGCACACCGCACACCGGCCTCGGGCGCCTCGTGCTCCGCGCAGCACACGCCGGGCTCCGCTCGCCGTTCTGGAGCGCCGCGCTGCACCCCGTGGTCGCCATCGTCACCGCGATGCTGCTGTACCCGGTCCTCTACCTGACCGACGCCATCAGCGTCGTCATGCGCGTCCCCTTCGGTCACGACGCCCTGCTCTTCGTCGTCCTCGTCCTCGGCGTCGTCGCAGCGACACCCCTGTGGTCGTCCGACCCGCTGCCGCGTGTCCCCTCCTTCGCCGCGCGATTCGTCGACATCGCCGTCGAGATCCAGATCCACGCCGTGTTCGGCCTGATCCTGCTCCGCACCAGCACGCCCCTGTTCAGCGCGTACGCCAACCCCGCCGGCGGCCATGACCCCATCCTGGACCAGGCGATAGCCGGCGCCCTGGTGTGGACGTACGCGGAGTTGCCGCTGTTCGTGGTGCTGATCGTCTGCCTCTCCCGCTGGCGTGCCCGCGAGGTGCGCACCTCGCGACAGCGGCAGAAGGTCGAGGACGCCGAGCTCGACTCCTACAACGAGTACCTCGCGAGCCTCTCCCGAGGACGGAATCGGAGCTAGCTCCCGGTGCGTCGCAACACTCCCAACATCTCTACTCGCTCACCCACCCCTGGAGGAAGAATGCCCCGTACAACGCTCGCCTTCGCCGCCGCTCTTATCGCCGTAGGAGTCATCTCCTATGCCACGACCGGCTTCACCAGCTGGACGGCGCTGATCCCCGCCTTCCTCGGATTGCTCATCGAAATCTGCGGGCTCATCGCACTCAAGAACCGCAAGATCGGCCTCTCGATCGGACTCGTGATCGCCGTCATAGGAGTCCTCGGCACCAGCATGAACGTCCTGAAACTCGGCGAGCTCATCGCCGGTGAAGCCGAGCGCCCGATGGCCGTGGTGGCCAGCACCGTGACGTTCGTCCTGCTCATCGTCTACATCATCCTCGGGGTCCGAGCGTTCATCACGGCACGGCGAGGGGAAGAGGCCAACGCAACGACTGACTGAGCATCCTGTCAGTTATTTCGCACGACGGAAAGAACGATGCCGACAGGGATGCTGACAGCAAGGATTACCAGCAGCAGCCGATAGGCAACGGTCCAGAGCGGTCCTCGCGGATGCACTCTATCGCCGGGCTGACGGTCTACAAGAAAGGCCAGCAGCACGGCGACGAGAAGCGCCGCAGATCCGATCCAGACCGCCATCACGGTCCTCGCGAGCGTGCCCACCATCACCGCGAGACCCCCCAGATTCCAGAGGCCGAACTGAACCCACCCCAGGGGGACTCCGGTGACTCCTTGGCCGCATCGGCGTGCGGCGCCCATGCTGTACTGCGCAACGCCGACGACGAGCACGAGATACGCGGCCAGCCAGCTGCCTCGAGTAAGTGCCAGCGGGCCAGTGACGGCTGCGACGATCCCTCCGGCCAAGACGGCTGCACCGCCGACGGCGCGCATCGCCGTCGCTACGGCCGCGTCACTGAGCGACGCGAGCGGCCATGCGTCTTGGTCTCCGGGTCGACTCGTCATAGCTGGTTCCCGCGTGCGTCACCATCCTGGGGTGCGGCCTCGTAGTGTCGGGCCAGGGCGTCCGCCCCGTGGAGCGGGCACAGTGTCACGGCGTCGCCGGTCAGCGCGAGTAGACGTTCGGCCGCGGAGAGTAGATCGACAAGTGCCTCGGGGTTGTTGAGCGAGTAGACCGAGGCGCGGCCTTCCGGTCGGGATTCCACCATGCCGGCGTCCTTCAGGCAGGCGAGGTGTTTCGAGACGGTGCTCTGCGAGAGCCCGAGGTGCTTGACCAGGTCGACGACGCGGTGCTCGCCCAGCTGCAGGTGCTGCAGGATCACCAGTCGGGAGGGATCGCTGAAGCTGTGAAACAACGACGCAGCCGGGATCACCGCGTCGGCTTCCGCGACAACCCCACCAGACTGCTCTTTGAATGTCATCGTCATATCTCGATGTTATCCCGAATGCGGCGGTCCGGCGGTTGCCAAGGTCAACCTGACTTTCCCGGGGATGCCGGATGCGCTATCATCGTCGTTGAGCGATGATATCGTCAATGTTCGTATTTTGTTCAGGTATCGAGATCCAAGAGAACGGAGTCCCCTCTGATGGGCGCAGGTCATGACCACGGACCGTCACTGGACCAAGCCGCCGGGCATCCAGGCGATTATCGCAAGAAGCTGGGGATCGCTTTCGGCATCACCGCGACGATCGTCGCCGCCCAGGCCGTCGGATCGGTGGTCACCGGCAGTCTCGCGCTGCTGACCGACACCGCGCATGCGATCACGGACGCGACCGGGCTGCTGGTCGCCCTGATCGCGGCGACCCTGATGCTCAGGCCGGCGACCTCGAAGCGGACCTGGGGGTTCCGGCGCATCGAGGTGCTCGCCGCGCTGGGGCAGGCGACGCTGCTGATCGTCGTCGGGTTCTACACCGCGATCGAGGGCGTGCGCCGCCTGTTCGAGCCGCCGGAGGTGCCCTCCACCGAACTGCTGATCTTCGGGATCATCGGGCTGGTCGCGAACATCATCGCCATCACGATCCTCTCCTCCAGCAGGGGCGCGAACTTCAACATGCGCGCGGCGTTCCTGGAGGTCCTCAACGACGCCCTCGGCTCACTCGGCGTGATCGTCGCGGCGATCGTGATCGCCACCACTGGATTCCAGCAGGCGGACGCCATCGCCGGCCTGTTCATCGCGGCGCTGATCGTGCCGCGCGCGTTCAAGCTGATGCGCGAGACCACCAGCGTGCTGATGGAGTTCACGCCGAAGGGCCTCGATCTCGATCAGGTCCGCGCGCACATCCTGGAGCTCGACCACGTCACCGACGTCCACGACCTGCACGCCTCCACCGTGGCCACCGGGCTGCCGACGATCACCGCGCATGTGGTCGTCGAGGACGAGTGCTTCACCGACGGCCACGCCGCCGAGGTTCTGCACGACATCAGAGCCTGCGTCGCCGAGCACTTCGACGTCTCCGTCCGGCACTCGACCTTCCAGGTCGAGACCGCCCACCTCAGTGACGACGAGCCCGACTCCATCAGACATCCCTGACCGCAGCACCGCGCGATCGGCCGGGCGCGCCCGCCGACCGCCGCGGACGCCGGCACCATCGAAAGGCGACCATGGACCTGAGAGCGTCGGACGCGCTGGTCAGAGCACTCGAGAACGAGGGAGTGGAGCGGATCTTCGGGCTGCCGGGGGAGGAGAACCTGCACCTGGTCGAGTCCATCCGCCGCTCGGGCATCGAGCTGGTGCTGACGCGACACGAGCAGGCCGCGGCGTTCATGGCGGCGACGCACGGCCGCCTGACGGGACGCCCGGGGGTGTGCCTGACCACGCTCGGGCCGGGTGCGCTCAATCTGTCCACGGGCGCCGCTTACGCCCTGCTCGGGGGGATGCCGATGGTGATGATCACCGGGCAGAAGGGGATCCTCTCGGCCGCCCAGGCGCGGTTCCAGATCGTCGACACCGTCGCGGCGATGACACCGCTGACGAAGATGACCAGGCAGATCGTCTCGCCCGCGATGATCCCGACGATGATCCGTGAGGCGTTCCGCGTCGCCCAGGCCGAACGCCCCGGGCCGGTGCACCTCGAGCTCCCCGAGGACATCGCCGCGGCGCCGGTCGAGGAGATCCGCCTGATCCCGCCGCATCACACCGAGCAGCCGGTGGGATGCCCGGCCGCGATTGCGGCCGCCGCGGAGGTCGTCAGGGGCGCTGAGCGGCCCCTGATCATGCTCGGCGCGGATGCCGCCCGGCCGCGATGCTGTCACGCCCTGTCCGGTTTCGTCGCGCGGATGCAGATCCCGTACGTCACCACCCAGATGGGCAAGGGGACGGTCTCCGGGGCCACGGACCTGTACCTGGGGACCGCGGCGCTGACCGAGGACGACTACGTGCACGACGCGATCGAGCAGGCGGACGTGATCGTCACGATCGGCCACGACACGAGCGAGAAACCCCCGTTCGCGATGAGCGACCCGTCCAAGACGGTCATCCACATCGGATTCCGGCCCGCCGTCGTCGAGCAGGTGTACTTCCCGCAGCTGGAGGTGGTCGGCGACATCGAGCCCACCCTGCAGGCCCTCGGCGACCTCCTGGATGGCACCGTGCCCCACGCCCAGGCGCTGCTGCCGCTGCGGGAGGGGATCCTCGCGAAGATCGCCGAGCGTGCCACGGAGGACCGGTTCACGCCGCAGCGCATCGTGCACGAGGTGCGCCGGATCATGCCCCAGGACGGCATCGTCGCGCTCGACAACGGCATGTACAAGATCTGGTTCGCCCGCAACTACCGCACCACCGTGGCGAACACGCTGCTGCTGGACAACGCGCTGGCGACGATGGGCGCCGGGCTGCCCTCGGCCATGACCGCCGCGATGCTGTACCCGCAGCGCCGGGTGATGGCCGTCTGCGGCGACGGCGGGTTCATGATGAACAGCCAGGAGCTCGAGACCGCGGTGCGCCTCGGCCTGGACCTGGTCGTGATGATCGTCGAGGACAGCGCCTACGGCATGATCCGCTGGAAGCAGGCGGCGGAGGAGCTGACCGACTACGGGATGACCTTCGGCAACCCGGACTTCGTCGCCTACGCGCAGGCGTACGGCGCGACCGGACACCGGGTCGACGACATCGCGGACCTCGGCGACGTGCTGGAGGGGGCCTTCTCAGCCCGTGGGGTGCACCTGGTCGTGGTGCCCATCGACTACACGGAGAACACCAGGGTGCTGATCGACGAGCTGCAGAACCGACGAACGGCGAACTGAGCACGGCGAGACGGGCACGATGCGAGAGAGCATCCCGACGGTAACGCAGGCGTCCCAGAACGCACACCGCTGAGCGGACATCCCTGACCGTGCCGGGGCCGGTGCCCGCCGGTGTCGCTGTGACCGTCACCACGCAGACAGGACCCGCCGAATCGCCCACCGACGAAGTGTCGTAGCCGGATACGGCACCGCGTTGACCGCCGGCAGCGCCGTCCTCCTGACCGCCGCGATCCTCGCGCTGCTCACCCTCAGCGGCCGCACGACGACGGCCGCACGGCAGGGCGGAGGGCTGACCCGGCGACGCTCGGTGACTGAGCAGGCAGCGGGACAGCGCCGGTGTGGGCGACTATCAGCCTCGGCGTGGCTGCGTGGACGCCGCGGAGTGCTCTCCGCGTCCGCTGCCCTGCACCCGCTGGATGCGGAGGCTGTTGTAGACGACGAGGACGGAGGACAGCGACATTGCGGCGGCGGCGATGAGTGGGTTGAGCAGGCCGGCGGCGGCGATGGGGATGGCAGCGACGTTGTAGCCGAACGCCCAGATCAGGTTGGTGCGGATCGTCCGGAGGGTTCTGCGGGAGATCGTGAGCGCGTCGGGGACGACCAGGAGATCCTCGCGGACCAGGATGATGTCGGCCGCTTTGAGCGCGATGTCAGTCCCGGCGACGAGGGCAAGGCCAAGGTCGGCAGTGGCCAGTGCGGTGGCGTCGTTGATCCCGTCGCCCACCATGGCCACGCGCCTTCCCTGCGCCTGCAGGTCGCGGATGACGTCTGCTTTCGCCGTGGGCATAACGCCGGCGTGCACCTGGTCGATGCTGAGCGTGTCGGCGATCTGTCTGCCCGCAGCTGGGGAGTCCCCAGTGAGCAGGACGGTGTGGAGCCCTTGGGAGCGAAGGGCGGTGATGGTCTCGGCGGCGTAGGGCTTGAGGGTGTCGGCGAGCTGGAACGCACCGATCAGCTCTCCGTCGCGAGCGACGAGCACGACCGTGCGCCCGTTCTCGGCTGCGGCGCCCAGGTCTGTGTCCGCCCGGGTGATGTCGATGCCGCGCGTGCGGAGCAGCTCGGCGTTGCCGATGAGCACGCGGGCCGCGGCGATGTCCGCCTCGGCGCCGAGGCCGGGGAGTGCGGTGAATGTCTCGAGGGGGAGCAGGTCGGTGACGTGACGGGTCGCTGCGTTCTCGATGGCGCGGGCGATGGCGTGCTCGGATCCTCGTTCCACGGAGGCGGCGATCCGCCACAGCTCGTGCTCGGGGACGCCGTAGGCGGTGGCGGATTCGACGGACATCCGGCCGGTGGTGAGCGTGCCGGTCTTGTCGAGGACGACCGTGTCGACGCGGCCGGATGCTTCGAGCGCGTCGTGGCCCTTGATGAGGATGCCCAGGGACGCGGCGCGACCGATGCCGACCATGAGCGCGGTCGGCGTGGCCAGCCCCAGGGCGCAGGGGCAGGCGATGATGAGCACGCTGATGCCGATCCCGAACGCCTGCTGCAGCGGTGTGCCGGCCAGCGCCCATGCGGTGGCGACGATCACGGCGAGGACGATGACGACGGGCACGAACCAGGTCACCACGCGGTCGACGAGAGTCTGGACGCGGGCCTTGCGAGCCTGCGCCTGGTCGGTCAGCGCGGCCATCTGGGCGAGCCGGGTGTGCGCGCCGACCGCGGTGGCGGTGATCTCGAGGCGTCCGTCGGTGCTGATGGTCCCGCCGGTGACGTCGTCGCCAGCGGCGACCGCGGCGGGGAGGGGCTCGCCGGTCATCATGCTGGCGTCGACGGCGGCGGTCCCACCGCGGACGATGCCGTCGGCGGGGATGGTCTCACCGGGGAGGACGATGAAGACGTCTCCGGTTCGGAGCGTGCCCGCGGGCTCGATGGCCTCGACGCCGTCGCGGAGGACGCGGACGTGGGTCGCGGCGAGGGCGTTGAGGGCGCCGAGGACGTCGCCGGCCTTGCGGCGCGAGCGGGTCTCGAAGTAGCGGCCCGCGAGCTGGAAGGTGGTCATCCCGGCGGCGACGTCGAGGTAGATCGAGTTCGCCCCGGCGGGGGTGAGGCCGAAGCCCAGCCAGTATCCGCCCTGGTCGTCGCCGAGGCCGAACAGCAGCGTCGCCACGGCCCATCCGAACGAGGCGGCGATGCCGAGGGATACGAGGGTGTCCATGCTGACCATGCCGTGCCGGAGGTTGCGGAGCGTGGCCCGGTGGAAGGGCCAGGCGGCCCAGGACACGATCGGCAGCGCGAGGAGCACGCAGACCCACTCCCATCCCGGGAACCGCCAGCCCGGGACGAGGGCAAGCACGATCGTGAGGTCCATCAGCGGCACGGTGAGCAGCGCGGCGAGCACCAGGCGGCGGCGCAGCGAGGTGACGCGGTTCTCGGTGGCGCGAGCGGACCAGGTGTCGTCGGCGCCTTCGCGGACGTGCGCCCCGTATCCGGCGTTCTCAACCTGCTGGATGGCGCGCGGCGCCTCGGTCAGCGGCAGACCGGTGATCACTGCGCGTTCGGTGGCGTAGTTGACGGTCGCGGTCACACCGTCGAGCTTGTTCAGAGCTCGCTCGACGCGGCCGGCGCAGGCTGCGCATGTCATCCCGGAGACATCGAGCTCGAGCGCCTCGGTCGCTGGTGCTGCGGTAGGGGCGAGGGTCATGATGCGGGATCCTCCGGGCGGGACTGCGGTGGCCGTGCCGTGGCCGTGTCGCGGTCGGTGAGGCGTTGCAGCATCCGGTTGTAGGCGTCGAACTCGTCATCGCGACCGGTGTCGAGATGACGGTCCTTGCGGCGGGCTTCGCGGGCGTCCTGCCTGCCCCATTGGATCGCGAGGATCGTGATCACGATCATCAGGGGGATCTCGCCTCCTGCCCACGCTACTCCGCCGGCGAAATATTGCTGGGCGGGCAGGTCGGCCCAGGGGAGGGCGAGGTTGCGGTAGAAGTCTTCGGCGATGATGAAGTTCCCGGTCATCAGGATGACGCCGAAGAACGCGTGGAAGGGCATCGCGGCGAGCACGTAGCCGAGCTTGCCGATGTGCGGCAGCGGCCGGGGAGGACGGTCGACACCGATCACGAGGCTGTAGTACAGGTAGCCGATGACGAGGAAGTGCACGTTCATCATCTGGTGCGCCCAGTGGAACCGCATCAGGGTGTCGAAGATGCCGGTGAAGTACAGCCCGTAGTAGGAGCCGACGAACAGCACGAATACCAGCAGCGGGTTGTAGAGGAACTTCAGCACCGGCCAGTTGAGCACCCAGGTGAGCCAGTCGTGCCAGCCTGCTGGGGCGCCGCGGACGGAGCGGGTCGCGCGCAGCAGGAGCGTGACCACACCGCCGAGGACGAGGAGGGCGGGGGCGAGCATGTTCAGCGACATATGCACGATCATGTGCACTCCGAAGTCGGGAGCGGAGTACTTCCCGAATCCGGAGTTGGTCGCGAACACGACCACCGTCCACCCGGAGATCCACGCGATCGTGCGCCCGACCGGCCAGGAGTCTCCGCGTCGACGCAGCGCCCGCACAGCGATGAGATAGACCGTGACCGCCGTGACCGCGAGACCCAGGAACAGCAGGTTCGGGCGCCACTGCGTGAACAGGACCGCGGGGGTCGGTGCGTCGGGCACGTCGAACCCCATGAAGACCTTCGTGATGCTGGACGGGGCGAAGTACTGCGGTGGCGGCTGCCGGGTCATCGCCACCGTGACCCCGAGCCATCCCGCGACCGCCAGGGCCATGACCGTCATCAGTACGGTGATGTGATGAGCGCGCAGGAGCGAGCGCCGCATCAGCGACCACGCCCACAGCACTGCCGCGACCACGACGATCAGACAGGTGGCCCCGGCGATGATCAGCCACCCCGTCAACGAGGCGGTCACGACGCCACCGGCGAGCTTGAACAGGGCGATGATCAGATCGGAGACCAGCAGCACCGGCAGGGCGACCACGGCAACGGCGAACAGCCGCCGCAGCGTGACCGGTGCGATACGCCGACCCGAGGCGACCCGCAACGCTGCCACGACCACCGACCCGAAGAACACGTTCACAGCCAGCGTCTGGAACACCGCCGCGTCGCCGCCGAAATCATGATCCGGGCCGACGAGCACCTGGCCGGTCACGACCGGCGCGAGCACCGCCACGATCGCCGCCCACAGCGGGATCAGCATCGCGGTCCAGCGGTCGGCGAAGTACGCGCCGAAGAACACGATCATCGCCGCACCGAGACTGATCGTCCAGGCCCGCGGCGCATCGCTGGTCTGATACAGGAACTCGAACGCTCCAGGGATCATCAGCCGCGCAAGAGGGGAACCGCTCGCATCGAGAGACTCGAACACCACCATGCCGGCCGCGCACACCGCCCAGACCGCGGAGGACACACGCAACACCTTGATCTCGAACCCCTCCGGGATCGACCATGCCGATCGCGCGGCCGCGTCCCGAAGGAACAGAATGTGCACGAGCGCCCCGATCGCGATCATGCTGCTGGCCTGGCCCACGACGTTCAGCACCGACGTGACGACGGCGACGTCCACGCCCGGATAACCCAGGAAGATCTGGTCGTAGGGCGCCTCGCCGAGCAGGACCGAGACCGTCACCGGCACCGCGACCGCGAGGACCAGGAAGCCGACGAGGAGGAGAGCAGCAAGACCCCGACGGACGGACGGCTGGGGTCGAGAACGCTCCGGAGTCGTCGCGGCGCCCTCGACGGCGAGGTCAGACATCAGCGCCGACGGGAAAGGACCTCAGCTCGAAACCGGCATCCTCCACCGCCCGCTGCACAGCCGTGCGCGTCACAGGGCCATTGCTGACCAGCTGCACGCGCCCCGAGGCGCTCTCGACCTGCACGCGGGCGACGCCGCGGAGGGATGCGAGCTCAGCCGTGATGGCACTCTCACAGTGCGAGCAGGTCATCCCGTTCACCCAGAACTCAAGCTCCACCACTGCGCACCCTTCCCGCGGCAATCCACGCAACTCTACATCATGTAGTTGTGGGTACTCCGAGGGCTCGAGCCCTCGCTGGCGCATCGTGTCCACCCCGGACAATAGTCAGCCTATACTGACCGTACATCGGCTAGTGACCAATAGAGGAGGGCGTGATGAGCACTGCTGCAATCGCCCTGGGTCTCTACATGGCCTATCTGCTTGTCACGTTCGGGCTGCGCGCATGGATCCTCTACCGACGTACCGGTAGTACTGGATTCAACGGCTTCACTGAACGGCCAGGATCAGCAGGCTGGTGGGGCGGAGCCCTGTTCGCCGCTGCCGTCCTCACCGGCCTCGCCGCACCCATCCTGCAGCTGACCGGCGCCATGCGACCGATCGCCGTCCTGGACAGCACTCCGGTGTTCATCGCGGGGATCGTCGTCACCCTCGTCGGAGCAGCGATCACCCTGGTCGCGCAGCAGGCGATGGGCCGGTCATGGCGCGTCGGCGTCGACCACGATGAGACCACCGAGCTCGTTCGAGACGGCATGTTCGCCATCGTCCGCAACCCGATCTTCACCGCCGTCATCCTCACCGCGCTCGGCCTCGCCCTGATCGCACCGAACCCGGTCTCCATCGCTGCCGCTGTCATCCTGATCCTCGCCATCGAACTGCAAGTGCGCGCCGTCGAAGAGCCCTACCTGATCGACACCCACGGCACCGCGTATCTCGACTACGCACGAACGGTCGGACGGTTCGTCCCCGGCATCGGCAAGATCACCCGCACCTGACGCGAAGGCCTGCGGAAGGTCGCGTCCGAATGCTGGCTTCCCCGATCTCAGATCCGGATCGGCTCCGGTAGCCGGCGGCGCGCCGCCGTCGGCCAGCGCCGGAGCGTCAGGCGCTCGGCTCTGACAGCCAGGCCGGGGTCGTCCGTCGCGGCCGCAAGCCGAGTCAGGGCGTTGGCGAGGTGCGCGGCTCCCGCCTGCCGTGCCGCAGCGTCATCCGCGACCAACTCGATCAACAGGCTCGTCGCCCGTTTGAGCCCCTGGCCTGCTCGCAGCGCTCCGGGGAGGCACAGAGCGTTCAGCTCGGCGATGCGCATCGCCCAGCCGTGGCGGAGGCGCAGATGAGCGTACTCGTGCGCGATCACCGCCTGCAGCTGCGGCGCAGACAGCAGATCCCGCATTGCGGTCGACACCAGGATCTCCGCGGGCCGACCGGGGACGGCGCACGCCACAGGGGAGGGGGAATCGAACCACACCAGCGTGAACCCGCGGCGCTCCTGACGCGCAACCGCAACGGGAGCGAGGCGTGCGAGAGACCGGCGGTAGGAGTGCGCCAGAGGTTCGGCGGACACCCCGACGAACGCGACCACCGCGCCTATCGCACCGACGCTGACCCACGCGGCCAGTGTGACCATGATCGCCTCGGCGACCGTGGGAGCGGCGCCGGCGTTCAAAGCGGCCGCGATCGTCGTGATGACGGCGCCGAGGACCAGGATGCCGCCGCCGAAAAACGCCCCGAACCACAGCGTCAGAGCGATCCGCGGATGCCGCACCGGCCAGTGCCCGACAGTCAGCACGCGCGGAGCGAGGAGCAAGACCGCCGCGGCCGCGGCAAGAAGGACACCAATGGCGACCACGGCGTCACCGGCGCTTCCGCGACGATCCGGACATGATCGCCGCACGGAGGAACTCGACGTCCTCCGTCGCGAGGTTGCCGGCGAAGCTCAGCAGCGCCGCCTGGCGATCCTCGGCGTTGTCCAAGGCGGTCATCATGGACAGGCCGGCGTGTTCATCCCCGCTCTGCGTCGCGTGGAAGCGGACCTTACGAGGCGAATCCCCGGAACGGACGACCTGCCCCTTCTGGTGCAGCCGCTCCAGCGCCGTCATCACGGTCGTGTAGGCGGGGGTGTGGCCCGTGAACCGTTCCTGGATCTCCCGCGCGCTCACCGGCTGGTCCGAAGCCCAGAGAATGCGCATGATCTCCGCCTCGAGCTCGCCGCGCTCACGGGTGCGTTCACCGGGCATCAGTCGCCTCCTCGCGAAAACTCTATAAGACGTGGATGTCCGAATCAGGCTTCCGGAGGTTCACCCGTTCATCAACAGCAGCAT
The DNA here is from genome assembly GCF_037204185.1 of Microbacterium bandirmense. Classification (NCBI taxonomy): domain Bacteria; kingdom Bacillati; phylum Actinomycetota; class Actinomycetes; order Micrococcales; family Microbacteriaceae; genus Microbacterium; species Microbacterium bandirmense. The sequence goes on along the minus strand of NZ_JBBDGM010000021.1, from coordinate 9,986 downwards.
TGCGGCCATCCCCGCGGCCATCACCGCGTGGCAGGCAACATGCAGCCGGTGATGGCGAGAGGTGATGAAGCGGTAAGCCCACCACCCGAACGCGGCGACGCTGAGAGCCACGAAGCACGCGTTGATCGCGTCAGCCCACGCCGGGGTGCTCATCATCGTGAGGCCGGCGTCCGCCACGGTCTCATGCCCTGTGGTCATGCCCGCCTCCGGTGCGTGACTCATGCCCATTCCGGCCATCAGTAGCGGCATCGCCGCGAGCATCCAGATCATCGCCGCATTCAGCAGAACGTGCCCGATCAGGTCGATGCGCTGCGCCGCCGACTTCGTCCGGCGCAGCAACGGCAGGAGCATGATCGTCAGGACGGCGAACAGGCCGGCCTGCGCCCACAGGGCGAGCTCGGACTCCATCGACCACGTCATCCAGATCATCGCGGCGGACATCAGGAAGTGGTTGAGGCCGATCAGGATCTCACCGCCGAACCGAGCATGCTTGCGCTGAGCCCGCCCCAGCCGACCAGCCAGATCGATCGCACAGACGAAGCCTGTGAAGACGAACGTGAGAGTGAGAATGAGATTCCAAGGGGAGTCGATCACAAAGGAGAATCTACTACAAGATGTAGAGATAATCCGGCTCATCGAGAGTGATCACCTCCCCGATGGTGCCATTGTTCAGTTATCGATGTATAGTCACTGTATGCTGACTATTGCTTCGCGTATCGATGTCATGAACCGGCTGGGCCGGGCGATGGCCGACCCGACCCGGTCGCGGATCCTGCTCGAACTGCTGGCCGGACCTGGGTATCCCGCGCGACTGTCGGAATCCCTGGGGCTGACGCGCACGAACGTGTCGAACCATCTCGCGTGCCTGCGGGGGTGCGGGATCGTCGTGGCGACGCCCGAGGGGCGGCAGACCCGGTACGAAATCGCCGACCCGCACCTCACGAAGACCATCACCCTGCTGGTCGACGCCGTGCTCGCCTATGACGACGGCGAACCCTGCATGAACGAGCACTGCGACGTGCCGCTGTGCTGTGCACCCGCCGACGAGGCAGTGGGGGAGGGGGATCGGTGAGCGAGGAGTGCTGCGGCCCGGACGAGCCCCGCAAGGCGGTCGCGACGGTGCGGCGGATCCCGTCGCGCACGACGCCGCCCTCGGGAGACGCGTGCTGCGGCCCCGAGCCTGATGCCGTGCGGCGCAAGGCTCCTGCTCGTCATGACGCTGGTGACGCGTGCTGCGGGCCGGATGAGGCGGCGCACGGCCACGAGGACGAGCACGGCGAGGTCGAACACGAGGTGCGGCCGCCGTGGTGGCGTGATCCGGCGCTTCTCCCGTCCGCCATCGCCGGCATGACGCTCCTGGCTGGATACCTCTTCGAGTGGATCGGAGTGCCGGTTCCGGCACTGGTGCTGCAGGGGATCGCGCTGCTCGCCGGCGCCTACACGTTCGTGCCCGGTGCGATCCGTCGGCTGCTGCGCCGCCGCCTGGGTGTCGGGCTGCTGATGACGATCGCCGCGGTCGGCGCGGTCGCGCTCGGCCACGTCGGCGAGGCGGCGACCCTGGCGTTCCTGTTCTCCCTTGCCGAGGCGCTCGAGGACCGGGCGATGGACCGAGCGAAGGAGGGCCTGCGGGCTCTGCTCGCGCTGATCCCGGACTCGGTCCGCGTCTCCCGCCTGGCCGGCGACGTCACGATCCCGGCAGTGGAGGTCCGTGAGCTCGACATCCTCGTCGTCGGCGCAGGGGAGCGGGTCGCCACCGACGGCGTCGTCGTCGAGGGACGTTCGAGCCTGGACACGTCGGCGATCACGGGGGAGTCGATCCCGGTCGAGGTCGGTCCGGGCAGTGAGGTCGCCGCCGGCTCGGTGAACGGGTCGGCGACGCTGCGGATCGAGGCCACCGCGGACGGCCGGGACAACTCGCTCACCCAGATCGTCGAACTCGTCGAGCAGGCCCATGCCCGCAAGGGCGAACGTGCCCGCCTGGCCGACCGGATCGCCCGCCCGCTGGTGCCGATCGTGCTGATCGCCGCCTCGCTGGTCGCCGTCTTCGGATTCATCGTCGGCGACCCCGGGCTGTGGATCGAGCGGGCGCTGGTCGTGCTCGTCGCCGCCTCGCCCTGCGCGCTGGCCATCGCCGTGCCCGTGACCGTGATCAGCGCGATCGGATCGGCGTCGAAGTTCGGCGTCGTGATCAAGTCTGGCGAAGCCTTCGAACAGTTCGGCACGATCCGCACCGTCGCTCTCGACAAGACCGGCACCCTCACCCGCAACGAGCCCCAGGTCGTCGAGATCGAAGCCGCCGCGGGCCGCACGCGCGAAGACGTGCTCGCCCTCGCCGCAGCCCTCGAAGCGACCAGCACCCACCCGCTCGCCGCGGCGATCACCGCCGCCTCTCCCGGCACCGCCCCCGGCGAGGACGTCGTCGAGGAAGCCGGTCACGGCATCATCGGCCGGGTCGGCTCCACCCGCCTGCGGGTCGGCAACGTGCGCTGGCTGAACCCCGGCCCGCTGCAGAGCAGGGCCGACGACATGGCCGGCGCAGGGATGACCGTCGTCGTGGTCGAAGCCGACGGCCAGATCGCCGGACTCATCGGCGTCCGCGACGAGCTGCGGCCGGAAGCGGCCGAGACCATCCGGATGCTGAGCGCACAGGGCATCCGCACCGTCATGCTCACCGGCGACAACGAGCGCACCGCCCGTGCTCTCGCCGCCCAGGCCGGCGTCACCGACGTGCGCGCCGAGCAGCTCCCCAGGGACAAGGCCGACGCCATCGCCGCGCTCGTCGCCGAAGGCCCCACCGCGATGGTTGGCGACGGCATCAACGACGCTCCTGCCCTCGCCACCGCTACGGTGGGCATCGCGATGGGCGTGAAGGGATCGGCGGCCGCGATCGAGTCCGCCGACATCGCCTTCACCGGCAACGACCTCCGGCTCATCCCCGGCGCCCTCGCCCACGCCCGCCGCGGCCGCCGCATCATGACCGTCAACATCGGACTGGCGCTGGCGATCATCATCGTGCTGTTCCCCCTCGCCCTCTTCGGCATCCTGGGCCTCGCCGGGGTGGTGCTCGTCCACGAGGTCGCCGAGGTCGTCGTGATCCTCAACGGTGTCAGCGCAGCCCGTCGCCCTGCATCGACCCGACTGCAGCAGCCGGCTGAACCGCAGGCGGCGCTGACCCATGCATAGATCGCGCCCTGTCGCCTCGTTGCAGGCTGCACTGTCGGTCGGCTGAAGTCCGCGTCCATCAATCCGGGATGCCCTAGTCGAACGAGCCTGACCGACCGGCCCTCTCGCCCGAAGGACGCCCCGTGCGGGAGGTCACACCTCGATCGTGCTCAGGTCGCCATCGGAATCGCTGCGGCGGGCCAGGGCTGGCGCAGGACCTGCACCAGCCGCGATCGTGACGATCGGCGGCAGGAATTCGGCGCTCTGCAGCATGACCCAGCCCGGCACGGTCTACTTCGAAGTGCCTCGCCAGCGGCTACGCACCCGCGCGCCGATTTTTCGAAACCGGTATGTCACATCGTCCCACTCTTCGGCGAGAGAAGGCGATTCTTCCTCTTCCTGTCGTTGGGGGAGCTCCTATTGCGATGAGAAAGATGATCACCAAGAGAGCAGTGGGCAACGACAGCGCTCCTATCCACCATCCGATCTCCATGAGCATTCCGTCAGCTACTCGACTCGACATCGACCATGTCTGGACTTGTACCACGAGGATCAACGCGAGGGGCGGTCTTCGTGGTCTATACCGGCGTGCTCCTTGCCACGCTCGAAGCCGAGGAGTCGAAGCGCGTTGGCCACGACGATGAGTGTCGAACCCTCATGGATGAGCACTACCGCGCCGATGTTCAGCCCGATGAAGGTCGCGATCACCAGGAGGACGACGATCGCGAGACTCGCGATCAGGTTCTGACGGATGATCCGGCTAGTCGCACGGCTCAGACGCACGGCGAACGGAACGCGCCCCAGATCGTCGCTCATGAGCGCGATGTCACAGGTCTCCAGCGCGACGGTGGAACCGGCAGCCCCCATCGCGATGCCGATGTCCGCGCGAGCCATCGCAGGCGCGTCGTTCACGCCGTCGCCGACCATCGCGATGGGGCGATGCGTTTCGGCGAGGCGCCTGATTTGCGCTACCTTGTCCTCCGGCAGCAGCTCACCGATGGCGGTATCGACGCCGACTTCGCGGCCGACGGCATCCGCGACGCGCTGGTTATCGCCGGATATCATCACGAGCTGGCCGACGTTCGTACTGCGTAACACGCGGAGCACCTGCGCGGACTCGGCGCGAGAGGTGTCCATCACGCCGACGACCCCCAGGAACCGATCACCGCGCCGGACGATCATCAACGTCTGGCCGGAATCGCGAGCCTCCGTGTAAGCGTCCTCGACTGACGAGGGAAGGGTGAGACCCTGTTCGTCGAACATCCGCAGGTTGCCGACCTCGACGACCTCTCCCTCGACCGCGGCGCGTACACCTCGGCCGACGACGGCGTTGAGATCCGATGCCTCGACACGCTCCGCCGCGGACACCTGACCCGCGAGGTCGCGGACGATCGCTGCGGCGAGTGGGTGATCGCTGAGAGACTCCACGGCGACTAGTGTAGGGACGAGGAGGCTCCCGTCCACGCCGTCCACGGGAGTGACCGACGTTACCTGCGGGTTGCCCCAGGTGAGGGTGCCGGTCTTATCGAAGGCCATCGCCCTGACGCGCCCCAGGGTCTCCAGCGGAGCGCCGCCCTTGACCAGCACGCCGGCGCGCGCCGCTCGGGCGACTCCAGCGAGAACGGCCGCCGGCGTCGCGATGGCCAGTGCGCACGGGCTCGCGGCGACGAGGACGGTCATCGCGAGGTAGAAGGCATCCGTGAACGGCTGCGAGAATATGGACATCGCGATCAGCAGGGTTGCGGCCACGGCGAGGATCACCGCGGGCACGTACCACCGCTGGAAACGGTTGATGAACTGCTGCGTCGGTGACGCGGCCTGATCGGCTGTGCGAACCAGCTCGACGACCTTGCTCAGCGTCGAGTCCGCCGCCGTCGCCGACACTACGACCTCGAGAACGCCGGAGCCGTTCACTGTACCGGCGAACACGCGATTCGCAGCCGGAAGGGTATCGACGGTGCGTATCGCCCGCTCGCGATCGGCGACCGGCTCCTTCTCGACGGGCATCGACTCACCGGTGACCGCCGACTGGTCGACGGCCGAGATCCCGGCGATCACGAACCCGTCCGACGGGATCCTCGAGTTCGGGCGGACCACCACGACATCACCCACCACGATCTGCTCCACCGGGACCTCGACAGGATCGTCGTCCCCGCGGCGTACCAGGGCGGTCCGTGGTGCGAGTTCGGCCAGCGCTTCAATCGACTTGCTGGCGCGGCTCATCGCGTACTCCTCGAGGGCGTGGCCGAGGCTGAAGAGGAACAGCAGCACCGCGCCCTCCGCCCACTTCCCGATCAGGGCGGCGCCGATTGCGGCGACGATCATGAGGAAGTCGACCTCGAACTTGCCCCGCAATGTCGACGTGACCGCCGTGCGGACAGTGAAGAAGCCACCGAAGAAGTAGGTGGCGATGAACAGGATCAAGGGCAGGCCCATGAGCGGCAAGCCGACCGCATACTCTGCGATCATCCCCGCGGCGTAGGTGATGCCCGCCACGACGGCGAACCACAGCTCCCATCGAGCGGAGCCGTGCGCGTGCTCCTCCATGGCGGCGGGCGAGTTCGTGGCAGTCGAGGTGGTCACGTCTCGACAATACATCACAAGAACATGATATTGTGATGTATGTGAATGATAATCGTGCTCATGAGGGAGGAAGTCAACTATGACCGATTCGGTGGAATCGGCGTCTGCTCCGCTGTCAGCGGGGGATGCCGAGCGGCTAGCTGAGATTATGCGGGCGCTGGCATCACCGGTCCGACTGCGCATCCTGAGCGTGTTGCGCATCCGCCCCAGCACGGTGACCGACCTCGGCATGCAGCTCGGCACCGGACAGACGACGCTCTCAAACCACCTACGACTTCTCCGGAACTTCAGCGTGGTCCGCGGAGATCGTGACGGACGGCACGTTCACTACGCGCTGTTCGACGACCATGTCGCAGATCTCTTCGACGAGGCCATGGGACACCTCCGGCACCTTCCGAGTAATCGTTGACCACTTGGCATTAGCCGAACAGCGCGCTGGGCCATTGGGCAACTGTGACAATCCTCATCAGTCGGTCGCCATTGCTCGTCTTATGGGGGAATGGATCTCAGTCGAGTCCGCCAGTGATCACCGCACGGGTGACCGCGGGGTCGTGCGGCGCGTCGCAACCGGCGTCGATTTCGTCCAGAGCGATCTCCTTCGAGATGAGCTCGTGGAGTCGGAAGCGGCCCTGCAGGTACAGGTAGGCGTAAAGCGGGATGTCGTGCTCGGGCGTAGTAGAGCCTATGTCGACGCCCCGGATGCACTTTTCAGCGCCGATGAGGCCGATCGTCTGCATCGGCATTGTAGCGGTGGGGTCCCGGATGCCGGTACAGCATAGGCCTTCACTCGGGCGAACTATGTCCAGGACCTGCTGGGTGACGGCGGGATTCTGACGAAATTGAACGCGCCATCCGCACCGCGTTCGGTGATCCGGTGTGCTTCGACGACCCCCGGATCGGTGGTGGTCGAATTGATGGTGTGCGTGGCACAGAATAGCTTGGCCTTCTCGAGCTTGTTGTCCGCCACGTCGACGGCGATGATCGTGGCTGCGCCGGCGATCACGGCTCCGTTCATCGCGCTTAAGCGCACACTACCGACCGGCTCTTCGCTGCGCAGTGCACAAGGCGTCGGTCTCCGACGCGGTGCCGCTCAGATGCTCTGACGACTCACCAAAGGTTCGCTCTGCTGCGGTCGCCCGATGACGGGGCGCGGCGTGCCCAACCCTCGTACCCGCTCGCCGATGGCCTGCGCCACCTTTCTTGTACCGGCTACCGTGGTGTCCCGCACAGCCCGGTGCAGTCTGGCCTGCCCGTGACTGATCGCGTCCGCGGCACGTTGGCTGCTGTGTCGCATCAGTTCCGATGCGGGCATCCACGTCAGCCGCGAACGGTCCTTCACCTGAGCGGCGATGCGCTCTCGACGCGCCGCCAACGCCGGGTCCGACAAGCGAGCCAGCGCGTCCGAATCCATTTGCGCCGTCTCCACATGCTCCGGCTCCGCCGTTCGTCCCGACGCCACAGTCACTACCGCATCCCTGCCATCCTGCTTCAGCGGGATGTACCGCTCGTCGTCACCCGTGTTCATGATTCCTCCTTCTCGACTGTGGTCTCGGACCGCTTCCCGACTGATTTCAGCCACCGTCCGATGGTCGTCGGATGGACACCGAGCTCGAGCGCGATCTGTCGGTTCGACAGACCCTGCTTACTCAATCGGATCGCCTCTTCGGTCCCGCCCGTATCCGTGGGCGCCCGGATCGGCGTAGATGATGCTGCGCGCGTGTCTTCCGCTGTGACTGCTGTGCTCGCTGCTCCGGACGCCAACGCTCGAACCGGCGTACGCTCTGACCTTCCTTGCTGCACCAGGGTCGTGGCCGGGGCGACATCGGTATCCTCACGGACGGTCGGCACGGCGCGGCGGTAGCGGCCCAGCTCCACGGTCAAGTGCGTGGCCGCAAGCAGTACGATCGGTGGCACCGATGCGACCAGCGCAGCCAACATCTCCGGTACCGTGTTATCGGCGGCGACCAGAGCATGCGTGATGTTCGCCGCCACCGACACCAGCGCCGCCCCGCCAAGCAGCAGCCACGGATACCGGGTCGCCACCCGCCCGTACGGGGAGAGGGCGACCACCGACATCGTCGCGATCACGATCACCCCATCGACGATCAACGGCCACACCCACGCCAGCCCCTCGGGAGTGCCGGCCTGCGCCGCGAGATCCGCGAGCGCGGTGAACGACAACCAGAACGCACCGACGCCTAGCAGCGCCGTGCCCACGATCGACGCGCCCACCACCCATGCGCCCACCCGGCGCTGACCCGGCCCGCTCACAGGCACCGTCACAACGCCGGCACGGCCACGTCGAAGCTCGCCGTCGACCGCATGGGCGCCGCCGCGCCCAGCTCCGCCGTCCGCTCCGTTGTCGTCTCGCGTTCCGCGTCCGGACCGGAGCGGTCAAGCCCGGGCGGGTAGCCGTCGCCGATGCCCGTGTCGGGCAGCTTGTCGAGGATATCCAGTGCGACGCGACGCACCCGCTCGCCGGTCTCGCGGACCACGTCGACCGGTTCCTTGTCGGCCACCGATGATGCCCAGGACGCGACGTAGGGGATCGTGTAGTCGCTGGTGTCCATGCCGTGCGCTGCGCCGATCATCATCGCCACCGACTCCGCCTCCACCTCCCGGATGCCCCGATGATGGGTGACCGACTCGGCAGGGTCGTGCATGCGTACATGCCCCAGCTCGTGGGCGAGGGTCTTCACGCGGGCCGCGTCGTCCATGTCGGCCCGGACGGTGACGACGTGGCTCCCGTAGTCGGTCATCCCGTTTGCGCCCATGATCGCCGACGCTCCACCGGCGTCCGCAAGGGTGAAGCGCTCTGCCGTCACTTGGCCGGCAAGCCCCGTCCAGAGTCCCGCCGGCGCCTCCCCTTCCAGCAGCCGCGGCATTGGCCGTTCCGGGATCTCCGGTCCCGTCGTCTGCGACACGTCCCACACGTAGGCAGGCTTCACGTTCACCATCTTCGAGCGGACCACCTCGCCCGCCGCCGGCTTCTCTCGTTGCGCCAGGCGACGCCACGACATCGGATCGGACGGGTTCTTGGACGCGAAACGCCCCATCACCGGGGCGTAGATCATGTAGCCGGACTGTCCCGCGACCGACCGATCCAACTGCTGCCACTGCTTGAAGCCCGCCACATACGTCGGCACCGGCTCCGAGACCCTCCCCTGCTCATATGCCTCAGCATGCTGAGCGAAAATCAACAGGGTATTCCGGAAACTCTTTGCCCGGAACCGGGCCGCGAACTCGATCGCACGCTTCCAGTCCTCACCGGTCGTGAGCCCTTCGACCGCCGCCTGCAGCTTCTCCGCCATCAGCTCGAGCTTGGCTTCACGCGCCGCCTGCGCCTCCGCGGGGGAACGTCTCATCCGGGCCACCCAGACCACCGCCTTCACGTCCGCGCCGACCGCTCTCGGATCGGCTATTCGTGAAGACAGGTACGGGAGTCCCACGCCAAGACACGGCGGAGCTCCGTGACGGCGCATGCTGCTCTAAGCTCGGATAGCTTTCCTGAGGCCGTGCAATGCCAGCCGATCATGACGGTTGCACGCCATGAGCCACGGCTGACGCTGTCGCGATTTCTTCGCCGATAGTCGGGCAGTCACCGCTGACGCGGTGGCAGTGCTGGTTGGGCAATCCTGCGGATTGCCTTTCGGCTGCTTGATTGTGCGGGACCATTCCCTTCTGCGCAAGGCACGCAAAAATTCTCCCCGATAGTCGATCTCCTTCCCCTGGATGCGGGGAGGAGATTTTTTGACTCTTCGGCCTTGCGCATTCATTCCTGGCCCCTTTTCTCGGCATGTGCCGAAAGGCAATGGCAGGGAGGGAACAGCCACACCACCGGGTGTGACGGCCCTCCGGGATTCAGGAAAGGAACCAGAGCCATGACCATCATCGACACAACCCCGACCCAGGCCACCGACCTCACCCCCGCCCAGGAGGCGGTGCAGAGGCCGGAGGTTCGCCGGATCAGCCCCCACACCCTCGTTGTGGAGGACAACATCCGTTCACAGGTCGAACTCGACCGGGCATTCGTCAACTCGATCAAGCTCCACGGCGTGATCGTGCCCATCCTCGCCCATCCCGACCAGGACGGAAACATCATCGTCCGCGACGGTCAGCGCCGCACCCTCGCCGCCCGCGAGGCCGACTGAGTATTTGGAGTCGTGAGCGCCACTGATTATTGCGGTTGAGCGCCACTCGATATTCACTCTCAGGGCCACCGGTATTGCCGGTGAGCGCCG
>NZ_JBBDGM010000020.1:0-42081 GCF_037204185.1 Microbacterium bandirmense | reverse complement strand
TTCCGCGCCGCCGCCGCATGACGTCATCCGGGTGACGTACAGTCACAGCCATGAGCGAAGTCATCATCACCGTCCGAGGCGAACATGAACTGCGGATCGCCCCCGAGCGCGCCACGCTGCATCTGTCGGTCGCGCTCGACGGCCCCGATCGCGCGGACGTGGTCGAGCGCGCCCTCGCCGTCGCCGCGCCCGTGCGCGAGGGCATCACGGCCAGGGAGCAGCAGGGCAGCATCACCGAATGGACCAGCCAGCGACTCAGCGTCTACGCCGACCGTCCCTGGAACACCGAGGGCAAGCGCCTCGCCCCCGTGTACCGCGCGAGCGTCGAGTTCACCGCCACCTTCGCAGACATCTCCGAGATGTCGGTCTGGGTCACCGAGCTGTCGGTCATCGAGGGCGTGACGGTGGGACACGTCGACTGGCACCTGACCCCCGAGACCGAGCGCGAGGTCGAGCGCGAGGTGGCCACGCAGGCCGTCGGGGTCGCTGTCTCGCGAGCGCGCGCGTACGCCGAAGCTCTGGGTCTGACCAACGTGGCGCCCCTGGAGATCGCCGATCGCGGTCTCATCTCGGAAGGAAGTGCGCCGATGCCGAAGGCCGCCGCGATGCGCGGCTCCGCGATGATGATGGAGGCAGCTCCGGCCATGGAGTTCCAGGGCGAGGAGATCACCGTGTCGGCCACGGTCGAGGGGCGCTTCTCGGCGAGCTGATGACGGGATGCCCGATGCCGAACATTTCGTCCGGCATCGAAACGATTCCGCTCCACGATGGATGCATGAGCAGACACACATACAGCACCGACCTCGATTGGTCGGGCAGCACCGGGCAGGGTTACCACCACTATGACCGCACCCACACGGTGGGTCTCGGCGCAGCCGGATCGCTCACCGCCAGCGCCGACCCTGCTTTCCGAGGGCAGCCGGAGCTGCCCAACCCCGAGCAGCTGCTGCTCGCCGCAGCCAGCTCGTGCCAGCTGCTCTCGTTCCTCGCGGTCGCCGCTCTCGCGAAGGTCGACATCGTCGGCTATGCAGACTCCGCCGAGGCGGTGATGCCGGCGGATGCTGATCCGATGCGCCTCACCGAGATCACCCTGCGCGTCGATGTCGTTGCTCGCGGCACCGACGAGTGGACCGTGCGCGAACTGCTGGAGGCGGCGCACGAGCAGTGCTACATCGCCAACACGCTCGCCACCCCCGTGCGGGTCGTCGCCGACGTGGAGATCATGTCATGAACGACATCGCCGTGCCCGTACCCGACGGCGCGAGCTCGCTCGCACGGATCGGTGAGATTCTGGGTGAGGCGAAGATCTCGCTTGAGGGAGGCGGCATGTGGGGCGGCGTGGCACACTACCTCGTGGCCGACGGCAGGGCCGCGATGCGCGCGCTGGTGGCGGCCGGCTTCCACGGCGTCGAGGCACGAGAAGCGGTGGTCGTGCCACTCGACGCCGACGTGCCCGGTGCCCTTGGCCGGATCATGGCCCGCCTCGCCGACGCGGGCATCGGCCTGCTCGCCCAGTACAGCGACCACGACAACCGCAAAGTGCTGGTGGTCGACCGTCCGGCGGCTGCGAGAGAGGCACTGGCATGAGTGATCCGGTTCGCCTGCCGCTGGAGGAACTCGGACCTGTGATCGGCGAGCCGGCACGTCTGCGCATCCTGCATGAACTGTCCGGCGGCACGCCGCTTCCGGCCGGGGCCCTGGCGGCACGACTGCGCCTCGCGCCATCGACCGTCAGCGCCCACCTCGCACGGTTGCACGATGCCGGACTCATCAGCATCGAACAGCGCGGACGCACGCGGCTCGCCACTCTGGCGGATGCGGCGGTGGCCGAGGCAGTCGAGTCGCTGCTGCTGCTCTCCGGCGAGGTCCCGGTGAACTCCCTCACCGGGTTCGACCGGCGGGCCGCCATGCGAGAGGCGCGCTCCTGCTACGACCATCTCGCGGGGCGCGCGGGCGTGTTCATCGCACGACTGGCGCTGGATCGCGGCTGGATCGCCGGTTCAGCGGGTGCCTGGAGGCTGCCACACGACGAGGACATCACGGGCATCAGCGATGGGCTCGGACTCACGCTCACCTGGGGCGACTCGAAACGACCTGCCGTCCGCCCGTGCGCCGACTGGACCGAGCGCGAACCGCACATCGCGTGCCGTCTCGGTCACAGCATCCTGGGCGCCATGATCGATGACGGCTGGCTCCGGCGGCGGCGTGATGACCGCGCCCTCACCATCACCCCGCGTGGCAGAGAGCGGCTCGCCGCGCTCGGTCACAGCGGCCTCTGACGCGCAGGTGCGGCTCAGATCGCGAACGGCGCCAACTCGGCCGCCAGACGCTCCGACACGTGCGCGTGCACGGCGGTGCCGGTCTCCCGGTGCTCGGCCGACAGCAGCACGCCGCTCTCGTGCACGGCCGCGACCAGGTCGCCCCGGTCGTACGGCACCAGTGCGCGCACCTCGACGGCGGGCATCGGCAGCATCCGCTCGATCGTCGCCCTCAGCTCGTCGATCCCCTCGCCGCTGCGCGACGACACGAAGTGCGCGTCGGGCGCGAGCCCGCGCAGTACGAGCCGCTCGTCCTCGCCGATCAGGTCCGACTTGTTGAACACGACGATCTCGGGGATCTCCCGTCCGCCGACATCGCCGATCACATCGCGCACGGTCTGCAGCTGGGCAGACGGGTCGGGGTGCGACCCGTCGACGACGTGCACCAGCAGATCGGCCTGGCCGACCTCTTCCAGAGTGGATCGGAAGGCCTCCACCAGCTGGTGGGGCAGATTGCGCACGAAGCCCACGGTGTCGGTCAGGGTGTAGACGCGGCCATCGGCCGTCTCGGAGCGGCGCACAGTCGCGTCCAGCGTTGCGAACAGCGCGTTCTCGACCAGCACACCGGCACTGGTCAGTGCGTTGAGCAGACTCGACTTGCCGGCATTGGTGTACCCGGCGATCGCCACCGATGGGATGGTGTTGCGCTTGCGTTCGGCGCGTTTCGCGTCGCGCGCCGGGGCGAAATCGCGGATCTGCTTGCGAAGCTGCGCCATGCGGGTGCGGATGCGACGGCGGTCGAGCTCGATCTTGGTCTCACCTGGTCCGCGCGAGCCCATGCCCGCACCGCCGGCGCCGACCTGACCACCGGCCTGACGGCTCATCGAATCACCCCAGCCGCGCAGACGCGGCAGCAGGTACTCGAGCTGCGCGAGTTCGACCTGCGCCTTGCCCTCACGGCTCTTCGCATGCTGGCTGAAGATGTCGAGGATCACTGTGGTGCGGTCGATCACCTTCACCTTGACGACGTCCTCCAGCGCACGGCGCTGGCTGGCGGCGAGCTCGGTGTCGGCGATCACGGTGTCGGCTCCGACGGCGGCGACGATGTCCTTCAGCTCCTGCGCCTTGCCGCGACCGAGATAGGTGGCCGGGTCGGGGTGCGGGCGCCGCTGCAGCAGGCCGTCGAGCACCACTGCGCCCGCGGTCTCGGCCAGCGCGGCGAGCTCACGCAGCGAATTCTCGGCGTCATCCTGCGCGCCCTGCGGGTACACGCCGATGAGCACGACGTTCTCCAGTCGCAGCTCGCGGTACTCGACCTCGGTGACATCCTCGAGTTCGGTGGACAACCCACCCACGCGGCGGAGCGCGTGACGGTCATCGAGATCCCATTGCGCGCCGTCGGCGTCGGTGTGCGTAGCGGTGTTCTCATCCTGCAACGCCTGTGCTGCGCCGAACACCCGTGGCTCCACGCGGGTCTCGGCGCGTGCCAGCACTCGGTCGAGCGCGTTGTTCTCGGTGTTCTCGTCGTTGGTGTTCGTCATTCGGTGCTGAACTCTGCCCTCTCTGAAATGGCGCCTTAACCTTAGCCCGGCCTGTCCGGTACGCTCACTGCATGGCGTCCGACCACTACTTCACTGCTGCCCCGGCGAGCGCCGAGAACCTCCGGACGATCCACGTGAGGCTCGCGGGGCGCGACCTCGAGCTCACCACCGCCGGCGGTGTGTTCAGCCCCGACCGGCTGGATGCCGGCACCGCGGTGCTCTTCGCCAACATGCCGCCCCTCCCCCCGGGCGGGGACTTCCTCGATCTCGGCTGCGGCTGGGGCCCGATCAGTCTCACCATGGCCCTGTCCGCCCCGCACGCGACCGTGTGGGCGGTGGATGTCAACGAGCGTGCGCTCGACCTCACCCGGCGCAACGCGGCCGCGCTCGGCCTCACCAATGTCAACGTCGTGCTGCCCGACGATGTTCCCGAAGACGTGCGGTTCCGCACGATCCGGTCGAACCCGCCCATCCGCGTGGGCAAGAGCGAGCTGCACAGCATGCTGCGGCGCTGGATCCCGCGCCTCGACGAGCGCAGCGACGCCTGGCTGGTCGTGCAGCGCAATCTGGGCTCCGATTCGCTGCAGCGCTGGATGGCGACGTCCTTCGGGGCCGGATACAGCGTGCACAGGGCCGCGACCGGCAAGGGATACCGGGTGCTGAAGGTGCGCAGGCACGGCACTCCCCCGACCGAGCCGATCGACGTCGCCGAGTAGTCCGGCCGCTCACGCCGCTCAGGCGAGGTCGATGTCACCTCGATACACGAGCTGCGCGGGTCCGGAAAGGGCGACGTGCTCACCATCCGCGGCCGGGAACATGTTCACGCCCAGCACACCGCCGGGCACCACGACACGCCACTGGCTCGGTGCGCGCTCCCCCGCCCAGTGCCGCACCGCGAGCGCGGCCGCCGCCGCCCCCGTGCCGCAGCTGAGCGTCTCGCCGACGCCCCGCTCGTGCACGCGCATCCGCACGTGCCCGACGCCGTCGCGCACCAGCGGCTCGCCGGGCACAACGAACTCGACGTTCGCGCCGCCGATGGGCGCGGGCTCGAGCAGCGGAGATGGGTTCAGATCGAGATCGTCGAGCTCATCGTCGGATGCCAGCGCCACGACGACATGCGGATTGCCGACGTCCACGCCGAGCCCCGGACGTGCCACCGACAGACCCGCCGCGCGGGCGAGCGGCTCACCGCCGGCGAGCCGCCAGGGTCCGAGATCCACCTGGTATCCGGTGCCGCTGAGTGTGACGTCGCGCACGCCGGCTCGGGTGCCGATCCGCAGTGTCGATCCGGTCTCGAGCGCCGCGAGCCCCGCACGCAGCAGGTAATGCACGAAGACGCGGACACCGTTGCCGCACATCTGAGCCGGCGAGCCGTCGGCATTGCGATAGTCCATGAACCACTCGGCCGCCGGCTCTTCTGCGAGTGCGGCGGCACCCTCGTCGATCGCCGTCGAGCGCACCACGCGCAGCACACCGTCGGCGCCGACACCGAAGTTGCGGTCGCACAGCGCCTGCACCTGCTTCGAGGTGAGCTCCAGCATGCCGTCGACGTCCTCGATGATCACGAAGTCGTTGCCGGTGCCGTGCCCTTTGGTGAATGCGACCATGCGCCCCAGTCTATTCAGCGGATGCGCGGCGCCGGATCAGGCGACGGATTCGGCAGGAGCGTCGGCGATCAGCCGTTTGCCCGTCATGCCGATGTCGAACCGCTCGTAGCCGACTTGGTCGTAGAACGCGAAGACGATCTCGTTTCCCGGTCGCACCATCAACTGGACCTTCGGGCACCCCAGTGCGATCAGCCGGCGCTCCGCCTCCTCGACGAGCATCCGCCCGATCCCCTCACCGCGGCGACCGGCAGCAGTGGCGAGGTAGTACAGCCAGCCTCGGTGCCCGTCGTACCCGCCCATGACCGATCCGACGATGGTGCCGCCGTCTTCTGCCACGATGAGCAGTCCCGGCCAGACCGCCAGCATCCGCTGGATATCGGCGCGTGCGTCGTTCCATGGCCGGATCAGGCCGGCTTCGTCCCAGAGTGCGACGACGGGTTCTGTATCGGCTGCAGTGAAGGTCCTGATCTGCGTGGTCATGCGGTCCCGTCCTGCGCGCCGTTCAACACGCGGTAGCGCGTGCAGGCGAACGCCCGGTTGCGCGCAACGTCGATGAGTTCGAGATCGAGCCTACGGGGCAGCACGGGCGCGCCCGACCCGAGAATGACCGGAGCGTACTGCACCCATACCTCGTCGAGCAGGCCGGCGTCGGCGAACTGACCCGCCAGGTCTCCCCCGCCGACGATCCAGATGTCTCTGCCGTCGGCCGCCGTCACCATCTCGGCATGCACGTCACGCACATCGGCGCGAGTAACTTGCACCGGTGCGCCCTCGGGCAGTTCGAGATCACGATGCGAGAAGACCCACGTGGGCAGGGTGTAGCTCCATCCGCCGACATCGTTCGCCATCACCCATTCGAAGGTGTGCGAGCCCATCGCCATCGCGCCGAGCCCGGCGGCGAAGCCCGCATACGCCATCGGTCCGTTCTCGTCGATGTCCTGCTTCAGCAGCCAGTCCAGCGAGTGATCGGCGGTGGCGATGAAGCCGTCGAGGCTGGAGGCGGTGTAGTAGTGGGTGGTCATGTCCCCATCCTGCGCCTCACCGCCGACATTCGGACGCGCGGGGCTTCGGGCCGATCAGTGCAGCAGCATCCCGGCGTCCGCCGAGCCCGACTCCAGCCATTCGATGTCGGGGTAGCGCTTGAACCACGACACCTGCCGACGGGCATAGCGGCGCGTCAGCGCCTGCGTCTCGGCGATGGCATCCGACTCTGTCTTCTCACCCCGCAGCTGGGCGAGCGCCTGCGCGTACCCGATCGCGCGGGGGGCGGTGGCCCCGTCCTCGATGCCGCGCTCGCGCAGCGTTGCGACCTCATCGAGCATCCCGTCTCGCCACATCCGCTCGACGCGGCGATCGAGGCGCTCGACGAGGACGTCGCGCGGTGCGCCGAGGCCCACGATGCGGAGGGCTGGATGCCACGGCTCAGGCCGCTCGGGCAGCGCGGCGCCGTGGGTCGCTCCGCCCTGTTCCAGCACCTCGAGCGCGCGGATGATCCGGCGGCCGTTCCTGGGGTCGATGCGCGCGGCGGTGGCCGGATCCTGCTCGGTCAGTCTGGCGAGCAGCGCACCGGCACCGCGCTCGTCGAGTTCGGCTTCCAGACGCGCGCGCACGGTGGGGTCCCTGGGCGGGAACCGGAAGTCGAAGATCACGCTCGAGACGTAGAGTCCCGAGCCGCCGACGAGGATCGCGTCACCGCCGCGCGCATGGATCGCCTCGATCGCCGCGCGGGCCAGCGGCTGATACCACGCGACGGCGGCCTCGTCGGTGACGTCGCGGACGTCGAGGAGATGATGGGGGATGCCACGGCGCTCGCCGACCGGCAGCTTGGCCGTGCCGATGTCCATCCCCCGGTACAGCTGCATCGCGTCGGCGTTGACGATCTCGGCGGGGTTGCCGCGAGCCCGCAGCGCGTCGGCCAGGTCGAGCGACAGCTCGCTCTTGCCCGTGCCCGTCGCACCGACGACGGCCCAGACCCGCCCGGTCATCGCCGCCCGCCCGGCGTGTGCAGCGTCGTCACACCCCGACGCGCAGGGTCGGCAGGCCCAGCGACACCGCGCGCGGAGCGCCGTCAGCCGCCGCCGGTGCGGGTACGCCGCAGGTCTCGGCCTGCGCGCGATCCCAGGCGTCGCCCCCGCGGGTGCGGCGGATGCGCAGAGGCGCACCGGTGGGGTCGTCCGCCAGCAGGTGGAACGGCGCACCGTGCGTGATCTTCACGGTCACGACATCGCCCGGGCGAGGGAGCTCCGAACCCGGGGTGAGCTCGAAGTGCACCAGGCGGTTGTCTTCGGCACGGCCGGTGAGGCGGTGCGTCTCCGCATCCTTCTTGCCCTCGCCGACCGAGACCAGCACCTCGACCTCGCGGCCGACCTGCTTCTGATTCTCCTCCAGCGAGATCCGCTCCTGCAGCGCGATCAGGCGGTTGTAGCGCTCCTGCACGACCTCCTTGGGAACCTGGTTCTCCATGGTGGCCGCCGGCGTGCCCTCGCGGATCGAGTACTGGAAGGTGAATGCCCCCGAGAACCGGGACTGCTCGACGACGCGCATGGTGTCTTCGAAGTCCTCATCGGTCTCACCGGGGAACCCGACGATGATGTCGGTGGTGATCGCCGCGTGCGGGATGCGCTCGCGCACCTTCTCGATGATGCCGAGGTAGCGCGAGCTGCGGTACGAGCGACGCATGGCGCGCAGGATGCTGTCGCTGCCGGACTGCAGCGGCATGTGCAGCTGCGGCATGACGTTCGGCGTCTCGGCCATCGCATCGATGACGTCGTCGGTGAAGGCTGCGGGGTGGGGGCTGGTGAAGCGGATGCGCTCGAGACCCTCGATCTCGCCCGCGGCACGCAGCAGCTTGCTGAACGCCTCACGGTCGCCGAACTCGACGCCGTAGGAGTTCACGTTCTGCCCCAGCAGAGTCACCTCGATCGCGCCGTCCTCGACGAGCAGGCGGATCTCGTTGAGGATGTCGCCAGGACGCCGGTCCTTCTCCTTGCCGCGCAGACTCGGCACGATGCAGAACGTGCAGGTGTTGTTGCAGCCGACCGAGATCGACACCCAGCCGCTGTGCGCGGAGTCCCGCTTGGTGGGCAGAGTCGAGGGGAAGACCTCGAGCGACTCGAGGATCTCGAGCTCAGCCTCGCCGTTGTGACGCGCACGCTCGAGCAGCCCGGGCAGCGAGCCCATGTTGTGGGTGCCGAAGACGACGTCGACCCAGGGCGCCTTGTCGAGCACGGCCTGCTGATCCATCTGCGCGAGGCAGCCGCCGACGGCGATCTGCATGCCCTCGTGCTTGTCCTTGACCGACTTGAGGTGGCCGAGTGTGCCGTACAGCTTGCCTGCGGCGTTGTCGCGCACCGCGCAGGTGTTGATGATGACGATGTCTGCGTTCTCGCCAGCATCCGCCCGCACATACCCCGCGCTCTCCAGCGAGCCGGACAGCCGCTCGGAGTCGTGCACGTTCATCTGGCACCCGAAGGTGCGCACTTCGTACGAGCGGCGACGCCCGTCGGCGTGCGTCGCGGCTGCCGAGGGCGCGATGATCGTGGGTTCACTGCGCGGAGTAGTCATGGTGACAGCTATTCTACGAGCCGTCCGGCCCGGGCGCGCCGCCCGGCCGGAGTACCGACGCACCCACGCGTGGCGCATCAGTCGGAATCGACGAAGCGCACTCCCGATCGACCAGCCGATCCGCCGCCCGCCTCGCGCAGCGCGGTGCGTGCCGCGTTCATCGCGACGCCTCCCCCGTAGCCGCGACGGGCCAGCTGCCCGAGCAGGCGCCGCAGAGCCGTGTCGGGCTCGAGGCCGGTCATGCCGCGGGCCTTGCTGCGAGCGAACTCCAGCGCGCGCTCCGCATCGTCATCGGGCAGTTCGGAGAGGACATCGTCGATGATCTCACGCGGGATGCCCCGCTGCGACAGGGAGCGGGCGATCGCCACACGGCCTTGACCCTTGCGCTCCACACCGGAGGTGACGAGCAGCGTTGCGAGGGTGCGATCGTCGATGTAGCCGCGGGCCAGGAAGTCGTCGATCACGTCTTCGATACCGTCACGGTCCAGGTCGTTCTCGCGCAGCACGCTGCGAGCCTCGGCCACCGAGAGCGCCTTGGCGCGCAGTTTGCGCACGAGAGCCTGCTCGGCGCGCTCCCTGACCTGCTCGAGGTCGGGCGACATGCCCTCGTCTCCGCGCGCTTCGCCCTCGTCACCCGCGCGCTGAGCGTGGGCACGGAGCGCGACGGCCTGCTCGGCGTGTGCGAGAGCCGCCGCCGCCCGCGCCGCCGGATGAGTGGCGCTCGGCTCGCGTTCACTCGACGATCCGAAGAGCGGGATGACGGGGGCGAGGTGCTCGCCCCCGTCATCATCACGGTGCACAGGTCACCCCGGTTGTTGAGCGACGCCGAAACACGGTTGTTGAGCGATGCCGAAACACGGTTGTTGAGCGACGCCGAAACATCAGGCCGGGCGGCGCTCGGCCAGTTCGTCGGCGGGCGTCTCGGCCTTCACGCCGATGCCGAGCTTCTGCTTGATCTGCTCTTCGATGGCCAGCGCGATGTCATCGTTGGTGCGCAGGAAGTTGCGGGCGTTCTCCTTGCCCTGACCGAGCTGGTCACCGTCGTACGTGTACCAGGAGCCCGACTTCTTCACGATGCCGTGCTCGACGCCGAAGTCGATCAGGCTGCCCTCGCGGGAGATGCCGACACCGTAGAGGATGTCGAACTCGGCCTGCTTGAACGGCGGAGCCATCTTGTTCTTGACGACCTTGACCCTGGTACGGTTTCCGACCGCCTCGGTGCCGTCCTTCAGCGTCTCGATGCGACGGATGTCGAGGCGCACGGAGGCGTAGAACTTGAGCGCCTTTCCACCGGCCGTAGTCTCGGGAGACCCGAAGAATACGCCGATCTTCTCACGCAGCTGGTTGATGAAGATCGCCGTGGTCTTGGTCTGGTTCAGTCCACCGGTCAGCTTTCGCAGCGCCTGAGACATGAGGCGAGCCTGCAGACCGACGTGCGAGTCGCCCATCTCGCCCTTGATCTCGGCCTCGGGCACGAGGGCGGCGACGGAGTCGATGACGACCAGATCGATCGCCCCGGAGCGGATCAGCATGTCGGCGATCTCGAGCGCCTGCTCACCCGTGTCGGGCTGAGAGACCAGCAGCTGATCGATGTCGACGCCCAGCTTGCGCGCGTACTCGGGGTCGAGCGCGTGCTCCGCGTCGATGAAGGCGGCGATACCGCCGGCACGCTGCGCGTTGGCGATCGCGTGCAGGGTCAGCGTCGTCTTACCCGACGACTCCGGCCCGTAGATCTCGATGATGCGTCCGCGCGGCAGCCCCCCGATCCCGAGGGCGGAGTCCAGCGCGATGGATCCGGTCGAGATGACCTCGACCGGCGCGCGCTCGTCGCTGCCCAGCCGCATGATCGATCCCTTGCCGAACTGGCGCTCAATGTGTGCGAGGGCGGAATCCAGCGCCTTCTCGCGGTCGTCGGTGGATGGCATGACGTGCTCCTTGGTATCTCGAATGCTGCTGCCTGTAGGCTGTCGCGGCCTCCCCGGTGGGGTGACTCTCCGACAAGGCGCATGGCCCGAAGCCACGTCTCTCACGGTACGAGGGGCCACCGACATCGTGTCGGGAATCCCACGTTCTGTGGAGAGAGATCGCATCGAGACCACTTGTGCAGAACGATACGCGCACATCGAACACATTTTCGACGACACGCCGAATGCGATCGACGCAGATTCGATCAGCTCTCGCGTTCGATCAGCTCTCGCGCGGCTCGAGTCTTCCCACACCGTAGCGACGCTGGGCGGGCACGTCGGTCTCGGCGCACAGCGCCAGCCAGATCTCGCGTGGCGGCACGCCCGCATCGAGGGCGTCGCGCGCCGTCATGCCGAGGCCGCCCAGAACCAGGTCATGGGTGAGCGCATTCGCCCGTGCGCCGAACTCGTCGTCGACGGCGCGCAGGAACTCACTGCGTCGCATCAGATGCCCGGCTCCGTGCGATCAGTGCAGCGAGAGCTCAGGCTCGACCGAGGCCACGAGGTCGTCGGGAACGACATCCGGGAAGGAGCTGAGTCCCTCGAGCACCGAGATCCGGTCGCCGACCTCGCGCATGATCGTCGAGATGGGCACGTCGAGTGCTTCAGCAACCGAAGCGAGGATCTCGCTGGACGCTTCCTTCTGACCGCGCTCGACCTCGCTCAGGTAGCCGAGTGCGACCGAGGCCTTGCCTGCGACCTGGCGCAGCGTTCGTCCCTTCTGCAGGCGGAAGTCCCGCAGCACATCGCCGATCTCCTGTCTGACAAGGATCATCGGAACCTCCCCTCCAACACCTTCCCCGGATTCGCATCCGAGTGGATCGCCAGTCTAACCCCACTGGCTGCTGCTGAATCTACTGTTTCTGTCTGTGCCCACGGTGTGAGCGCTGCGGTTCGAGGAGTTCGCTGTCGTGTCATGCGCACATCCAGGTCAACCGCCGTGGAGCTCCCGCTATTCCCGCACCGCCTCGAGAACCGCCAGGATCGCGGCGTCCCGCGCCTGCTCGCGGATCTCGCCGCGGCTGCCCGGGAAGACGAAAGAGCGCACCGCGTGCGCGGTCGGCGTGACGACGCCGATGTGCACGGTTCCCACGGGCTGACCGTCGGGCGAGTCGGGTCCGGCGATTCCCGTGGTGCCGATGCCGACGTCGGCGGGGCGATCGCCGACGGCGACGGCCCGCCGCACACCATCGGCCATCTGCGCGGCGACATTAGGATGCACGGCGCCGGCTGCCTCGAGAAGCTGCGCGTCCACACCGAGCAGCGTGTGCTTGACCTCGCTCGCGTAGGAGACGATGCCGCCGAGCAGCACCTCTGACGCGCCCGGGACCGAGACGATCTCAGACGCGACGGCGCCCCCGGTCAGTGACTCCGCGACGCCCAGCGTCCACCCGCGAGCGCGCAGCGCGGCCACCAGCTCCGCGGCCACTGTCATCGTCATGCGCGTGACCGTGCGCCGCGCACCTGAGCGACCACGTAGTCGATCCCGCTGGCCACGGTGAGCACGAGCGCGGCGATCATCAGCACCTGGGTGACCACGACCCACGGTGTCAGGCCGATCAGCGTGTGCAGCGGCAGCAGGGCCCAACTCAGGGCGACACCCTGCACCACGGTCTTGACCTTGCCCATCCAGGCAGCGGCGACGACCTGCTCATGCACGATCGTGAACCGGTGGATCGTGATGCCCCACTCGCGGATCAGGATGATGATCACGATCCACCAGCCGACCTCGCCGAGGATCGCCAGGCCGAGAAAGCCCGCGCCGGTGAGCAGCTTGTCGGCGATCGGGTCCCAGAGCTTGCCGAAGTCGCTGACGATGTCGTATCTGCGGGCGAGGTACCCGTCGACCCAGTCGGTGGAGATGGCCACCACGAACAGCGCTCCGGCGATCCAGCGGAGGACGATGTCTCCGGCGCCGTAGGTGCCCGCGAAGAGCAGCATCACGAAGAAGACGATCGCCAGCGGGATGCGCGCGATCGTGATCGCGTTGGGGAGCTGCCGTGGGATCGCCATCAGTCGCGCCCCGTCAGGCCCCAGGCGTCCTCGTCGCCATCGTCGTCGCTCTCCACGACGGGAAGTCCTTCGAACTGCTGCTCGACGGGATCGGCGACGGGCGCCTGCGGTGCGGAGGAGGGCGTGCTGGCGGCGGGCGCATCGTCGCCCCGCAGCTTCGCGATCACGCTGGGCAGCTGCTCGGCAGTGACCAGCACATCGCGCGCCTTCGATCCCTCCGACGGACCGACGATCTCACGTGACTCGAGCAGGTCCATCAGACGCCCGGCCTTCGCGAAGCCCACGCGCAGCTTGCGCTGCAGCATCGAGGTCGAGCCGAACTGCGACGACACGATGAGCTCGGCAGCCGCGAGCAGCAGCTCGAGGTCATCCCCGATGTCCTCATCGACTTCCTTCTTCTTCGCTTCGGCGGACTCCTGCACATCGGGCCGGTACTCCGGACGCGCCTGCTGCGTGACGTGCTTGACGACGGCGGAGATCTCGCTCTCGTCGACCCACGCGCCCTGCAGCCGGAACGGCTTCGACGATCCCATCGGGGAGAACAGCGCGTCACCCTGGCCGATGAGCTTGTCGGCGCCGGGGGAGTCGAGGATCACCCGGCTGTCGGTGACGCTGGTGACCGCGAACGCCAGACGCGAGGGCACGTTTGCCTTGATCAGACCGGTGACGACGTCGACGCTGGGTCGCTGGGTGGCGAGCACGAGGTGGATGCCCGATGCGCGCGCCAGCTGGGTGATGCGCACGATCGAGTCCTCGACGTCGCGCGGAGCGACCATCATCAGATCGGCGAGCTCGTCGACGACGACCAGCAGGTAGGGGTACGGCTTGAGCACGCGCTCACTGCCCACGGGCACCTCGACCTCGCCGGCGCGCACGGCCTTGTTGAAGTCGTCGATGTGACGGAAGCCGAACGACGCGAGGTCGTCGTAACGCATGTCCATCTCCTTCACGACCCACTGCAGCGCCTCGGCCGCCTTCTTGGGGTTCGTGATGATCGGCGTAATCAGGTGCGGCACGCCGGCGTAGCTGGTCAGCTCCACGCGCTTCGGGTCGATCAGCACCATGCGCACATCCGCCGGGCGTGCCCGCATCAGCAGGCTCGTGATCATCGAGTTGACGAAGCTCGACTTACCCGACCCTGTGGAACCGGCGACCAGCAGGTGCGGCATCTTGGCGAGGTTGGCCACGACGATGTTGCCGCCGACGTCCTTGCCGACGCCGATGGTGAGCGGGTGCGTGCTCTTCTGCGCCGCAGCTGAGCGAAGCACGTCACCGAGCGCCACAGTCTCCTTGTCGACGTTGGGGATCTCGATGCCGATGGCGCTCTTGCCGGGGATCGGCGAGAGGATGCGCACGTCGTTGGAGGCCACGGCGTAGGCGAAGTTGTTGCTCAGCTGGGTGATCTTCTCGACCTTGACGCCGTGGCCGACCTCGATCTCGTACTGCGTCACGGTGGGACCGCGCGAGAAGCCCGTGACCTTGGCATCCACCTTGAACTGGGTGAGCACGCTGGTGATCTGCTCGATCGTGCGATCGGTGGCATCCGACCTCACCACCGGCGGCGGTCCCGCCTTCAGCACGGCGGACGAGGGCAGCACGTACGGGGCCGCGGGCGGCTGCGGCGCAGCCGAGCCCGGCCCCGCGGTGCCGAACCCGTCAAGCCCCGGCAGCTCTCCGGTGGAGCCGGTGTCGTCCAGCAGCGCCGTCGTGTTCTGCTCACCGAGTCGGTCGGTCAGCGCGCTGAGGTCGGTGAGCACCTCGGTGGCCGCGTCGTGCGGATCGGGCTCGGGTGCCTCGCCCACGATGACGGCCTGATCGTAGGCCGGCTTGGTGCCGGCGGGCTCGTCGAACAGCGCGGTGATGGCCTGTGAGTCGACACCGTCGTCCGGGTCCTCCTCGCGACCGGTCTTGTTGCGGCGCCACCACGGCAGCGCGTCATCCTTGCCGTCGTCGCCGTCGGCCTGCTCGCCGGCGGCGGAGGCATCGCGAATCGGGCGCTCAGCGCCGAACATCCACGCGTACATGTCGCCGAGTCGCTCGCCGATGCGGTTCGGCGGCGTCTTCGTGAGGATCAGGATGCTGAGCGCCGCCAGCAGCGCCAGAACGATGTAGGCCACGATCGGCGTCAGGAACGCGAGCGGTTCACCCAGCATCCATCCGAACAGGCCGCCGGCCGCGCTCAGCGCGGGCATGCCCTCCCTCGGCTGCGGACGATCCAGCGCGCCGAGGTCGTTCGCCACGCCCGAGGCGACGTGGCAGAACCCGGCCAGCGCCAGCACGAACAGTCCGAAGCCGATGCCGATGCGACCGTTGTCGTGCACCGACGACGGGTGGCGGAAGAGCCAGCCGGCCAACAGCAGGAGCAGAACCGGCAGCACGAACGCGGCCCGGCCGATCATCCCGCCCCAGGTGTACGCGCTGATCGTCTGCGCGATCTCGTTGCCGATGAAGAACCACTCGACGACCGCGCCGGCACAGGCAAGCAGGACCAGCAGGAACGGGAAGCCGTCGCGACGCTGATCCTTCTCGAGGTTCTCGGGACCGAAGGCGCGGAACAGTCCGCCGACGCCATGGGCGATGCCGAGCCACATGCGCACCCCGACCGGGGCCTTCTCAGCCTCGTCGACGTACTTCTTGGGTGCGGGCGCCGACTTCGCGCTCGACCGCGGAGACGCTTGCCGCTTCTGGCGCGACGACGAGGCGCTCTCGGAAGCGCGCTCGGACTTCGTGGTACTCCTGGCCATGGCATCCAGGCTACGGCCGAGGGCCGACATCGCGCCGCAGTGACGCGGCTTTCCGCGGATTTCGCGCGGTCGTCAGGCCTCGATCACCAGCGGCACGATCATGGGCCGGCGACGCAGCTTCTGGTTCACCCAGCGTCCGATCGTGCGACGGATGATCTGCGAGAGAGCGTGGTTGTCGCGCACGCCGTTGCCGGCGGCTTCTTTCAGCGCCGCGACGATCTTCGGCGTGATGTCATCGAACACCGCGTCGTCCTCGGCCACGCCGCGAGCGTGGATCTCCGGGCCCGAGATGATGGAACCGGTCGAAGAGTCGACCACGACGATCACCGACACGAAGCCCTCTTCGCCCAGGATGCGCCGGTCCTTGAGATCCGCATCAGTGATGCCGCCGACGGTCGAGCCGTCGACGTACACGAAGCCGATGTCGAGCTGACCGGCAACCCTGGCCTCTCCGTCGCGGAGGTCGATGATCGTGCCGTTGCCGCCGACGAAGGTGCGCTCCTCGGGAATCCCGGTGTCCTGCGCGAGCTTGGCGTT
This sequence comes from Microbacterium bandirmense, assembly GCF_037204185.1. Classification (NCBI taxonomy): domain Bacteria; kingdom Bacillati; phylum Actinomycetota; class Actinomycetes; order Micrococcales; family Microbacteriaceae; genus Microbacterium; species Microbacterium bandirmense. The sequence goes on along the minus strand of NZ_JBBDGM010000020.1, from coordinate 25,853 downwards.
GGCGATCAGATGACGGTACTCACCGTGCACCGGGAGCACGTTCTTGGGGCGCAGGATGTTGTAGCAGTAGATGAGCTCACCCGCCGCGGCGTGCCCCGAGACGTGCACCTTCGCGTTGGCCTTGTGCACGACGTTCGCGCCCAGCTTGGTGAGCCCGTCGATCACGCGGTAGACGGCGTTCTCGTTGCCGGGGATCAGGCTCGAGGCGAGAATGACCGTGTCGCCCTCGCCCGGCTCGATGGCGTGGTCGAGGTTCGCCATGCGACTGAGCACCGCCATCGGCTCACCCTGCGAGCCGGTCGACATGTAGACGATCTTGTCGTCGGGCAGGTCGCGGGCCTTCTTGTAGTCGATGAGCACGCCGTCGGGCACGTGCAGATAGCCCAGCTGCTCGGCGATGGTCATGTTGCGCACCATGCTGCGGCCGAGGAAGGCCACCCGACGACCGTGCGCGTGCGCGGCGTCGATCACCTGCTGCACCCGGTGCACATGGCTCGAGAAGCTGGCGACGATCACACGCCGTGGCGCCTTGCCGATCACCTGGTCGAGCACGGGCCCGATGGAGCGCTCGGTGGGTGTGAAGCCCGGCACGTCGGCGTTGGTCGAGTCGACGAGGAACAGGTCCACGCCCTCTTCGCCGAGGCGCGCGAACGCCCGGAGGTCGGTGATGCGCCCGTCCAGCGGCAGCTGGTCCATCTTGAAGTCGCCGGTGGCGAGCACCATGCCGGCTGGTGTGCGGATCGCGACGGCGAGGGCATCCGGGATCGAGTGGTTGACCGCGACGAACTCGAGGTCGAACGGGCCGACCTTCTCCTGCTGCCCCTCCGTGACGGTGAGCGTGAAGGGCTTGATGCGGTGTTCCTTGAGCTTCGCCTCGACCAGCGCGAGCGTGAGGCCCGATCCGATCAGCGGGATGTCGTTCTTCAGACGAAGCAGGTACGGCACCGCGCCGATGTGGTCTTCGTGTCCGTGCGTGAGCACCACCCCGACGATGTCATCGAGGCGGTCCTTGATGGGCTCGAAGTCGGGCAGGATCAGGTCGACACCGGGCTGGTGCTCTTCGGGGAAGAGCACGCCGCAGTCGACGATCAGGATCTTGCCGCCGAACTCGAACGTGGTCATGTTGCGGCCGACCTCGCCGAGGCCGCCCAGCGGGGTCACGCGCAACGTGCCCTGAGCGAGCGGTTCGGGGGCGGCGAGGGGAATGGACATGGATGTCTCCTCCGTCGGACACCTGGTGTCCGGTCTTGACTTTCAGCGCATCGGAGCGCTCATCGTGTGGTGCCGTGCACCTTGGGCAGGGCGCCGCCGGCCGCGGCGTTGCGGTCGGGACGGAAATCAGAGAAGTCGGCACCGGCGACGTCGGTGACCAGAGCGAGCTCGTCTTCGATGATGGCGGCCTCCCACTCTTCGGGGCCCACCAGCGGCAGGCGCACGCGCGGGCTGCCGATGCGGCCGAGGCCGTGCAGGATGTACTTCGCCGACACCGTGCCCGGCACGTGCGTCATGGTCGCGCGCACCAGGGGCTCGAGCCGGCGGTGCGCGTCCGTGGCCGTGGCCAGATCGCCGCGGTTCACCGCGTCGACGATGGTGCGGTACGGAGCCGACGTGATGTTGGCGGTGACGCCGATCATGCCGGTCGCGCCGATCGCCAGGTGCGGCAGCACGTTGGCGTCGTCGCCGGAGAAGTACATCAGGTCGGTCTGATTCAGCACCCGGCTGACCTCGGAGAAGTCGCCCTTGGCGTCTTTCACGGCGAGGATGTTCGGGTGCTTGGCAAGGCGCAGGATCGTCTCGTACTTGATCGGCACGCCGGTGCGACCGGGGATGTCGTAGAGGATGACGGGCAGGTCGGTGGCATCCGCCACCAGCCGGAAGTGCGTGAGGATGCCCGCCTGGGTCGGCTTGTTGTAGTAGGGGGTGACGATCATGATGCCGTCGGCGCCGGCCTTCTCGCTGGCCTTGTACAGCTCGATGGCGTGGGCGGTCTCGTTCGACCCGCCACCGGTGATGATCTTCGCGCGTCCGGCCGAGACGTCCTTGCCGACCTCGACCAGTCGGATCTTCTCCGGGTCGGTCAGCGTGGAGGTCTCACCGGTCGTGCCGGTGACGACGATGCCGTCGGCACCGTCGGAGATCACCCGGTCCATGTGCTTCTCGACGGCGGGCCAGTCGACCTCACCGTCGGCGGTCATGGGGGTGACCAGCGCGACAAGAACCTGTCCGAAGGGATTGTCCGTGTGCGTCATCCTCTCAGCGTAGCGTTTCGCGCATCGTCGAACGCACGCGGACCCGTGTCACACCCGGCCGCGACGCGCGACGCCCGAGGTCAGTGACGCGGGCAGCACCCGGGTGAGCGCGACGATGATCTTGTAGCGCAGCGAGGGGATCGAGACGGCCCGGCCGCGGGCCGCGTCGCGCAGCCCCTCGCGCACGACGTCATCGGCGTTCAGCCACATCAGCGTCGGGATGCCCTCGTGACCGGGCGCGAGACCCATCCGCTCATGGAAGGTGGTGTGCGTGAAACCGGGGCACACGGCCGTCACCGTCACGCCGTCGCGGATGTATTCGGCGTTCGCCCAGCGGCTGAACCCGATGAGCCAGGACTTGCACGCCGAGTACGTGGAGCGCGAGATGAACCCGGCGACCGATGCCACGTTGATGATCCGCCCGCCTCTGCCGCGCATGGCCCGGATGCCTGCGTGCATCAGCCGCATCGACGCCTCGACGTGCACCCGCAGGTGACGCACCTCATCGTCGATGTCGTTGTCGGCGAACTGCAGCGGCAGCCCGAAGCCGGCATTGTTGATCAGCAGGTCGATCGGGTCTTCAGCATCCGAGATCCGCGCGGCGACGCGCGCGACGTCCGCCTCGACGGCGAGGTCGGCGACGATCACCTCGGCGGCGACACCGTACTCGGCGCGCAGCCGCGTCGCCAGCTGCTCGAGGTCGTCGGCGCTGCGTGCGACCAGCACGAGGTCGGCGCGCTTGGCGGCGAGCTGGCGGGCGAACTCGGCGCCCAGGCCGGCGCTGGCGCCGGTGATCAGTGCGACCGGCATCAGCGCTCGTATCCGAGGAAGCGGTAGCGGATGCCCGTGCGGGAGGTCTGCCACTCCCCCTCGTCGACCAGCCGCCAGCCGGTCCTGGGCGGGGCGTAGGCATCGCCGTCCACCTCGAGGTCGAGCTCGGTGACCTCGAGCCGGTCGGCATCGGCGATGACCTGAGCGAAGATCTCGGCCCCGCCGATGACCCATACCCGATCGAGTCCGCGGACGGCCGCCTGCACGCTGCCGGCGCGACGGGCGCCCTCGGCCGTCCAGTCCTGCTGCCTGGTGATGACGATGTTCTCCCGGCCGGGCAGCGGACGGAACCGCTCCGGCAGGGAATCCCACGTTCTGCGGCCCATGATCACCGGCGCACCGAGGGTGACCTCCTTGAAATGGGCCAGGTCCTCGGGCACATGCCAGGGCATCCCGCCGGCTGCGCCGATCACGCCGCCGCGTGCCTCGGCCCAGATCAGCCCGACCATCATCGGCTGGACGGATACGGTGCTCATACCGCCACCGCCGCCCGGATCGCCGGGTGGTGCTGGTAGCCCTCCACCGTGAAGTCGTCGTACTCGTAGTCGAGGATCGACTCCGGGCGGCGCGCGAAGCGCAGCGTCGGGTAGGGGTACGGGTCGCGGGAGAGCTGCTCGCGCACCTGATCGACGTGGTTGTCGTAGATGTGGCAGTCGCCGCCCGTCCAGACGAAGTCACCGGGCTCGAGACCGGTCTGCTGGGCGACCATGAGGGTCAGCAGGGCGTAGGACGCGATGTTGAAGGGCACACCCAGGAAGAGGTCGGCGCTGCGCTGATAGAGCTGGCACGACAGCCGTCCGTCGGCGACGTAGAACTGGAACAGCGCGTGGCAGGGCGCCAGGGCCATGTCGGGGATGTCTGCGGGGTTCCAGGCCGAGACGATGAGCCGGCGCGAGTCGGGTGTGGCCCTGATCTGCTCGATCACCTGCGAGAGCTGGTCGATGCTGTCACCGTCTGGCGTCGGCCACGATCGCCACTGCACGCCGTACACCGGGCCGAGGTCGCCGTCGGCATCCGCCCATTCATCCCAGATGGTGACGCCGTTCTGCTGCAGCCAGCGCACGTTCGAGTCGCCGCGCAGGAACCACAGCAGCTCGTAGGCGATCGACTTGAAGTGCACGCGCTTGGTCGTGACCAGCGGGAATCCCTTCGAGAGGTCGAAGCGGATCTGCCGGCCGAACACGCTCGTCGTTCCAGTGCCGGTGCGGTCGTCCTTGTGCGTACCATTCTCGAGCACGTCGCGGAGCAGATCTTCGTAGGGCGTGGGAACGGCGCTCATGCCAGCAACGATACCCGCGCGGGTCCGGATCGGGGTCGTCATCGTGCGTCATATCCCGACTGCCGCGTATCCCACCGCCGTAGGCTCTCTTCATGACCCCGCCCGCCGCACTCGCCGTCGTCGCTGCGCTCGTCGCCGTCGCAGTCCTCGTCGGCATCGTGTGGCGTGTGCGCGACGGGCGCCGTCGCGACGGCAACGGCGAGACAGTGGATGCCGCGGATGCCGGCGAATGGGGCGCTCGGGCGACCCTGGTGCAGTTCAGCACCGAGATGTGCGCCCGCTGCCCGCAGGTGCGCCGGCTCCTCGGGCAGGTCGCGGATGCACATGCGGGCGTTGTGCACACCGACATCGACCTGACCCGCCGCGCCGACCTGGCCTCGAAGTACCGGGTGCTGCAGACTCCGACCACCCTTCTGGTGGACGGCCGCGGCGCCGTGCGCGCCCGGTTCAACGGCGTCCCGAGCCGTGCCGATGTCGAAGGCGCACTCGCGACCCTTCCCGTGCTGCAGGAGGCATGATGAGTACACCGGCCGGCATCGATCCCCGTGGACCGCGGTTCGCGGCATCCATCACCTCCGTCCTGCTGCTGATCGCGGTGCTGCTCGGGCTGACGGGGCTCTCGACGGCGCAGTTCACCGGCTCGTTCGGCTGGTTCGCCTACCAGCCGATCGCAGACACGTCCTTCGGCTTCGTCGCAGGCACGAACGCCTGGGTGATCTCGGGGGTCAGTGTTGCTCAGCGCGTCCTCGACCCCGCCTTCCTCGTGCTGCTCGCCATCGCGCTGCTCTTCCTCTGGGGTGTCGTCTCGCCGCGCACCCATCCCTGGAGTCTGCTGTTCCGCGCCCTCGTGCGCCCGCGGCTCGCGCCGCCCGCCGAGCTCGAGGACCCACGCCCACCGCGCTTCGCGCAGGGTGTCGGCCTGTTCGTCGTCGGCGTCGGGCTGCTGCTGCATCTACTGGGAGTGCCGTGGGTGCTCCCCGTCGCGGCCGCCGCGGCCTTCATCGCCGCGTTCCTGAACGCCGCGTTCGGGTTCTGCCTCGGATGCCAGATGTATCTGCTGCTGCAGCGCGCCGGCATGGTCGGCCGCTCCCGCACGACGGGCTGATTCCGTATCGCGGCCGAGCGCGCTTGGGTAGGCTGACGGGACGACGCCGGCGTGCGGCGGATGCGACCCCTGGAGGACCCATGCCCATCACCAGTGAAGCCAATACGACCTGGACCGGATCCCTCACGGAGGGCTCCGGCACCGTGGCGTTCTCGACCTCGAACCTCGGCACGTTCCCCATCGACTGGAAGGCGCGCTCCGAGGGGTCGGAGACCATGACCACGCCCGAGGAGCTCATCGCCGCTGCGCATGCCTCGTGCTTCAGCATGGCGTTCTCGCACGCGCTGGCCGGCAACGGCACCCCACCCGAGCGGGTGAACACCTCGGCCTCGGTGACCTTCAAGCCCGGCACCGGCATCACCGGCAGCCATCTGAACGTCAACGCCAGCGTGCCCGGCATCACGCCGGAGCGCTTCCAGGAGCTCGCCGAGGAGGCCAAGGCGGGATGCCCCGTGTCGCAGGCCCTCGCCGGCGTCGAGATCACCCTCGAGGCGAGTCTGGCCTGACCTCAGGGACCCGACGTCAGGGGCGGCTGCGTGCGAGGCGGATGGCCTGGCGGATGCTGCCCCTGGCATCCTTGCGCCGTCCGGCGGCGTCCTGGACGACGCCGAGGCGGTAGTGCGCGCGCCAATCGTCGGGTGACGCGGCCACGCCAGCGGCGTACTGCGCGATCATCGGCTCTGCATCATCGGCTCGCAGGCGTCCGCTGGGGGTGAGCTCTTCTGGTGCCTCCGGCATCGTGCCCTCCGCGTCGAGCGTGCGGCCGAGCCGGTCAGCGCCGAAGCCGAAGGCGAGCTCGCGGATCAGCGCCCATCCCCCGACCGGCGCCAGCACCACCAGGGCGATGCCCATGGCGATGCCGGCCGGGTTTCCGACGCTGAAGAACATCACTCCGAGCCAGACGGTGATGACGATGTACAGCAGCAGTGCTGCGCCCATCAGCGCGACGCCGATGCGCGAGATCACGCGCGCGCCCCGATGCCGATGTCGATGATGTTCTCGAGCCCCACCACGATCCCCCGCACGTCGCGCGCGAAGGGCAGTGCGAGTCGGATGCCCGGAGCGTAGGCGGCGGCCGAGTCGATCGTGTCGTGCACGATGGAAAGCGATTCGCCGGCGCCCGAGAGGATGACCTCCTGCTTGGCGATCACACCCGGTCGGCGCAGGGAGTGCACCGGAAGGCCCGCCACCTGCTGCCCGCGCGCCCTCTGGTCGGCATGCGGAGCCTGGAAGGGCCCCTGCTCGTCACGCGCCTGCACCATCAGTTCGGCGGTGCGCACCGCCGTGCCGCTGGGCGAGTCGATCTTGCCGTCGTGGTGCGCCTCGATGATCTCCGCCGAGGGGAAGAACGGCGCGGCCGCCGCAGCCAGCGCGGAGCCGAGCGCGGATCCGAGGGAGAAGTTCGGGATGAACAGGATGCCCGTGTCGGACGCGGCGATCAGCGGGCGGACCAGCGCGATGCGCTCCTGTGACCATCCCGAGGTCGCCACGAGCGCGTTCAGGCCGCGGTCGACGGCCGCGCGCACCACGTCGATGCTGACGGCGGGAGTCGAGGCGTCCACGACGAGGTCGGCGCCGTCGAGCTCACTCCACTCGCTCGACGAGCCGAGCACCGTGCGCACCTCGAAGCCGTCGAGGGCCTCGATCACCCCATGGATGATTCGTCCGAGCCTGCCTGTACCGCCGACGAGGGCAACCTGAGTGGTCATGCGTCCAGTCTAGATTCGCCGCGATACCGCGGCCGTCCGCATGTCAGACCAGTGGCTCTTCGGGCAGGCCCGTGCGCAGCTCCATGGGCAGATGACCGAGGTCGTTGTGGCTGAGCAGGGTCCACGGGCGTCCCTGCTTCTGCGCGATCACCGTGAGCCCGCAGTGCGCCTGATTGAGGGTCATCCAGCGCCAATCGGGCGCGCCGAGCACCTCGCGGACGAACCACGCGATCACGAAGTTGTGCGTGATGAGCACCTCGTGCACCTCGCCGTTGCGGCGGCGGAGGAACTCGCCGACAGCATCCGCCATCTGTGCGGAGCCGGCGTCGATCTCGGCATCGGTCACGGAGCCGAAGAACGACTCGTACGCCGCCGGAGCGTCATCGGTCATCCCGCTCGGCACGCAGTCGAACAGCAGCGCCGACGGCTGCGGATCGACCGAGGGCAGGCGTGCCGCCACCGTGCGGGCCGTCTCGGCCGCCCGGAGCAGCGGCGAATGCCAGACGGCGTCGAGCGGCAGACCCGACAGGCGGTCCGCGATCAGCTCGGCCTGTCGCTGTCCCCGCGGCGAGAGGGGACCGTCGTCGACGCCGTGCTCGGCGTCCTGATGCTCACCGTGTCGGACCAGATATATGTAATGCGTCACTGCCTGCTCACTCCATCCCACCGTCTCAGGCGGAATCTCCAGCCTAGTCAGTCGCCGGCGCGGGTGAGTTCTGAAACGTGCGATCGGAGCAATGAGATGCCGGCTCCCTGCATGAGCTCCTCGACATGCTGTGGAGCGAAGGTGTTGACGATCGGAGCGACGACGGTGCGCTGGGCGAGCAGCCACGCGATCGACACGGCCGCGACCGACACCGACAGCTCTGCGGCGATGCCGTCGAGGATGCGCAGCACGCGGATGCCCTTGCGGTTCAGGTGCGCCCGCATCTGTTGACCGCGCACGCCCGAGACGTGGGCACGGCTGCGGTGCCTGCCGGAGAGGAAGCCGTGCTCGAGCGCGTGCGACGGCGTCACCGCAAGACCCTGGGCGGCGGCGACCAGGCGCAGGTCGCCCTCGAACACGCCGCGACGCACGAGGTTGTACGGCTCGTCCAGCACCTCGATGCGGGGGTAGCCCGCGGAGGCGAGGATGCGGGCCTCGACGAGACGCTCCGGCGCGAAGCCGAATGCGCCGACAGCCGCGATCTTGCCGGCGTCGCGCAACCACTCGACCGTGGCCAGCGTGTCCTCGAGATGGGTCGTGGTGTCGAGCGAGGCGTCCAGGTACAGCACGTCGATGCGCTCGGTGCCGAGACGCGTGAGCGAGGCCTCCACGGCCCTGACCAGGTTCACCGAGCCGAGCCCCGGGTTGTCGGGATGCGATCCGATGCGCGCGGCCACCACGAGGCCATCGCGTCGACCGCGGGATCGCAGCCACTGGCCGACGATGTGCTCACTGCGGCCGGCGGAGAAGCCATCGGCCGTGTGGATGACGTTGCCACCGAACTCGATGTAGCGGTCGAGGATGCCATGACTGGTCTCGAGATCGACGTTCCATCCGAACTCGGCCGCACCGAGCATGAGAGGGAAGATCGAGAGTCCCGTCTCGCCGAGAGGAACGCGGATCCCCTCGCCCACGCCGGGGCCGACGACGGGGATCGGAGCCGACGGGTGCGGACTCGGCGGTGTGACCGCGCGCGACTGCGGATCGACGGTACTTGTGCCGAACAGCCTCATGGTCTCACCCCCGCGGATCGATGATCCGTCCCCCACACCCCCCGGTGCGTACTTCGAGGGTAAGCGAGGCCTCGACGGGTGAAGTGCAGGATGACGGACCGGTTCGAGAACTTTCCATAACGATCTGGTCACATCGGATACGACGAGACCCGGAGCCCCATGATGACTCATGGTGCCCCGGGTCCCGATCCGCGGATGCCGGGTCAGCGGCATCCGCTCAGATCACGCCTCGGCGGGTGCCTCTGCAGCCTCGCCCTCGGCAGCGGCCTCCTCGAGCACGGGCTCGAGCGACAGCTTGCCGCGGTCGTCGATCTTGGTGATGCGCACCAGCAGCTTCTGACCGACCGAGAGCACGTCGTCGACGTTCTCGACCCGCTTACCACCGGCGAGCTTGCGCACCTCGGTGACGTGCAGCAGGCCGTCCTTGCCGGGCAGCAGCGAGATGAAGGCGCCGAAGCTGGCGATCTTCACGACGGTGCCGAGGAACTGCTCGCCGACCTCGGGGTTGGTCGGGTTGGCGATCGCGTTGACCTGGGCACGGGCGGCCTCGGCCGACGGGCCGTCGGTCGCGCCGATGTAGACGGTGCCGTCCTCCTCGATGGAGATCTGCGCGCCGGTCTCGTCCTGGATCGCGTTGATCGTCTTGCCCTTGGGGCCGATCAGCTCACCGATCTTGTCGACCGGGATCTGCACGCTGATGACGCGCGGCGCGGTCGGCGCCATCTCGTCAGGAGCGTCGATCGCGGCGTTCAGCACGTTCAGGATCGTCAGGCGTGCCTCGCGCGCCTGAGTGAGCGCACCGGCCAGCACCGACGACGGAATGCCGTCGAGCTTGGTGTCGAGCTGGATCGCGGTGATGAACTCGCTGGTGCCGGCGACCTTGAAGTCCATGTCGCCCAGCGCGTCCTCGGCACCCAGGATGTCGGTCAGCGCCGCGTAGCGGGTCTCGCCGTCGACCTCGTCGGTGACCAGGCCCATCGCGATGCCGGCCACAGGCGCGCGCAGCGGCACACCGGCGTTCAGCAGCGACAGGGTCGATGCGCAGACCGAGCCCATCGACGTCGACCCGTTCGAGCCGAGTGCCTCGGACACCTGGCGGATCGCGTAGGGGAACTCCTCGCGGCTGGGCAGCACCGGCACGAGCGCGCGCTCGGCCAGGAAGCCGTGCCCGATCTCGCGACGCTTCGGCGACCCGACGCGGCCGGTCTCACCGGTCGAGTAGGGCGGGAAGTTGTAGTGGTGCATGTAGCGCTTGCTCGTGGTGGGCGAGAGCGAGTCGATCTGCTGCTCCATCTTGAGCATGTTCAGCGTGGTGACGCCCATGATCTGGGTCTCACCGCGCTGGAAGATCGCCGATCCGTGCACGCGCGGGATGACCTGCACCTCGGCGTCGAGCGGACGGATGTCGGCGAGGCCGCGACCGTCCATGCGGACGTTCTCGGAGAGGATGCGGCCGCGCACGATCTTCTTGGTGACCGACTTGTACGCCGCCGAGAACTCCAGCGGGGCGCCGGCGTGCAGTTCGCCCGCCTCGACGGCGGCGATCAGCTCGGCCTTGACGCGGTCCTTGACCGCGTCGTCGGCGCTCTGACGCTCGAGCTTGTCAGCGATCTGGTAGACATCGGCGAGGTCGCTGTGCGCGCGGCTCGAGACGAACTCGAGCACCTCGTCGCTGTACGCGGGGAAGACCGGGTAGACACCGGGCTCCTTCGATGACGTCGCCGCCATCTGCTCCTGCGCCTTGACCAGCTGGGTGAGGAACGGCTTGGCGGCCTCGAGCCCCTGCGCGACGATGTCCTCGCTGGGCTTGGTGGCGCCGGCCTTGATGAGGTTCCAGCTGTTCTCGGTGGCCTCGGCCTCGACCATCATGATCGCGACGTCCTCGGTGCCGTCGGCCTTGGTGATGACGCGGCCGGCGACCATGAGGTCGAAGACGGCCTCTTCGACCTGTGCCTGGTTCGGGAACGCGACCCACTGGTCGGCGTGCTCGCCCTGGCCGGGGATGAACGCCAGGCGCACGCCGGCGATCGGACCCGAGAACGGCAGACCGGAGATCTGCGTCGACGCGGAAGCGGCGTTGATCGCCAGTGCGTCGTAGTACTCGCCGGGGGCGATCGAGAGCACGGTGATGACGATCTGCACCTCGTTGCGCAGACCGTCGACGAACGACGGGCGCAGCGGGCGGTCGATGAGGCGGCAGACGAGGATCGCCTCGGTTGAGGGGCGTCCCTCGCGGCGGAAGAACGAGCCGGGGATCTTTCCGGCGGCGTACGAGCGCTCCTCGACGTCGACCGTCAGCGGGAAGAAGTCGAAGCCCTCGCGCGGGTGCTTGCCCGCGCTGGTGGCCGACAGGAGCATGGTCTCGTCGTCGAGGTAGGCCGCGACCGAACCCTGCGCCTGCTGAGCGAGGCGGCCGGTTTCGAAGCGGACGGTGCGAGTGCCGAAGCGGCCGTTGTCGAGAACGGCTTCAGCAGCGGTGATTTCAGGACCTTCCAAGAGGTCTCTCCTTCTTTGTTTAGGCTCGTGCGCCCGTGTGGCGCACGAGTTTTCATGCATCGGATGCCATAGGCAAACCCCACCAAGCTTAGCAGTCGGCCCCGCACGCACTCGGCACTCCCGCCGCGCGGACCAGCGCACTAGGCTGACGGGCATGAGCGAAGACAAGGCAGCCTCCTCCGAGGAGATGAAGCGCAAGTTCAAGGAAGCGCTCGATAAGAAGAACGCGCGGCACCGCGACGGCGAGGCGCACCTGGACGGCGACTCCGCCGTGCACGCGACCAACGCCCCGCAGATGAAGCGCGAGTTCCGCCGCAAGAGCGGCTGAGCGCTCGACGCGGGCGCAGGCGGATGCTCCGTCTGCATGCGAGAAGCCGGGTGCCCCGGGGTGGGCACCCGGCTTCTCTGTTCTCACTCGCCGGCGAGACCGCCCAGCAGATGTCCGAACGAACGTCCCTCGCCGAGATAGCTCGCAGGATCGAACGGGTCGTGCTCGACCGCCGGCTCGCGCCGCGCGATCGCATCGGCGAGCTCGCGCGCCCCGCGCTCCACGCGGGCTCCCAGCGGCGCCACCTGGTCGGCCGAGGCGCCCCAGTCACTCGAGGCGGCGAACACGCCGGTGCTGACCGGTTCGGCGTGCAGGTAGGTGAACAGCGGGCGGATGGCGTAGTCGATGGCGAGTGAGTGCCGCGCCGTGCCGGCGTTCGCGCCGATCAGCACCGGCTTGCCCGTGAGCGCGTCCGGGTCGAGCACGTCGATGAACGACTTGAACAGCCCGGAGTAGCTGGTGGATAAGATCGGCGTGACCACGATCAGCGCGTCGGCGGAGACCACTCGGTTGATGGCCTCCTCCAGCGGCGCCGGCGCGAACCCGGTCAGCAGGTTGTTCGTGATGTCGTGCGCGAGGTCGCGCAGTTCGATCACGTCGGTGCTGGCCTCGATCTCGCGCTCGGCGAGCGCCGCGAGGGTGCTGGACGCCAGGCGGTCGGCGAGCATGCGGGTCGATGACGGGTTGGACAGTCCTGCCGAGACGACGGCGATGCGGCGGGCGCTCATGGTCATGCTCCCTTCCGGGTGGCGGCACTGCCGAAGGCGGAGCCGGTGGCGACGGGCGTGTCCTGGTACGGACCGCCCGCGGTGAGGTTGTCTCCGCGGTTCACACCGGGGCGCGCTTCGCGGGCGGGACCGTCACCGTACACGGCCTTGACGCGTGCGGCATGGGTGGGCGCGTCCGGGACTCCGACGGGACGGTTCACGGCCAGCTCACGGCGCAGCACCGGAACGACCTCGCCACCGAGGATGTCGAGTTGCTCGAGCACGGTCTTCAGCGGCAGACCCGCGTGGTCCATGAGGAAGAGCTGGCGCTGGAAGTCGCCGAACGTGTCGCGCATCGCGGCGTACCGGTCGATGACCTGCTGCGGAGAGCCGACCGTCAGCGGGGTCATCTCGGTGAAGTCCTCCATCGACGGGCCGTGCCCGTAGACGGGAGCATTGTCGAAGTAGGGCCGGAACTGCGTGACGGCGTCCTGCGACTTCGCCGCCATGAACGCCTGCCCGCCGATGCCGACGATCGCCTGCTCGGGGGTGCCGTGACCGTAGTGCGCGTAGCGCTGGCGGTACAGCTCGATCAGGCGCTGGTAGTGCTCCTTGGGCCAGAAGATGTTGTTCGCGAAGAAGCCGTCGCCGTAGTACGCGGCCTGCTCGGCGATCTCCGGTGTGCGGATCGACCCGTGCCAGACGAACGGCGCGACGCCGTCCAGCGGGCGGGGTGTCGCGGTGAAGCCCTGCAGCGGAGTGCGGAACTTGCCCTCCCAGTCGACCACATCCTTGTCCCACAGCTCGCGAAGCAGCGCATAGTTCTCGATGGCCAGCGGGAGACCCTGCCGGATGTCCTGCCCGAACCACGGGTAGACCGGGCCGGTGTTGCCGCGCCCCATCATGACGTCCATGCGCCCGCCCGAAAGGTGCTGCAGCATCGCGTAGTCCTCGGCGATCTTGACCGGGTCGTTGGTCGTGATCAGCGTGGTCGAGGTCGACAGGATGAGTCGCTCGGTCTGCGCCGCGACGTAGGCGAGGAAGGTCGTCGGGCTCGACGACCAGAACGGTGGGTTGTGGTGCTCGCCGATGGCGAAGACGTCGAGGCCGACCTCTTCGGCGTGCTTGGCGATCGTCACGGTCGCCTGGATGCGCTCACGCTCACTCGGGGTGATCCCCGTCGTCGGGTCCTGCGTGATGTCGCTGACCGACATGATGCCGAACTGCATCTGGCCCTGCTCGTTCATTTCTCTCCGCTCAGGATGCTCTTCATCCGATATATGCAAGTGAATGTAATTGATCCAACACAGGGTGTGCAACATTATTCCCGGTAGCCTCAGGTGATGAGCAGTGCCGAACAGCGCCCGCCCGACACCTCGACGGGCGCCATTCCCCGCCCTCGTCGACGGGTGCCGTTCTGGGACAACGCGCGGTTCGCCTGCGTCATCCTGGTCGTGCTCGGCCACGGCATCCAGCGCCTCACCTACGACTCGGCGATCTCGGAGTCGCTGTACCTGGTGATCTACGCCTTCCACATGCCGGCGTTCGCCATGATCTCGGGTTACTTCTCGAAGTCCGCGAGCCCCAATCGTCGCCAGATGGCGCGCGTGATCACCGACATCCTGGTCCCGTACGTCATCTTCGAAGCACTGTGGATGCTGACGAAGTGGCTCGTGGAGGGACGGGCCGACCCGAACCTCACACAGCCGTCGTGGACACTGTGGTTCCTGCTCGCCCTCGGCATCTTCCGCCTGGTGCTGCCGTACCTGGCACTGCTGCGCTGGCCGCTCGCCTGGGCGCTGATCATCTCGATCGGCGTGGGCTACATGAGCAACGTGAACAGCACGTTCTCGCTGTCGCGCACTCTCGGCCTGCTGTTCTTCTTCACCCTCGGCTGGTGGCTGAGCGAGCACGACATCGTGCGGCGGATGCGACTGATCGACTACCGCCCGTGGTGGGTGCGCGCGGCCGCCCTGGCCGTGCTCGCCGTATGGTCGTTCGTCGTGTGGCGGTGGATCGACGTGTGGCGAGAGATCGACCTGCGGCAGTGGTTCTTCTACGACGACTCGTACGCCGACCTCACCGGCGAGCTGCTGTGGTGGGCCGGCGCGGTGCGCCTCGCGGTGATGGCACTGGCGATCGTGCTCAGCGCAGCCTTCTTCGCCCTCATCCCCCGCCGCGCGCAGTGGTGGACCACGCTCGGCCAGTACACGATGTACGTCTACCTGCTGCACTCCTTCGTGCTGTATCCGTTCCGCGAGTCGGGCGTGCTGCGGGGCCTCGATCCGACGTGGTTCTGGCTGCCTGCAGTGACGGCGCTCTCGGTCGCCACCGCGTTCCTGCTCGCCTCGAAGCCGGTGCGACGCCTCTTCCGCCCGCTCATCGAGCCCCGCCCCCGGTGGATGTTCGCCGATCCCGGCATCGTCGCCACCGGCCATCGCAGCGACCCGACCGGATCACGACGCACTCGCTGAGGCCCGACCGGCGATCACCGGTAAGACAGCGCAACATTCGTGCGTCGGGACCGGGCACGTTCTAGCGTCGACGCATGACCGAGCTGAACCTGCCCGTGCTTGACCTCGCACAACTCGACGCCGGCGATGCCGAGGCCGCCGTCTTCCGCGACACCCTGCGTTCCGCCGCGCACGAAGTCGGGTTCTTCTACCTGACGGGCACCGGGGTGTCGGCGAACCTCGAGCAGCGCCTGCACCGCGCTGCGCGGGAGTTCTTCGCACTCCCCCTGGCCGACAAGCTCGAGATCGAGAACATCAAGAGCCCGCACTTCCGCGGCTACACCCGAATCGGCGGCGAGCGCACCCGGGGCGAGGTCGACTGGCGCGAGCAGATCGACATCGGCCCGGAGCGCGAGGCGGTCGACGGCGGCCCCGGCTACCGCCGACTGATCGGCCCGAACCTGTGGCCGTCGGCGCAGCCGCAGCTGCGAGCGGTGGTCGAAGAGTGGCACACGACGCTGTGCGCCGTGTCACGTCGGCTGCTGCGGGCGTGGGCACAGTCTCTGGGGGCGGATGCCGGGTACTTCGATGACCACTTCGGTGAGCCGTCGACGCTGATCAAGATCGTCCGCTATCCGGGATCCGAGGCCCCCGAACCGCAGCAGGGCGTCGGTGCGCACAAGGATTCCGGCGTGCTCACGCTGCTGTGGGTGGAGCCGGGAAAGGGCGGACTGCAGGTGGAGCGCGACGGGGTGTGGGTGGACGCTCCCCCGGTGCCCGGCGCCTTCGTCGTGAACATCGGCGAACTGCTCGAGTACGCCACGGGTGGCTACCTGAAGGCGACCAACCACCGGGTGGTCTCGCCGCCCGCGCCGCACGACCGGATCTCGATCCCGTTCTTCTTCAATCCGGCACTGGACCGCACGCTTCCGCTGATCGATCTGCCCGCCGGACTCGCGGAGGACGCGCGAGGTGTGACCGATGACCCGACCAATCCGATCCACAGCCTGTACGGCGAGAACGCTCTCAAGTCACGCCTGCGTGCTCATCCCGATGTCGCGGCGATCCACCACGCCGACCTCGTCGGCGCGCGCGTCTGACAGCATCGCTCCACCCGAACGCCCTCTACTCGTCACCCGCGCCGTAGTCGACGATCGCCTGCAAGGCGCGCACGTGCGAGACGAACGCCCCGGTGGCCGGTCGTGGTGCCGCGTACCCAGGTGCGGGGGCGAGTGCCGATCTGCCCCTTGCGCACCGAGACGTAACCTACGCCCTCGAGCGCGGAGATCGACTTGCTCAGTACCGAGTCGGACACCTGCAGGATGCTGCCGAGTGTGGCGAAATCGAGCTCCAAGTCGCCACCCAGCGCCGCCATCAGGGAGAAGCGGATCGGGCTGGCGAAACTGTCGTCCAGCCGGAGTCGCGGATGCCGCGGCGCTGAGCCGTCAGACATCTTCCGCCTCCCTCAGCGCACCCACGACCAGCGCACCCACGACGAACGCGATCGCGATCAGAGCGCCCAGCACGTAGCCGACCGCGGTCAGCGGCAGCGTCGAGTACTGCATGAGCAGCAGCAGAACGGCGACCACCGCACCCGCCGCGGCGAAGCAGATCCAGTGGAAGACTCCCCACGCGGTGGCGGCCGTGGAGCCGCCCGTGAGCGCAGTAGTGAGCAGCCAGGCCGCCAGGGCGATCATCACCGCCGCAGTGGCGATCGCGGCGATCAGCGCAGGCGACGCGGCGCTGGCGATGATGACACCGAGAACTACCCCGATGCCGATCGTCTGGACGCGGACGGCACGCGTGAACGGCGTGCGTCCTCGACGGATCGCCTCCACGCTCGCACGGCGGTACTCGTCCCAGGCGAGGACGGCGTAGAGCACGAAGGACAGCACCCCGGGAAGCGGCCTGGCCCAGGACGGGAGGTCGATGTCGAGGAACACCGTGAGCAGCGCACCGCACACCATCAGGAGGACGATGATCACCACGGTCGAGCGCAGTCGCTGCTCGCGCCCCCTGGGCTGATAGCCGTACTCATCGCGCAGCGTGGTCGCGAGCTGGGTCCAGATCAGGAACGGGGCGATGAGCACAGCGACGTTCATGCCGGTGCCGGGTGGGAAGATGAGCATCAGGATGACGAGATAGGCACCGAACGCAGCCCCTTCGATGAGCAGCAGTCGCGCCGCCGCGCGTCGGTCGATGTGCTGCTCGCGGCGCTGCGTCACGCGCGACGGAGTCGTGCCGGGCACGACGAAGGCCTCCCCATCCCCACGCCTCTCATTACATCGCTTCGCGATGCAATGAGCCTCTGGCGTGTGGGCCCGGTGGGGAGGCCTTCTCAAGAATGTTCTGCGCGATTGAACGCTGGTCTATGCCTTAGCGACGGAGACCGAGACGCTCGATGAGCGAGCGGTAGCGGTTGATGTCGACATCCTGCAGGTAGCCCAGCAGGCGGCGGCGCTGACCGACGAGCAGGAACAGACCACGGCGCGAGTGGTGGTCGTGCTTGTGGTCCTTCAGGTGCTCGGTGAGGTCCTTGATGCGCTGCGTCAGCATTGCGACCTGCACCTCGGGGGATCCGGTGTCACCGGGGTGCGTCGCGTACTCTTCGATGATCGCCTTCTTGACGTCTGCTTCCAGTGCCATAGATTCGATCCCCTCTCTGCTTGTTGCGCGGTGCAGGGCGCCGAATGCGCCTGCTCTCTTTATCCGCGGCCGATCGAACGGCAACTGCTACAGCTTACCAGCATCCGAGCCGCGCGACCGCCGCGCCGGTAGCCTCGATGGGTGTCGTTCTCCCGTGGTCATCTGATCGACCTGAGCCCCCTCAGGAGCAGTCCCGCATTCGCCCGGATGTGGATCGGCTCGGCGCTGGCCGGCATCGGCGGCCAGCTGACCATCGTCACCGTCATGCTGCACGTGTTCGAACTCACCCACAGCACCTTCGCGGTCTCGATGATCGCGGTGGCCGGACTCGTGCCGATGATCCTCGCCGGGCTCTACGGAGGCATGCTCGCCGATGCGTTCGACAGGCGCCGCGTCGCCCTGATCGCGGCGACGGTGGCGTTCGCCGCGACGGTCCTGCTGGCCACCCTCACCTGGACGCGCACCGAGACGATCTGGTGGCTCTACGCGCTGAGCATGATCATCGCGGCGGCGAACTCGGTCGGAATGGCCACGCGCACGGCGATCGTGCCACGCCTCATCCCCCGAGACGAGCTCGCGGCCGCATCGGCGCTGAACGGCATCGCGTTCGGGCTGACGGTCATGGTGGGCCCTGCCGTCGGCGGGATGCTGGTGGCGCTGACCGGCTTCGGCTGGACGTACACGATCGACGTCGTGCTGATGCTGTCGATGTTCCTCGGCCTCTGGACTCTGCCGCAGCTGCGTCCGGAAGGGAGCATCGTCCGCCCCGGGCTCGCCTCGCTCGTCGACGGATGGCGCTTCCTGCGCCGCGCGGGCAACATCCGCATGCAGTACCTGCTCGACATCACGGCGATGACGTTCGGACAGCCGCTCGCGCTGTTCCCGGCGCTGGGCACCGTTCTGCTCGGCGGCGGCGCGATCACCACGGGCATCCTCACAGCCGCTGTGGCCGTCGGCACTTTCGTCTCGAGCCTGTTCTCTGGACGCGTGGTGCACTATCGCTGGCACGGGCGCGGCATCGCGCGGGCCGTGCAGGCGTACGGCGCGGCCATCGCGCTGTTCGGCGGGGTGCTGCTGGTCGGGGTGTTCCTGCCACCGGCATCCGAGCACACGCCGCACATCGCCCTCATCGCGCTCGCCTGCCTCGCACTCGCGCTCTCCGGCGCAGCCGACAACGTCAGCTCGATCTACCGCAACACGATGATGCAGGCGGCCGTGCCCGATGCGATGCGCGGGCGCCTTCAGGGCGTGTTCATCATCGTCGTAGCCGGCGGGCCTCGGGTGGGCGCGCTGTACGCGGGCACGCTCGCGACACTGACGAGCCTGTGGTTCCCGCCACTGCTGGGCGGGTTCCTGGTGATCGGCCTGGCGGCGATGCTCGCGCGGCTCAGCCCGCGCTTCCGCGCCTATGACGCACTGAACCCCGAGCCCTGAGGGGCCCGGGGTCCGGTGTGCGATGCGGCTCAGGCCTGCAGGGCACCCTGCAGGTCGAGACCGATCGTGATCTCCTTGCCGACCAGAACTCCGCCGGTCTCCAGAGCGGCGTTCCAGGTGAGGCCGAAGTCCTCGCGGTTGATGACCGTCTTCGCCGATGCGCCGGCCTTGTAGTTGCCGTACGGGTCCTGGCCGAAGCCGCCGAACTCGAACTCGAAGCTGACCGGCTTGGTGATGCCACGGATGGTCAGGTCGCCGTCGACGATGAAGTCGCCGTTCTCGACGCGCGTGCCGGTGGAGACGAACTCCATGCTGGGGTGGTTCTCGACGTCGAAGAAGTCCGCCGAGCGCAGGTGCGCGTCGCGGCCCTCATCCTGGGTGTTGATCGAGGTGACGTCGACGTTCGCCTCGACCTTCGCGTCCAGGGGGTTCTCGGGTGCGACCAGCGTGGCGCTCTTGACGCCGAAGGTGCCGCGCACCTTCGAGATCATCATGTGACGGACGCTGAAGGTGACCTCGCTGTGCGCGGGGTCCAGGACCCAGGTGCCGGGGCGGTAGCCGGGGATCTCGATCGTCATAGGTTGCTTCTCCTCAGGTGGGGTCGGGGCGCGGGAGCGCTTCACAGGACGATAACTTACATGCGTTTGCATGTATTCCGTCACTCGGCATTCTCACAGGAAGAGCTCCCCGCGCGATCAGCGCGGAGAGCTCTTCGGGGTGGTCAGCGTCAGCCGACGGCGATCAGATCGATGATGAAGATGAGCGACTTGCCCGACAGGAAGTGACCGGCTCCGGCAGGACCGTAGGCGAGGTGCGGCGGGATGACCAGCTCGCGCCGTCCGCCGACCTTCATCCCCGGGATGCCGTCCTGCCAGCCCTGGATCAGGCCGCGCAGCGGGAACTGGATGGTCTCGCCGCGACCCCACGACGAGTCGAACTCCTCACCGGAGTCGTACTCGACACCCGCGTAGTGGACGGTGACGGTGTCACCGGGCTTGGCCTGTGCGCCATCGCCCTCGATCAGGTCACGGATGACGAGCTCGGTGGGGGCGGGTCCGGTGGGGGCGTCGAACTCGGGCTTTGTGCGATCAGTCATGACTCCATCCAACCCGAGCGGCCGAGCGTGGTCAACGTGACAGCGAACCCCGGTCGATCGCGCGGCTCAATCACGCTCGCTCACATCTCGGGAGAGTCGCTGCGACACCCACACCGGGATGAACGAGAGCAGGATCACGACCGTCGCCACCACATTGACGACGTTGGCCTCGTTGGGTCGTGCCATCTGGTTCATGATCCACAGCGGCAGCGTGTCGACCCCGGGCGGCGCGGTGAAGATCGTGACATAGACCTCATCGAAGCTCAGCGCGAACGCCAGGATCGCGCCGGCGATCAAGGCACTGCGGAACTGCGGGAAAGTCACCATGCGGAACGTCTGCCACGGAGTCGCGCCGAGATCTTTCGACGCCTCTTCGAGGCTGGGGTTCATCCTTCGCAGCCGTGCGAGCACATTGTTGAACACCATGACGATGCAGAACGTGCCGTGCGCGATGATCATCCCCCAGAACCCGACCTGGATGCCGATGGGCTCGAGCAGCTGATTGTAGGTGTTGTTCAGCGCGACACCCGTGACGATTCCCGGCAGGGCGATCGGCAGCACGACGAGCAGGTTGACCGCCCGCTGACCGAAGAACCTGTAGCGCTGCAGCGCGAACGAGACCAGGGTGCCGAGGATCAGCGCGATCACGGTCGCACCGGTGGCGACGAGCAGCGAGTTCAGCAGCGCGTCGCGCACGGGCTGACTGGTGAACGCCTTCCCCCACCACTCCAGCGAGAACCCGGACACGGGCCAGCTGGCGATCCGGGCGGAGTTGAACGAGTTCAGCACCACGAGCATCAGCGGGATGTAGAGGAACGCGAGGATGATCGCGACGACGATCCCCAGCACGATCTTGGACGGGCGGGAGAGCCTCAGCATCTCGGCTCACATCCTTTCCAGTGCCCCGGTGCGCTGCACGCTCACCAGGTAGATGACCACGAACGCGATCGGCACGAGCGAGAACGCCGCCGCCAGCGGCGGATTCAGGTTGATGTTGCTCGCGATGACGCTGCCGATCATCTGGGTGTCGCCGCCCACGAACTTGGCGACGAGATAGTCGCCCAGGCTGAGCGAGAACGTGAAGACGGATCCGGCGATGATGGCCGGCTTGATCAGCGGCAGCACCACGGTGCGGATCGTGCGCCAGGCCCCGGCTCCGAGATCGGCGGAGGCGTCGAAGAGGTTCGGCGGCAGCTGGCGGATGGCCGTATACACCGGCACCGCCATGTACGGCAGCCACAGATAGGTCAGCGTCAGCACGACCGTGAACGTGGTGAAGCCGGGCCCCTCGATGCCGAACGGGCCGAGCATCCAGTTCAGGAAGCCCTCCTGGGTGAACGTGATGCGCATGGCGATCACCTTCACCAGATACCCGGCCCACAGGGGCAGGGTGATCGAGACGGCCAGCACGGCTCGCAGCCAGGGCGAGGCGACCTTCGCCATGAAGATGCCGAGGGGCACCGAGATGAGGATGGCGAGCACCGTGACGCCGAGGGCGATGGCCAGCGTGCGCACCGCCGTGGAGGAGTACGCCGGGTTGGTGATCAGCTGCTCGAAGTTGCGCAGCGTGAAGCCGGGCTTCACCTTGGAGGTGAACGGGTCCGTCACCCAGAAGGCGGTGACCAGCAGCATCACGAGCGAGAAGATGTAGATGCCGATGAGCCAGGTCATCGGGAGGGCCAGCAGGCCCGCTATCCGTGCGCGGCGCTTCATGTCGATCCTGTCTTCGTCGAGAGGGGGCGGGGTCCGAGAGTGGGAGCCGTCCCCGCCCCCTGTCAGTGAGTCGGCCCGGTCAGCCCTTGACCGTCATCCAGGCGTCGGTCCACTGCTGGAAGTTGGTGCACGTGACGTCGGTGCGCCCGTCGATGCACTGCTCGATCGGAGTCGTCCAGAACCACACCTTCTTGAAGTACTCCTCGTCGGTGGCGTTGTAGTAGTCGCAGTGCGCGGCGGCCTCTTCGCCGGTTTCGCAGAACGCCGCGTTGGCGGGCGCCATGCCGAAGTTCATCGCGATGGCACCGTTGACCTCGGGAGAGGAGGCGTAGTCCATCCACGCGTACGCGCAGTTCGGGTTCTTCGACTCGGATGCCAGCATCCAGGCATCCGACCACCCGGTCGATCCCTCCTCGGGCAGCACGCTCTTGAACTTCTCATCCTCCGAGAGCTTGCGCAGCACCTCCCAGGAGGTGCCGGCCACGGTGGTCCCTCCCGCGAACGACGTGATCTGCGCCGCCGGGTCGGACCAGTACTCGGAGACGATCTCGTTCTGCTGCTTGAGCAGGTCGATCGCCGCTGCCAGCTGCTCCTCGTCGAGAGCATAGGGATTGGTGATGCCGAGATCGGGCTCGTGCGCCATCAGGTAGACGGCCGCATCGGCGATGTAGATCGGCGCGTCGTAGGCGATGATCTTGCCCGCGTACGGGCTGTCCTTCTCCCAGGCGATGTCCCAGCTGGTGGGCTCGTCGGTGACGACCTCGCTGTTGTACTGCAGGATGTTCGCCCCGCGCCCGATCGGGATGCCGTAGGACTGGCCGTTGATGGTGTCGTAGATCTGCCCCTTCATGCCCTCGACGATGTCGTCGCCGAAGTTGGGGATCAGGTCGAGGTTGAGCGGCTGCACGTCTCCGCCGGCGATGAGGCGAAGACTGGCGTCGCCGGATGCCGAGACGAGGTCGTAATCACCGGTGCGCATCAGCTGCACCATCTCGTCGCTCGTGCCGGCGATGCGACGATTGACCGTGCAGCCGGTCTGCTCGGTGAACGTGTCTGACCACTCAGGCTCGACGAAGCCCGACCAGGCGACGATGTTCACCTCGCTCTCGGTGTCACCGAGCTCCTCCATCATCGGCACGTCGGGAACCTCGATCGCGAGGCCTCCCTCCGCAGCCGGATCAGAGGTTCCGGAGCATCCGGCGAGCGCCATCGCCGCCGCCGCTGTGATGGCCGAGACGGCCAGGATCTTCTTTCGCATGTGATCTCTCCTTTGTGATCGGTGGTGCTGATTCGTCGGTGTCCGAGTGTCGGACGTCAGGGCAGGCTGGCCGCGTTGGACGGGTCCCAGGAAACGCGCACGCGGTCGCCGCGGCGGGGTGCCGTGCCGCCGGGGCGGTGGCTGTTCGGCTGCTCGGCGATCACGTCGACACCGGCATCTGACGCGACCAGGAAGCGGGTCGCGGGACCGGTGTAGACGATCTCGGAGATCGTGCCGAGCAGTCCGACCTCGCCGTCACCGAGAGGCGCATCCGAGGCCTGCATGCGCACGCGCTCGGGGCGGATGCTCATCGTGCGCGCCTCGCCGGTGAGCTCCGCGGCGAGATCGCCTGCGATGAGGTTCGACAGGCCGAGGAAGCGCGCGACGAACTCGGTCTGCGGGTTCTCGTACACCTCGCGTGCGCTGCCGATCTGCTCGATCCGCCCGTTGTTGAACACCGCGACGCGGTCGCTGAGCGTCAGGGCCTCCTCCTGGTCGTGCGTGACGAAGATGAAGGTGATGCCCACCTCCCGCTGGATCTGCTTGAGTTCGATCTGCATCTGCTCGCGCAGCTGCTTGTCGAGCGCGCCGAGCGGTTCGTCGAGCAGCAGCACCTGCGGGCGCAGGATCAGTGCGCGCGCCAGCGCGATGCGCTGACGCTGTCCGCCCGAGAGCTGGTGCGGGAGCCGGTCGGCGACGTGGTCCAGGCGCACCCGGCCCAGCGCCTCGGTGACCTGTGCGGCGCGCTCGGCCTTGCCCGCGCCCTTCACGCGCAGGCCGTAGCCGACGTTGTCGGCGATGCTCATGTGCGGAAACAGGGCATAGTCCTGGAAGACCGTGTTGACGTCACGGGCGTGTGGCGGGGTGCGTGTGACGTCCTTTCCGGAGAGCAGCACGCGGCCCGCGGTCGCCTCTTCGAATCCGGCGATGATGCGAAGCACTGTCGTCTTGCCCGATCCTGAAGGGCCGAGCATCGAGAGGAACTCCCCCGGGGCCACGTGCAGATCGAGATCCCGCACGGCGGTGAACTCGCCGAAGGACTTCGTCAGACCCTGCAGCGAGACGCTGCCCGTTACGCCCGTTTCGCGATCGGCCGTCTGCGGCGATGATGCGGCCATGCTCATGTCGTGCTCCTCGATCTTCGTCGAACGTGGGAAGATTTCGTTAAACATATAAAACCGTAGGACATATTTCAACTCTTCCGCGAACAACGTCGAGATGCGAGAATCGAGCCATGGAATCACTGACGACACCCACCGGAGCCATTCCGGCTGCGCTGTCGTCCACAGACAGTACGGGGCCCGGCGCCCGCCAGCCGCACCGTCTGCACGGCGCGCTGTTCCAGTCGATCGGCGACGAGGGGCGGGCTGAACTGGTCGAACGGCGCCTCGTCGAGGCCATCCACCGCGGCCATCTGCACGCCGGCGAGCGCCTCCCCTCGGAGTCGGAGCTCGCCCGCAGCTTCGGCGTCGCCCCCGTCACCGTGCGCGAGGCGCTGCTCACGCTCCGCAGCCGCGGACTCATCGTGACCCGACGCGGACGCAACGGCGGAAGTTTCGTCGTCGAGGACGCCGACCCGCTGGTGTTCGCCCGTCAGGCACTCGCCGAGAACTCCAGGCTCGCACTGCGGGACATGGCCGCCCACTATGCGGCGATCACAACGGCGGCCGTGCGCCTGGCCGCACGGCGCGCCGACCCCACCGAGACCCAGCGTGTCCTGGCCCGGATGGAGAGGCTCGACGAGCTCGACCCCGACCAGCAGCGACGCCTGCTCGATGACGTGCAGGTGGAACTCGCCTCGCTCAGTCAGTCGGCCCGGCTCACCCGCGAGCAGATGAGGCTGCAGGCGGAGTTCTCACCGTATCTCCGGCTCGCCGCGGCCGACGCCGCCGCCCTGCGACGCCAGGCCGAGGCCCTCACCGACATCATCGGCGCCGTCGAAGCCGGTGACCCCGACGATGCCGGACGCCGCACCGAAGAGCTGATACACGACGTGATCGACACCCTCATCCAACTGCAGAGCTCCCCCGAGAGCTCTCGCTGAACACGACATCCATCGACGTGCACTGGAGGACGCGATGAACACCCCCACCCTCACCGCCACCGCGGCCGCACCGGCCGCCGCCCGCATCGTCGAGGACTACTTCGGCGCGCCGATCCGCACTCTGCTCAGCTGGGTCGACCCGTGCGCCCGTGAACTCGCCGATGTGCTGCGCAGCGACCCCCTCACCCGAGCGAAGCTCGACGCGGTCGTCGCACCTTACGCCTCCCGAACGCTCGGCGATGCGGATGCCCCGGTCTACGGGGCCGGATTCATCGCGGCGATCGATCTGCTCGCCGACGCCCGGGGACACCTCGCCTGGTGGCAGGGCGCGGAACGCCGCAAGCTCGTCCTCGCGTCGCAGACCGTCAACAAGGAGCACATCGACTACAGCGAGCTGGAGTGGTACCGCATGCCCATGAGCACGCTGCAGCCGCACGTGGCGGGACCGTACGTCGACTACCTGTGCAGCGACGAGTACACCATCACGATCGCCGTGCCCGCCGTCGCCGACGGTCGCGCGCTCGGAGTCGCGGGCCTGGATCTGCTCGTCGCCGAGGTCGAGCGCGAGCTCACACCGCGCTTCGCCGCCCTCGGAGCCCAGGTGACGCTCACCAACGGCGTCGGCCGGGTAGTCGTCTCCACCGACCCGCGCTGCGCCACCGGCGACTCTGTGCGCGGCAGTCGGCTCGCCGATCTTCCGCGCGTCTCCTGCGAGGGGGTCGCGCTCGACGTGATCGTCGAGCACCTCTGACACCCGGCTGCGCCGAGCCATCCCGCACGTAACCC
>NZ_JBBDGM010000002.1:0-365987 GCF_037204185.1 Microbacterium bandirmense | reverse complement strand
TACCCGTACATGAGGCACTCCGTACCCGATCGAGGCGTGTTTCGGCGAGTCGCCCTGAGCCGCAGAACGTCGCGGTGTGGCCGCCAGCGCCACCGCCCCGACAGGGTGCAATCCGGCCGCCCGCAGCGCCCTCGCGGCCTCATCGAGCGTGGCCCCGGTGGTCACCACGTCGTCGACGATCACGACCCGGGTGCCCGGCTCCGCCGACGCGCGTGCGCGCAAGCTGCCGGCGACGTTGCGCGCCCTGGCATCGCGTCCGAGCTCCCGCTGATCCCCGGTGCGGCGCGCGGGGACCAGCATCCGACTCCCGCGCCGGCCGGCCCTGCGCACGAGCAGATCGGGCACCCGGTAGCCGCGGCGCCGGAAGGCGCTGCGGCTGGTCGGCACGGGCACGATCACCGCATCCGCCGCGACGTCGGCGAGGACGCCACCCAGCGCGGCGCCCAGAGGACGCGCGAGAATCGTCGCGCCGTCCTCCTTGAGACGTCGGATGCTGCGGGCCGCGACCCCCTCGTAGATCAGCGCGGCATCGACCGCCAGCCCACCCGGTGTCGTGAGCCGGTGCGGCTGCGGGGCGAGCATCAACCGGCACTCATCGCACAGCAGCGTGCCCGGGCGATCGCAGCCGGGACAGCTCGCCGCGAGCAGGAACGCGAGGGCATCGCGCCCGAGGTTCGTCCAGTCTTCGGCATCCATGCATCGAGCCTCGCCCACGCACGCTCCTGCGCGGGCCGCGCGGACACGATCGGTGGACAACTCCGCGACCGTCGCGGATGTGCAGAATCAGTGGACGTGCAGATCCAGTAGAGGTGCAGGACGATCAGTAGCCGGCGCGCGTGCCCAGCACGACCACGTCGTCCACGGCGTTCTGCCACGACGATCCACGCTGCGCGTACACGACCCCGTCATCGGCCAGAACGCGCACGCCGGTGGTCGTGCGGGCGCCTGCCAGCGAGACCGCGTCGACGGGGGCCGGCGAGGTCGACCACGGGCCGCCCACCGTGAAGGTCGTGAGCACCGGATCGGGCGGATCCGAGAGCACCGCCACCGAGTCCGCGCCCACCCAGGCGAGTCCCTGGGCGGTGCCGTGCGGCAGGGGAACCTCCTGGGGGAACTGCTCCCCCAGACCGATCGGCACTCCGTCGTCGTTGCGGATGATCGCCGCGACGACGAGGCGGTGCACTCCCCCGGAGGCCACGACCGCGGCGATGCGCGCCCCATCGGCGGACACCCGCAGATGGCTGATGGTGTCGGCATCCGGCCAGGCGTCCGCGACCTCGTGCTCGACGATGCGTCGCGCATCCCACGCTCGCACCTGCGCGGGGGACGACGCGGGAGCGGACCAGATGAAGCCGAACGGGTCGAGAGACGGGACGATCAGGCCGGGCCGTCCATCGACCTCGTTCCTGGTGCCGTCGCTGACCGCCCAGACGTGGCCGTCCTGCAGCTGCACGGCGGCGAACTGGGCGTCGAGTGAGACGTCGATGGAGCGGATCGGACGCGCGAACTCGCTGATCTGCTCGGTGAGCGCACCCACCGGGGCGATCTCACCCGATGCGGCGGTGCCGAAGGTCGTGCCGTCGAAGACGAGCACGCCGGGGTCGACGATCGACTCCTCCACCGATACGGTGTCCGCCGCCAGCGGTGCACCGTCGACCACGAACCGCACCTCTGAGACGCCCGCACCGGCGAGACTCTCCTCCAACTGCGTGCGCATGCGCGCGAGCACACTCGACGATGTCGACAGCGCCGAGCGGGTGAGCGAGACCGAGGCGACCTGCGACGAGTCGATCGGCACGGCTTCGCCGACGAGCGATACATCGGCCGGAAACGCGGTCTGCACGGCGGGGGCGAGCCAGTCGGTCGGTGCGCCTGAGATCACCGCACGGGTGATCGTCGTCGCCATCGCCGCCCGGCGCGGATACCAGCGCACGTCGGGCACGAGGTGGGTCCAGCTGGAGTCAAAGTACTTCAGGGCGAACTTCTCGTACACCTTGCTGAAGGTGTCGATGTCGAGCGTGACCCCGTCCTTCGCCTCGGAGATGCGCCACTCGCCACCCGACTCGCGCTCGAGCCGGTAGGTGGCCTTGGCCGCACCGGCCGCTGCGCTGTACGCGCCGTCCGCGTCGACGCTGGCGATCTGGTCGAGCTCGACGATGACGGCGGCGGCGGTCGCGCTCTCGTCGTCGGCGTCGACATCGGGGGTGAAGCGGCGCTCGAGCACGGACGAGTCGATGGCGACGCCCACCTCGGGATCCCACTCGCGGGAGAAGTCCTCGGTGAGGAACTGGTGAGCGATCTCCCAGTTGTTCGCCGGTGTCATGGACGCCTCGAGGAAGCCGGCGACGATGTCCTCGGGACCTGCGCCCGGCTCCGGCCCCTGTGCGATGGGTGTGAAGGCCGGGTCCTCTCCGTCTTCGCCGACGGCGAGCCCGGCGTTCGGCGGCCCGGAGGTGGGCAGGCCGGCACAGCCGGCGAGCAGAAGGCCCACCGTGGCGACGGCGAGCAGTCGGATGCCCGTGCGCAGTCTCATGATCGTCCCCCATCACGGTCGTCGGGCACCACGATCGGCTGGGTGAGGTCGCCGAGGTCTGCCAGTGTCTCCTGGGGCTCGAGCGGCACCGGCCCCTGACCGTGCGGTGTCGCGTCGGTGCGCGGGATCGTGAGCACGAAATTGGTCCCGACGCCCAGCTCCGACCACACCTCCAGCGTGCCGCCGTGCAGCTTCGCATCGCCGAGGGCGATCGACAGGCCGAGACCCGTGCCGCCGATCGTGCGGGTGCGCGAGGGATCGGCACGCCAGAACCGGTCGAACACGCGGTCGACGTCCTCGGGGCGCAGGCCCAGTCCGAAATCGCGCACGCCGACCGCCACCGCGTGCTGGTTGCTGTCGACGGTGATGACCACGGGCTTGCCCTCGCCGTGCTCGATGGCGTTGCCGACGAGATTGCGCAGCACCCGGCGCACACGCCGCGGGTCCATGTCGACGGGTGAGTACCCGCCCGGGGCGACCATCCGCAGCTCGGTGTCATGCACAGCGGCCAGCGGGCGCAGCTCGTCGACGATCTCCTCTGCCAGCTGCGCAAGGCTCGTCGCCTCGATCTCGAGCTGCACCGATCCGGCGTCGTAGCGGCTGATCTCGAGCAGATCCGACAGCAGCAGCTCGAAGCGCTGCACCTGGGTGTGCAGCAGCTCGGCCGTGCGCGCCGTGGTCGGGTCGAAGTCGTCCTTCTGATCGTTGATCATCTCGGCGGCCAGTCGGATGGTGGTCAGCGGTGTGCGCAGCTCGTGGGAGACGTCCGAGACGAAGCGCTGCTGCACGAGCGAGAGCTCCGCGAGCTCGCGGATCTGGTTCTCGATGCTGTCCGCCATGGCGTTGAACGATCTGCCGAGGGTGGCCAGCTCGTCTTCGCCCCGCACGGGCAGCCGCACCTCGAGATCACCGGCGGCGAGACGCGCACTGGTCTCGGCGGCCTCGATGATCGGCGTGGACACCGAGCGCAGCACGAGCCATGAGATCACGGCGATCAGACCGACCAGGGTGATGCCGGCGAACCACAGCGTGCGCTGCACGAACAGCAGCGTCTCGTCGGCGTCAGCCAGGTCGTAGGCCATGTAGATCTCATAGTTGCCCACGTCGTGGATGGTCAGCAGCTGGCCGACGACGATCCCGGCGGTGGTGGTGCCGTCGTCCTGGGGCAGTTCGACGGACTGCCAGGCCTGGCGGCCCGGCACAGTGATGACCCTCGTGCGCAGTTCGTTGCTGAGTGCGGGGAACGGCCGCAGGCTGCGGAAGCCGGATGGCGCGAAGCCGTCGCCCTCCGCCTCGGCGAAGAACCCGACGATCCGATCGGTGGATGCGGCGCGACCGAGCACCCGCTGAGTCTCACCCCACAGCGCCGCGACCGCGGCCCTGTCGTCGCCGACCTGCCCGGAGTCGAGCAGATTCTGCGCCTGCGAGACCGAGAGTCGCGCGTTGTGCAGCGCCTCGTCCTTGCGGGACTCGAAGAGGTCGCTGCGGATCACCAGTGCCATCACCACGCAGATGATGAAGATCGCGAGCGAAGTGCACAGCATGGTGATCGCCGTGGCGCGGAAGCGCATGGAATGCCGCCACGCAGCCATGGCGGCGTCGGGCCATTGTCGCGGCGCGCGCCAGGGCGACGAGTGCGTGCGCGTCGGGGTCGTCGCTGTCACGCGGATGCTCCTAGCTGACGCTCCCGGCGCGGTAGCCGACGCCGCGCACCGTCATGACGATGCGGGGATTGTCGGGGTCGAGCTCGACCTTCGCGCGCAGGCGCTGCACGTGCACGTTCACCAGCCGGGTGTCGGCCTTGTAGTGGTATCCCCACACCTGCTCGAGCAGCATCTCGCGGGACAACACCTGCTGCGGCTTCGACGCCAGGGCGACGAGCAGCTGGAATTCGAGCGGCGTGAGGGCGATCGGGGCCGTGCCGCGGCGCACTTCATGGGCGTCGACGTCGATGGTCAGATCTCCCACCCGCAGCACGTCGGAGACCGTCTCCGGCGTGGGCCGCAGGCGGGTGCGGATGCGGGCCACGAGCTCTTTCGGGTTGAACGGCTTCACGATGTAGTCGTCCGCCCCGACCTCGAGGCCGCGCACGACATCGGCTGTGTCGCTGCGGGCGGTGAGCATGATGATCGGCACGCCCGATTCGGCGCGGATGCGCGAGCAGATCTCGATGCCGTCCATGCCGGGGAGCATCAGGTCCAGCAGGACGAGGTCCGGCCGGGTCGCGCGCCATTCGTCCACAGCCTGGGCGCCGTCGGCGCAGAAGAGCACGTCCAGTCCCTCTGTGCGCAGGACGATGCCGATCATCTCGGCGAGCGCCGTGTCGTCATCGACAACGAGGATTCTAGAGGTCATCGTGTGCCCAGCCTCCGCTTTCTCTGTTCTTGCGGATGGCGGGGTCCCCATACAGCCGCAACGCCGTTCAGCCTACTTGAGAAATCTATTCATATCCGGGGCACGCGCGCAGTCGCCACGACGCGGTGTGCCACGATGGTAGGGGCACAGGGAGGGAGTGCGAATGAGCGGTCAGACCTGGACCCCCGCACCGAGGAAGAGCACAATACCGCTGCACCCGATGACTTTCGGCACGATCCTCGGCCGGTCGTTCAGCGCACTGCGGCACAACCCGAAGGTGCTGTTCGGGTTCGCGGTGGCGGTGCAGTTCGGGATCAGCCTGCTCGCCGTCACTGTGACGCTGCTGATCGCAGGGTTCACGGCGGCGCGGATCGCGAGCGTGCCGGCGGGCTCGCCCGATCTGGGTCCGATCATCGCCGGATCGGTCGCCCTTGGCATCATCGTGGGCATCGCGGTCGCGCTGGCGAGCGTGGCGTTCACAGCCATCATCCAGGGGCTGGTGGCCGCCGATGTGTCGTACGCCGCGCTCGGGCGCAAGGCTCCGCTGCGCACGCTGTGGCAGCGGATGCGCCCGTCGTTCTGGCGGCTGTTCGCGTTCTCGCTGCTGCAGGGCGCGGCGGTGTTCCTGTGGCTGCTCACGCTGGCCGGCATCGTCATCGGCGTGATGGCCGCCACCGGCTTCGAGGCCGCGGGCGTCGGCATCGGTGCCATCCTCGGCGTGCTGCTCGTGCTGGGCAGCATCCCTCTGCTGGTCTGGCTGGGCACGAAGCTGCTCGTCGTGCCGGCGACCCTCGTGCTCGAGAAGGCGACGATCCGGCAGGCGCTGGTGCGCTCGTGGCGGCTCATCCGCGGGCGGTTCTGGCCCGCGCTCGGCGTGATGTTCCTGATCGGCGCGATCATGGGCCTGGCCGCCCAGGTCGTCAGCATCCCGGGCACCCTCATCAGCTCGGTGCTCGGCGGGGTCCTCGCGCCGACCGGTGACATGGAGGCCACGGCGTTCATGGCCATGATGGCGGCCACGATCCTGCCTCAGGTGCTGGTGCTGGCCGTGCAGGCGATCACGCTCGTCGTGCAGGGCACCGGGGCGACCCTCATCTACCTCGACAGCCGGATGCGCTACGAGGGGCTGGATCAGACCCTGATCCGCCACGTCGAGCGCGCACAGCTCGGCACTCCCGACGAAGAGCTCGGCGATCCGTACGCACTCGACCCGGCTCGCGCGGTGTCGAAGACGCCCCCGCCGGCGGCGACACCTCCCGCGCCGGGCTACGCGGCCTACCCGGGGGCGTACCCCGCTCCCCCCGCCTATCCCGCGCCCCAGCCTGGCCATCCGCCCCAGCCGGGCTATGCACCCCCGCCGGGCTACGCGCCCCCGCAGGGCTATCCACCGCAGCCCGGCCGCGCCCCGCAGCCCGGATATGCGGCACCACCGCCACCGGCCCCGCCCGCGCCCCGCCCCGACTCCCCCGCGCCGCCGAACACCTGGGCGGCCCCCGGCGGGTCCGAGTGATCGCATTGCCCCGGGTCGGAGACGTCTTCATCCCCGATGGCGACGATGCGCGCCGTTGGGCGCAGGACGAACTGTCGAAGGGCGAGTACGAGGCGGCCAAACCCACCTGGTTCGACCGGATGGCCGCCGACGTCGTGGAGTGGATCGCGTCGCTGTTCCGAGGCGACGGGACCGGGGCGATCGCTCCGGTGGCGGTGACGATCATCGTGATCGTCATCATCGCCGCCCTCATCGTGGCACTGGTGGTGTGGGGTCGTCCCCGTGCGTCCCGCGCGGTGCGCCGACGCGTCGATCTGCTCGGGGAGCGCGACGACCGCACCGCGGCCCAGTTGCGCGCCGATGCGGAGCGCAGGGCGAAGGCCGCGGACTGGAACGGGGCCATCGTGCTGCGCTTCCGCGCCATCGCGAGGAGCCTGCTGGAGCGGGATCTCATCGACCCGGCCCCGGGTGCGACAGCGCAGGGCATATCCCGAGAGGCAGCCGCACCGTTCCCCGCGTTCGCCGACCGGCTGCACGACGCAGCCACCTCCTTCGACGCCGTGCGCTACCTCGAGGCCGAGGCCGACGCCGACGCGTACACCAGGATGGCGGAGACCGACGACGCGCTGCGCGCCGCCTCCCCCCTGTCCGCGCCCTCGGCTCCGCAGGCGGTGCCCGCATGACCGCCCAGGCTCCGCTCGCACCGACCGCGGCAACCGACGACACCGCCCCGCCATCCACTGCCGCGGCTCCTCCGCGCGGCCGTCTCGGCCGAGTGCTCGGCTGGGTGTTCGTCATCGTGCTGCTGCTCGGCATCGCGCTGCTGTCGCTGCGACTGCTCACCGCGTCGCCCGACTTCGCCGGCACCCTGCATCCGGAGAGTCCGGGGCCGAACGGGGCGAAGGCTCTCGCCGAGCTCACCCGCGAGCAGGGCGTGCAGATCGAGGTGACGCGCAGCCGCACCGTCGCCGCGGCGTCGCTCTCCTCCGGAGCGACCCTGGTGCTCACCGATCCGCCGGCTCTCAGCGACGAGGCCGTGCACGAGCTGATCGACGGCGCCGACCGCGTCGTGGTGCTCACCAGCAGCTCTCGGATGCTGCGCCTGCTCGACCTCGGCGAGCGCAGTCCCGCCGCCGGCCCCGTGCGGGCCGACTGCGCTGCTGTGGAGTTCTCGCGGGTCGGCACGATCGACGCCGATCGCATGTTCACCCCTGCCGAGGGCGTCGCCGGCTGCTTCCGCGACGATGCCGGCGACGCCGCGGTGCTGCGTGCCGCCCACGGCGGCACCACGATCACGCTGGTCGAAGGGGCGAGGCTGCTGTCGAACCAGCACCTCGCCGAGAACGGCAACGCCGCGCTCGGCCTGGCCCTGCTCGCGCAGACCGACGAGGTCGTCTGGTACGTGCCGTCGTTCGGCGACGGGGACCGCGGTGACGGCGAGGCCGTCGGCCTCGGTGAGCTGACCCCCGACTGGGTTACGCCGGCCATCCTGCTGCTGTTCATCGCCGCGCTGGCGGCCATCTGGTGGCGCGGTCGCCGGTTCGGTCCCCTGGTCGCCGAGACGCTGCCGGTCACCGTGCGGGCCTCCGAGACCATGCACGGTCGTGCGCGGCTCACCGCGAAGGCGGCGGATGCCCCGCACGCGGCCGAGGCGCTCCGCGACGGCACCCGCAGGCGCCTCGCGGCACGCCTCGCCCTGAGCACGCGCGCGACCTCCCAGCAGGTCGCGGATGCGGCATCCGACCGACTGCGCGTTCCGCGCGGATCCCTGTACGACCTGCTCGACGGTCCGCCCCCGCACAGCGACCACGAGCTCATCGACCTCGCCCGCAAACTCGCCGACCTCGAGACGGCCGTCGACGCGGCCGTCCACACCGAAAGGAATCGCCCGTGAGCGACGAGACCATGAACGACACCCGACCCGTCGACGACGAGACGCTGCGTCAGGCGATGCACCGGGTGAGAGCCGAGGTCGACAAGGCCGTCGTCGGTCAGGCCGGCACGGTCACCGGACTGCTCGTGGCCCTGCTCGCCCGCGGCCACGTGCTGCTGGAGGGCGTGCCAGGCGTCGCCAAGACCCTCGTCGTGCGCAGCTTCGCCCGCGCCGTCGGGCTCGACACGAAGCGCGTGCAGTTCACCCCGGACCTGATGCCCGGCGATGTCACCGGGTCGCTGGTGTACGACGCGCGCACGGGCGAGTTCGAGTTCCGCCCAGGACCGGTCTTCACGAACATCCTGCTCGCCGATGAGATCAACCGCACCCCGCCGAAGACCCAGGCCGCGTTGCTGGAGGCCATGGAGGAGCGCCAGGTGTCGGCCGACGGCGAGAGCCGGCCGCTGCCGGATCCGTTCCTCGTTGCGGCGACGCAGAACCCGATCGAGCACGAGGGCACGTACACGCTGCCGGAGGCGCAGCTGGACCGCTTCCTGATGAAGCTCGTGGTGGGGATGCCCGAACGCGACGCCGAGGTCTCGGTGCTGCGTCTGCATGCCGACGGCTTCTCGCCGCGGCTGCTCACCGGCGTCACAGCCGTCGTCAGCGACGACGAGATCCGCGCCGCGCAGGATGCTGCCGCGCGCGTGCAGGTGAACGACGACGTGCTCGGTTACGTCGTCGACCTGGCCCGCGCGACGCGCCTCTCGCCGTCGGTCGAGCTGGGTGCGAGCCCTCGTGCATCGACCGCGCTGCTGGCCGCGGCGAAGGCGTGGGCCTGGCTGAACGCCTCGACGGCGGTCACGCCCGACCACGTGCAGACGATGCTCATGCCGGTGTGGCGGCACCGTCTGCAGCTGCGCCCCGACGCGCAGATGGAGGGTGTCACGGCCGACGCGGTGCTGCAGTCGGTCGTGCAGCAGACCCGGGTGCCGATCTGACATGTTCGTCACCGCACTGCTCGCCCCGCTGATCGCGCTGGGCGTCGTCCCGATGGTGCTGCTGAGCACGGTCGGGTTCCCCGCGTGGGCGACGTTCGGCGGGTGGATGCTGCTGTGCGCCGTGATCGTCGTGGTCGACGTGCTGCTGGCTGCCGATCCGCGTGCGGTCGCGGTGACCAGGCGCGTGCCCGCCAGGGCGCGCCTGGGCGAGGAGGTCGCGGCGAGCGTCGCCGTGCAGAACCTCGGCTCCCGCACCCTGCGGGGACGGCTGCGCGATGCCTGGCAGCCGACCGCCGGCACGCCGGCCGCACGCTCGACGGTGGTCATCCCCCCGGGTGAGCGCCGTCGCGTCGAGGTGCATCTGACGCCGCGGCGGCGCGGTGAGCTGCGCAGCGAGTTCGTCGTGCTGCGCTCGCGCGGGCCACTCGGCGTCGCCGGTCGCCAGGCACGTCACGACGTGCCAGGGGCCTTGCGCGTGCTGCCCGCCTTCTCGTCACGCAAGCACCTGCCATCGCGGCTCGCGAGACTGCGCGAGCTGGACGGGAACACCTCGATCCAGGTCCGCGGACAGGGCACCGAGTTCGATTCCCTGCGCGAGTACGTGCGCGGCGACGACATCCGCTCGATCGACTGGCGCGCGACGGCCCGGGCCGGCACCACGATGCTGCGCACCTGGCGCCCGGAGCGCGACCGTCAGGTCGTGATCCTGATCGACACCGGCCGCACCGCCGCGGCGCGCGTCGGCGACGGCACACGGGTGGATGCTGCGCTCGAAGCGGCCCTGCTGCTGGCCGCCCTGGCCACGCGCGCAGGCGACCACGTGCACCTGCTGATGCACGATCGTGTGACGCGCGCCCGGGTCACCGGGGTCGACGGCGCCGCGCTGCTGCCTGCCCTGACCGATGCGATGGCACCGGTGCACGCCCGCCTGGTCGACACCGACTGGGCGGGGGCGTTCGCCGCGGTGCGCTCGCTGACTACGCGCCCCTCGCTGATCGTCGTGCTCACGGCTCAGGATGCCGCGGAGTCTGCCCGGGGGTTCCTCGGCGCCTTCCCCGATGCCACCAGGGCGACCACCATCCTCGTCGGGTCGGTGACCGACGATGCGATCGGCGAGCTCGCGAAGCGGCGCGATACCCGCGCTGATGTCTACCTCGCGGCGGCAGCCGAGCAGACCGTCCGCGACGCGCAGGTCGTGGCGGATGCCGTGCGTCGCGCCGGTGGCGAGGCGATCGCCGCCGACCCCGAATCCCTGCCGCCGCGGATCGCCGACCGCTATCTGGAGCTGAAGGCTGCCGGCCGCCTGTAACCGGGAACGGATGCAGAGAGTTTGAACACTTGGCGAGCGACACGCCGGAGGATCCACTCACATCCGTTCAAACTCTCGCCATCCGTTCCTGGCGAACGCCAAAAGCAGGTGAATCCTTTTTGCGAATCATTCGGAATAAGCTAGAATAGCTGCATGATCACCCTTCCCGACTACCCTGCGCAGCTGCGCGGAGCCGGGTTGCGCGTGACGACGCAGCGGGTGCATGTGCTCGACACTCTGCGACAGCATCCGCATTCCTCGGCCGATACTGTGTTCGCAAGCATCCGCGATCGTCTGCCCGGCATCTCCGCCGGCACCGTGCACGGTGTGCTCAACGACCTCACCGCGGCCGGCATCGTCCGCCGCGTGAGCCTGCCCGACATCGGCAGCGCCCTGTACGAACTGCACAGCGACGACAATCACCACCATGTGCAGTGCGTCGGCTGCGGGCGCGTCGAGGATGTCGCCTGCGCCGTCGGCGCGGCCCCCTGCCTTCATCCCTCTCATGACCATGGCATGCGAATCCTCGAAGCCGCGGTCACGTACCGAGCCCTCTGTCCCGAATGTGAAAGGAACGCTCATGGCTGACAAGCCCGCAACCACCACTCAGACAGGTACCCCGGTCGCCAGCGACGCCCACTCGCTGACGGTCGGCGCCGACGGCGTCACCGCGCTGCACGACCGCTACCTCGTCGAGAAGCTCGCCTCGTTCAACCGCGAGCGCGTGCCCGAGCGCAACCCGCACGCCAAGGGCGGCGGCGCGTTCGGCGAGTTCGAGGTCACCGAGGACGTCTCGGCCTACACCCGAGCGGCGGTCTTCCAGCCCGGCGCGAAGAGCGAGACGCTGCTGCGCTTCTCGTCCGTCGCCGGCGAGCAGGGCTCGCCCGACACCTGGCGCGACGTGCGTGGCTTCTCGCTGCGCTTCTACACCACCGAGGGCAACCTCGACATCGTCGGCAACAACACGCCCACGTTCTTCCTGCGCGACGCGATGAAGTTCCCCGACTTCATCCACTCGCAGAAGCGCCTGGGTGCCTCCGGTCTGCGCGACGCCGACATGCAGTGGGACTTCTGGACCCTCTCCCCCGAGTCGGCGCACCAGGTCACGTACGTCATGGGCGACCGCGGCATCTCGCGCTCGTGGCGCCACGTCAACGGCTACGGCTCGCACACCTACCAGTGGGTCAACGCCCAGGGCGAGCGCTTCTGGGTGAAGTACCACTTCCTGTCCCAGCAGGGCGTCGAGCCGATGTTCGCCGACGAGGCCGAGCGCGTCGCCGGTGAGGACGCCGACTTCTACCGTCGCGACCTGTACGAGGCGATCGAGCGCGGCGACTTCCCGAAGTGGGACGTCTACGTGCAGATCATGCCGTACGAAGAGGCGAAGACCTACCGCTTCAACCCGTTCGACCTGACGAAGACCTGGTCGAAGAAGGACTACCCGCGCATCAAGGTCGGCACGTTCACGCTGAACCGCAACCCGCGCAACTTCTTCGCCGAGATCGAGCAGGCCGCGTTCTCGCCCGGGAACCAGGTGCCCGGCACCGGCATCTCACCCGACAAGATGCTGATGGCCCGCGTGTTCTCGTACAGCGACGCCCAGCGCTACCGCATCGGCGCGAACTTCAACCAGCTGCCCGTGAACCAGCCGCACGCGGCCGAGGTGCGCAACTACATGCACGAGGGCCAGATGCAGTACCACTTCAACCCGGCCGAGCACCGCGTGTACACGCCCAACTCGTACGGTGCGACCGGTGGCCCCGAGGCCGACCCGCTGCTGGGTGTCGAGGCGAGCTGGGAGTCCGACGGCGAGCTGGTCCGCTCGGCGGCGACACTGCGCGCCGACGACGGCGACTTCGTGCAGCCCGGCATCCTGTACCGCGAGGTCTTCGATGACGAGCAGCGCGCCCGCTTCGTCGAGACGCTCGTCGGCCAGTACAACGCCCTGACCGTTCCCGCCATCCAGGAGCGCTTCTTCTGGTACTGGGGCCAGGTCGACCAGGCCCTGGGCGAGCAGCTGCGCGCTCTCGCCGGCGCGCCGATCGGCGACGCCGAGCCCGTCGGCGTGGGCGAGTAACCCTCTTCCGATCCGAAACCCCTCCATCACCCGTGACGGAGGGGTTTCGGCGTGTGAGCGTGGCGCGTGCGCGCATTCTGCAGGATCATCGGAGCACAGGTCGGCAACGCGCCGTCCCGATGAGAAAGGTCTGGCAATGAGCGATTCCTCGATGACACCGTCCGTCGACGCCGCAGTGCCACCGGCACCGACACTGGGCGCCAAGCTCGCCGCAGAGGGCTTCGGTACCTTCCTGCTCGTGTTCGGCGGCGTCGGCACCGCTGTGTTCGCCTCCAACCACTTCACCGAACCCGGCACCGCCTCGGCCGTCTACGTCGCGATCGCGCTCGCCTTCGGTCTGACCGTGCTGGTGGGCGTCTACGCGTTCGGTCCGATCTCGGGCGGCCATTTCAACCCCGCCGTCACGCTGGGGGCCGCGGCCGCGGGGCGCACCCCGTGGCGCGACGTCGGGCCGTACATCATCGCCCAGATCGTCGGCGGCGTGATCGCCTCGACGGCGCTCACCCTGATCGGCCTGTTCGGGCCGGACGGATGGCTGGCCGCCGCGCAGGACGCCGGTTTCGCCAGCAACGGCTGGGACGCCCTCTCACCCAGCGGGTTCGAGATGCCGGCGGCGATGATCATCGAGGTGATCCTCACCGGCTTCTTCCTGCTGGTGATCCTGGGGGCGACGCACCCCAAGCGGGGCACGCTGTTCGCCGGGGTCGCGATCGGCCTGAGCCTGACGCTCATCCACCTCATCTCGATCCCCGTCGACAACACCTCGGTCAACCCGGCACGCTCGATCGCCGCCGCCATCTACGGGGGCACCGAGGCGCTGTCTCAGCTGTGGGTGTTCCTGGTGTTCCCGGTGATCGGAGCCATGATCGCCGGCTTCGCCTACCGCGCGCTCTTCGACAGCACCGGCAAGGTGCCCATCGTCTGACGCGCGAGTTGCTATCCGGCGGTGAGGGTGGGGGTGCCGGCCTCGTATTCGACGAGGTCGCCACTCCCACCCCGCCGCACCGCCCTGCGGCCGATCACCAGCATGTAGAACAGGAAGACGCCGAGCGCCGCGGCGCCGATGCCGATCTTCACCGGCCACGGCAGGGCCGAACCGGTGATGAAGCCCTCGACGAGTCCCGAGAGCAGCAGCACGAAGACCAGTCCGATCGCGACCGTCGCCAGCGCCCTGCCCTCGGATGCCAGGGCCTCGCCGCGCCGACGACGGCCCGGCACCGCCCACGCCCAGAAGACGTGCAGGCCGGCCGCAGCGGCCACGAAGATCGCTGTCAGCTCGAGCAGTCCGTGCGGGAGGATGTGCAGGATCATGGTGTCGAGGTGGCCGTGGGCCGCCATCACGGCGGCCGAGACGCCGAGTCCCACGGCGTTCTGCATCAGCATCCACACCGGCCACACCCCGGTCACGCCGAACAGCACGCACTGCATGGCGATCCAGGCGTTGTTGAACCACACCATTCCGGCGAACGACGCCATCGGCTCGTAGTAGTCGACGAAGTCCTCCTCGGCGTACTGCCGCAGCACGTCCGGCGTGCCGATCGCGGCGATGCGCGCCGGGTCGGAGGCGATCCAGGCGGCCGTGAGAGCGCCGACCAGCACGAACAGCACCGCGATCACGCCGGTGGTCCAGCGGATGCGGTAGAGCGCGGCAGGCAGCTGCAGGGTGAAGAACCGCGCGGCTTGGGCGAGCACGTTGTCGCCGGCGCCGGTGAAGCGCAGCCGTGCGGTGGCCAGGATCGTGGACAGATAGGCGCCCTGCGGTGATTCGCCGACCGAGGTCTTCAGCTCGGCGAGATCGGCCGAGGCCGACCGGTAGCGCACGATCAGCTCATCGACCTCCGCGCCACTGAGGCGACGTCGGCGGCTGAGTTCGTCGAGCCGTTCCCACTCGGGTCGGCGTGCGTCGGCGAGAGCATCGGCATCCACCTGATTTACTGTACTCATGTCCGCTGAGCTCGCCGATGAACAGGAGATCCTCTCCGGTGAGGCCGTCGCGATCGATGTGCAGCCGGTGGGGTTCGTGCTGCGCGCCGCCGGCGCACTTATCGACATGCTGCTCGGCTTCGCCGTGTTCATCGCGTTCATCCTGCTGCAGGTCTGGCTGATGT
Source organism: Microbacterium bandirmense (assembly GCF_037204185.1). NCBI lineage: Bacteria > Bacillati > Actinomycetota > Actinomycetes > Micrococcales > Microbacteriaceae > Microbacterium > Microbacterium bandirmense. Next base: position 351,242 of record NZ_JBBDGM010000002.1, on the reverse strand, counting down.
CGCAGGGGGTGATGGATGAGCACCTGTTCCGGATCCTCACGGTCTGGGCGTCGGTCCTGAGCTTTCTGGTGCTGCCGATCACGATCGAGATGGCCACCCGCGGGCGCAGTCTCGGAAAGCTCGCGGTGGGCGGCCGGATCGTGCGGGTCGACGGCGGCGCGACCACGTTCCGGCATGCCTTCATCCGCGGGCTTCTGGGGGTGCTCGAGATCTATCTCACGGTGGGCGGCATCGCCGTGATCACCGGGGCGCTGACCGCCCGCTCGCAGCGGCTGGGCGATCTCGTCGCCGGCACCTACTCCCAGCGGGTGCGCACGCCGAGCCTGGAGCATCATGAGCCGGTGCTGCCGCCGTCGCTGTCGGGCTGGGCGACGATCGCCGATGTGGCGCGGATGCCCGACCGCCTCGCACGCCGGATCTCGCAGTTCCTCGCGAACGCCGACCGTCTCTCCCCTGCCGCGCGGGGCAACGTCGGGCGGGAGCTCGCGGCCGAGGCCGCTCCGTTCGTCTCACCGGTGCCAGAGGTCGCTCCGGAGGAGCTGCTGCGCGGGATCACGGTACTGCGACGACGACGGGAGCGGATGGCGCTGACGCTGGCGGACGACCGTGCCGAGAGGCTGAGCGGAACGCGGATCCGCGTCTGAAACACGGCCAGTTGCGGGCAGGGTCAGCCGTGCGCGCAGTCAGGCGCGCAGGGCCGCGTGGCGCACCACGAGCCAGCCTGCGGGCACTGAGAGCCGATCGGCGTGCTGCGCGCACAGATCGTGCGCATGCGGATCATCGCCGGGCCCGAGCGGGCCCAGTGCGGCCATCTGATCGCCGTAGTCGTAGGTCAGTGTCGCCACCGCCTCGCGCGCACAGGCCACCTTCGAGCACAGTCGCTCTTCCACGCCGATTCTGTCGTCCATCCCGCCCAGCGTAGAACGGCGAACGGCGAATGCTCCTCGGACGCGCGGCACCGCCTAGACTTTCGGCATGGCCCGCTCCCACCCCGCTCCCGTTCGCCGTGGAGCACGCCACGGCCGACACGGCCGTCTGGGGCGCAGCGAGGTCGTGCGTCCGCCACTGCCGCCGCTGGACGGACGTCTGGATCGCTTCGAGATCACCGTGGGCAGCGCCGTGGAGTTCCTGCGCGGTGCGTGGGCCGAACTGCGCGACGTGCGCTTCGAGATGGCGGCGATGCCGACGCACGACCGAGGCGATGGGATCCCGCTGTGGCGGGTGGATCACCTCTCGCAGCGCGTCACGCTGTACCGCGTGCCGATCGAGCGTCTGCTGCCCAAGGGACACGACGATGGGCTGCACCGCCGCATGGCCATCGAGAGCGCGGTGTTCCACGCGGCCGCCGAGTACATCGGGCGCGAGCCCTGGGAGCTCGGTCCGGACGGCGCCGGCCACTGATCCACTGGTTCAGTGATGCACGCTCGCTGGTTCAGTGATGCACGACGATCGGCTGCTGGGTCGCCGCCGGGGCCCAGAGCGGCCACCCGGCTATCGCCGGCGCTCCGCTGGTGCTGAGCATGCCGATCGCGGCATGCATGGGGGCCGAGGCTTCGATCGTGTACGACTCGCCCCGCAGGGGCACGGATGACGCCCCCGACGCCGGCAGCTCGATCGTCTGCGAGTCCTCACCCTCAAGGGTCACCGTCACAGGCGCGTCGGCGGTGTTGCGCAGGTACAGCGTGCTCGGCGCACCGGCTGGCACCGAGAACATCTGACGCCCTTCCAGCGGCGGTGCGGGCAGCATCCAGGAGAAGTCCTGGCGCTCGCTCCTGACCTGGGTCTGCCGGACTGCGGCGACGAGCGGCGCCGAGCTGTCGATCTCGATGTCGTAGGCCCCGGCGGCCAGTCCGCTCAGCGCGATCTCGCTGGGGATGCCGGCTGCCAGCTCGAAGCTGTATTCGTCGCGCACCTCGTCCGATCCCTCGCCGCGCACGCGCACAGTCGCACGGGCATCCTCATCGGGGGCGAGCATGCGCAGCACCGCGCCCGATGCGTCGTCCCCGTCCGTCGCGGGGACGGAGCGCACGCCGACGATCGTCAGCTGCTTCTGCGGCGCCGCCATGCCGTCCTGCAGGTCGATGCCGACGGCCTCGAGCGTGCGGGTGTAGGCCGACTGCAATGCGGCCCGCACGGGCGCGCCGGACGAGACGATCTCGACGACGGGGCGGTTCTGTCCCGAGGCGACGGATGCCAGCGACAGTCCCACCTGCGTGCGCGGCGGCACGATCGTGGTCGACGACGACCTCTCGATGCCGTACACGGTGAGGTCGACGGTCGCCGGCACGGTGCCGGGGTTCGAGAGCACGATGATGTCGGATGCTCCTGTCGAGACGTCACCGCCGACGATCCAGGACTGCATGCCCGCCTCACGGCAGGGGGCGGCGGCGAAGCCGCGCAGGTCGTCTTCGTCGAGGCGCAGCGATTCTGACGCGGCGATCAGCGGTGCGGTGCGGTCGTCGACGGTCGCCGTGATGGTCTGGGCATTCTCTCCGCCCTGCATGTCCGGCATCTGCAGCGGTTCCGATGCGGCGTCGCTGCCGCCGGTCTCCACACGCAGTCGGGGCACCCCCGCCGAGACCATCAGATCGGCCCGGCTCGAATCCCGCCCCAGCGCGCGGAAGGATCCGTCGCACACCAGGGTCGTGTCGCCGGGCACCGGGGTGACCGTCGTGGTCGCGGGTGTGTTCTGCACGGACGGCCAGGGCGCTGCGACGGCGGCCGTGACGCCCACCACACAGGCGGCGACGACCGCCGCACCTGTGACAAGGCGCGCGCCCGTGGCGGCGAGGCGGATCGTCCGCTGCTTCATCGTGTTCCCTCCGCATCGGCATCCTCGGCTCGCGCCTCAGCATCTTTGGCGTCCGCCTCGGCATCCTTCTCGTCCGCCTCAGAGACCTTCTCGTCCGCCCGGGCAGCCTTCTCGCCCGCCTGGGCATTGGCATCCTTCTCGCCCACCTGGGCATCCGCATGAGCGTCGACGGGCGTGACCCCGGGCCGTGCTTCAGCGCGCCGCGGGAGCACGATCGGCTCGTCGGCGGCGCGCCCGACCACGCGAGGCCGTGACCGTGCGGCGCGGCGCGAGGCCCGGGTCGGGATGGCGAGCAGCAGCGCGGCGAAGACCACGATCAGCTGCACCACGCCGACGATCCGCCCGATCGTCTGCGACGTGTGCCCGGGTTCGGTGCGGTCGGCGATCGGCACGCCGACGCTCCACAGCACGCCGTGCGCGGTCTCACCGGCCTTGACGAAGCCCGAGCGCTCGTCGATCGCGATGACCGCGTCGTCGTGCATGTTGCGTGCGCGATCGTTCTCATCAGGTGTCTGGACGAGCAGCACGAAGCTGATGCCGCGCGCGGCGAGCGCCTCGGCGGCCTCGAAGTCGCGTGCCGAGAGCAGGTCGACCGCTTCGTGCGCCACGTCGGTCCCCCGTGGGGTCGTCGCGGTGCTGAGCATCGTCGTCTGCGCCCCCAGCGTCTCACTCGCCCCCCAGATGACCCGCACGCCCAGGGCGCCGTCGCTGTCGGGCGTCAGCACCAGCGTGGCGCGATCGGGCTCGGTCGCAGCCTGGGCGACGACCAGGGCCGGCAGCGTGCTGGTCGACGCGTTGCGCACCTCGGCGTTGCCGGTGTTGACCGCCAGCAGGCCGGGCAGCGCACACACGGCGACGCCCACTGCGGCGACGAGTGCGGCCCCGATGCGCAGCGGTGCGAGGGCGACGACGGTGTCGAGGGTGACCAGCGCGGCGCCGACCGCACCGAGCCACGCGAGGCTGAGCGCACTGCCCGGCCAGAGCGCAGTGCCGGCGCCCTGGACGAACGATACGACGACACCCACCGAGAGCAGGGCGGTGACGATGCCCGTCATCGAGGTCAGCAGCAGGGCGAATCCGGCACGCCACCGCGGAGACAGCGCGGATGCGAGGGCGAGCAGGGCCACCGGCGCGAGCAGCAGCGGGATCCAGACCGCGACCTCACCGCCGGCGAACCACTCCCAGCCGGCTCGATCTGCGGAGGGGAAGCCGCTCGCGACCACTCCGCGCCCCGCCGGATCGGCGGTGACCTGATCGAGGATCCGCACGGTTGCCGGGTCGGCCAGCAGCGCCCACGGGTCGCCGTGACGCAGCTGCCAGATGATCAGTGGGGCGAACAGTGCCGCTGCCGGGATGAGCAGCCAGAACACGCGCGCCGCGGCGCGCAGCCGACCCGAGATCAGCACCAGCACCAGCGCCAGCACCCACAGCAGCAGGAAGGCGGGGCCTAGCGAGGGAGCACAGGCCAGCGCCGCGGCGATCAGCAGCGACGCCGCCCCCGCGGCCCCCCACGATCGGTGCGCGACGGCCGCGGAGTGGAACACCCACGGCAGCAGCAGGTGCAGGATCACCGCGGCCGGCCGCCCCTCGACCAGCGCCGTCAGGAACGTCGGCGCCAGCGCCCACAGCACTCCGCCGAGGATGCGCAGGCCGGAGCGGTCGGTCACCCGAGTCGCCGCGAACCAACCACCGAGCACGGCAAGCGGCAGCGCGGTGAGCCAGAGCAGCACGAGGGCGTAGGAGGGCGATCCCGGCCACAGTGAACCGAGCACCGCGAGCACCGCGGTGAACGGGTCGGCGGGCCCGAGCACGTCCAGTCCGAGATCGCGCTGCCCCCAGGCGGCGTCGGCCCAGAGGGCGGTGAGCGTCTCGCGCAGCGGCAGCAGCTGTCCCCCGCCGATGGCCGGCCAGGCCAGCATCGGCACGAACACCGCGATGCTCACGACCAGCGCGGCGAGCACGGCCCACGCGCCGCCGCCGAAGAATCGCAGTTCGCTGACCGCACCGTGCTCGCTGCCATGGCCGTCATCCAGCCGCTGTCGCAGTTGATCGTGTGAGACGCGCAGTGGGGCGATCGAGGCCCAGGAGGCACGGCGGAACTTTCGGATGCCCGCGCGCGAGCGGACCACCGGTCCGAAGCCGACCATGGCGGCGAGGGCGGCGCCCCATTCGGGCGCCACTTCACCCGGGCGCTTGCCGATGAGGTGCGTGATCGATCGCCACAGCGCGAGCGGCAGCAGACTCAGCCAGTGCAACGGCACTGCGGCGGCCGGTGCGTACGTCAGCCGGCGGTGCAGCTGGGCGCGTCGGGTCATCCACGCCCGGCTCACGCGTCTGCGCGGAAGGGCCGCAGGCCCGTCGGGCCGGACGCCCACCCTGGCGGAGGGCACGAGCACCACCCGTGCTCCACCGAGGCGTGCCCGCACACCCAGATCGAGTCCCTCGTCGGCTCCCCCGAGCCCGACGTCGGGTCGCAGCACCTTCGGTGCAGCACCGCGGATCAGCATCCCGCGCACATCCGCGCCGAGCGCGTCCTCCACGGAATCGTGCTGGCCCTGATCGAGCTCGCCGGCGGCCAGCTCGACCGAGCGGCCGAACCGGGTCATGCTGACGCCGAGCGACTGGATCTCGCGGTCGTCGTCCTCGCGGACCAGTTTGGGGGCGGCGATGGCGGCGGACGGCGAGCGCTCGAGAGCGCCGGTGAGCAGCTGCAGCGCGTCGCTGCGGGGCTCGGTGTCCTGAGCGAGGAGCCACACCGAAGCCCCATCGGGGACCCGCGGGTCTGCGAGTGCCACGGCTTCGGCGTAAGTGGTGGTCGAGCGCGCCTCGATCACGCCCTCGACGATGTCACCGAGGCCCGCGGCCGCGCGCACATGCGAACCGTCGCCGAGCACGACGACCGTGACCGCATCCGGTCGCGTGGACTGAGCGCGGACGGCGTCGAGCGTCTGCAGAAGCTGGATGCTGGCTCTTTCGCCGGCGCGGACGACGGCGATGGCATGAACTCGGGCTGGCATGGCAGAAGCCAGCCTAGGCACGCGGACGCGGGACGCCGGACACTGAGTCCGGCGCGCCCGCGATCAACTCGCGCGACGCTTGAGCTTGCGGCGCTCGCGTTCGCTGAGGCCGCCCCAGATCCCGAAGCGCTCGTCGTTGTTCAACGCGTACTCCAGGCATTCGCCACGCACGTCGCACGTGGCGCAGATGCGCTTGGCATCCCGAGTGGAGCCGCCCTTCTCGGGGAAGAACGCCTCCGGGTCCGTCTGCGCACACAGTGCATCCGCCTGCCAGGCGAGTGCACCGTCGTCATCCTGTTCGGCCCGGCGCACTCCTGGCACTCCGAGGTCGACCGGATCGACGAACCAATTCTCGGGAACGTCTGAGCGGTAACCCGTCATCTCGATCTCCCAACCCTGCTTACTGCCCCCCACGGGCCGTTCTTCACCTAATTACACCCGTGTCATTCGTCAGGGTCAAGTCGCAGATCGTAAACCCTCAAGAGGCCGTTTAAGGTTCATTGACCTTCGTCCGGCGTGTCGCGCGCGCCACGCCCGGGCTGTCGCGCTCGCCCGCTCAGGGACGTCCGGGCTCGGCGACGAAGGCCTCGCCCTGCCCCCGCAGGGTCAGCGTGCGCTCGTCGACCGTCGCGAACACCGCGGTGCCGACCGTGACGGGCAGGTTCTCCCCCGACGCCGATCCGACGCCGATCCGGCCGGATGTCGCCAGCACCATCGTCGGACCGGTGACCTCGAGGGCGACCTCACCGTCGACCTGCACACGGCGCAGCGCGAAGTCATCGACCGGGATGTCGAATGCGGTCACCGCGCCCGTCGAGGTCTGCACCGGCACCGGCGCCGGTGTGGTGTCGACGATCGACATCAGCTCATCGACGTCGATGTGCTTCGGGGTCAGACCTCCGCGCAGCACGTTGTCGCTGGCGGCCATGATCTCCACGCCCAGGCCCGAGACGTACGCGTGCAGCAGTCCCGCGCGCAAGAAGATGGCCTGGCCGGGGCGCAGCACCAGGTAGTTCATCAGCAGCGCGACCACGACACCGGCATCCCCCGCGTTGCGGTCGGCGATCGCGCGCACCGCGTCGAGCGTCTCGGCGAACTCGTCCGAGTGCGCGGTCGCAAGCGCGGAGATGATGTCATCGACCTCTGCCCGTGCGGTGCCGGAGAGCAGCCACGCGATCGTGTGGCGCAGCGCCTCGGCGTCGTCTCCCCCTGCCAGTCGGGTGCGCAGCGCCTCGACGCCCGGCGAGGAGGGCAAGGATGCCAGCAGTCGCAGCGTGTCCGCGACGGGGCGCAGGCCGCTGAGCGCCTCGAAGCGATCGCTGAGCGCGACGATCAGCTCGGGCTTGTGGTTGTCGTCGCGGTAGTTGCGCGTGGGGTCGCCGGGGTCACGATCCGCTTCGAGCGCGAACCCCCGCCTCGCCTGCTCGCGCGTGGGGTGCACCTGGATCGACAGCGGAGCGGCTGCGGCGAGCAGCTTGAGCAGATACGGGAGGGTGCCACCGGTCACCGCGTCGAGGGTCCCGCCCGTCGCCACGTCGGCAGGATCAGCCGGATGGTCGCCGAACCACACCTCGGCCTCGGGCGCGGCGGACGGAGCGCGCCCCTCGAGCCCGGCGATCAGAGAGGTCGATCCCCAGGCGTAGTCGCGCGGTTCGTTCGTGATGGTGAGCAGCATGCTCACCAGCGTACGAGGTCACGCGCGGTAGCCTGATCCCGATGGCCGTGTACACCAAGCATCCCGCGGCGACGCCGCCCGCCGCCCCTGCACGAGAGACGACGCGGCACCTGATGGTGCGCGCGTACTGCGTGCTGACGCTGTTCGCGGTGTTCGCGCACACGGCCGTGTACAACCTCGTCGGGGCGGTCGGCGCGGTGGTCGTGATCGCCGTGCTCACGCTGGCTTCGCTGGCGATCTGGATCCCCGCCATCGTGCGCGGCCGGCCGAGTGCCTTCCGCTGGCGCCGTCTGCCCTGGGTCGCGCTCGGGTACGGCACCCTCGCGCTGCTGTCGATCCTCTGGTCGAAGTGGCCGGGCGCGACGCTGCTGACCTGGGTGCTGCTGGCCGCCGTGACGGTCACCGCGCTCCTCGTGGCCACCCTGCTGACCTGGAACGAGATCGTCCGCGCACTGTCGACGACACTGAAGCTCATCCTCGCCCTGTCGCTGGCGATCGAACTGTGGGTGGCGCTAGTGCGGCAGGAGCCGCTGCTGCCGAACTTCGTCGACCTGCCCGAGGGCGAGATCGACCCGCACCTGTACTGGGTGCGCGGAAACCTGTTCAACGACGGCCGCATCCAGGGAATCGTCGGGAACGCACACACGCTCGCGGTGATGTGCCTGTTCGCACTGATCGTGTTCGCCGTGCTGTTCGCCGCGCACGCCCGGCGCCGGGCGATGCTCGTCGTCTGGGCCGTGCTCGCGCTGGTGCTGATGCTGAAGGCCGCCTCTGCCACGGTGTACCTGAGCATCGCGGTGGTACTGGCCGTGCTGGCCGCCGCACTGATCGCCCGCACGGCACACAGGCCAGGCCAGCGGCGCACGATGTACCTGGTGTTCACCGCCGTCGCGGTTGCCGGGGTGAGCGCCGCGGTGCTGCTGCGCGACCAGCTGCTCGCCCTGTTCGGCAAGAGCGGCGACCTCACCGGACGTCTCGAGATCTGGCAGTCGGTGTGGGAGCGAGCGGTCACCCGTCCGGTCTTCGGCAACGGCTTCTCGTCGCCGTGGGTGCCCTGGGCTCCGGGCTTCGACGGCTGGATCGTCGACCACGGTCTGACGGTCTTTCACGCGCACAACATGTGGCTCGATGTCTTCCTGCAGCTCGGAGTGGTGGGCGTCGCACTGATGGCCCTGGCCTGGCTGGCGCTCACATGGAGGGCTTGGTTCTTCGCCGTGGATCGCCCCCGTTGGGACCTCGATGCGACTCGCGCGTACTCACCCCTGGCTCTACTGCCCCTGCTGCTGGTGACCGTGCTGCTCGTGGAGGGGCTGGCCGAATCGGCCCCGATCATGCTGTGGGGCTGGCTGTTGCTGATCCTGCTGTCGTTCAAGATCAAGTCCGCACCGCTGATCGGCGAGGGCGCTGACGCGCCCGCGTCGACGCCACCCACCAGGGCGCGGCGGGTGCCATGAGTCCGCGGCGCTACGTGATCTCGCTGCTCGCCTCCGCCGAGTTCGCCCGCGCGTACACGCTCACCGCGCTGACAGCCGCTTTCCTGTCGTTCGCGATCACCCGGCTGATGTCGACCGTGACCCTGGCGACCATCATCACCGTGCTCGCACTCATCGGCATCGCCATGCTACTCGCCCGCCGCGACGAGCTCTCGCTGCTGCGCCTGGCGCCGACATCGCTGCTGGCGTTCATGGGGCTCGCGCTGATCAGCACGATCTGGAGTTCCGACCGCTCGCAGACGCTCACGGGGTGGCTCACACTGCTGGGCTACGCGATCATCGCCATCACGATCGGCCACGTGCGCGACACCCTGCAGACGGTGCGCGCGATCGGCGACACCCTGCGGTGGCTGCTGGGTGTCTCGCTCGGCCTGGAGCTGGTCTCCGGGGTGCTGCTCGACATGCCGTTCACGATCCTCGGCATCGAGGGCAACCTCGCACTCGGGGGCCCCGTGCAGGGCATCTTCGGCACCCGCAACATGCTGGGGTTCATCGCGGTGATCGCCCTGATCACCTTCGTGATCGAGTGGCGCACGCAGTCGATTGGTCGTTTCGTCGGGGTGCTCTCGGTGTCGCTGGGCGCCGCTCTCGCGCTGCTGTCGGCCTCGCCGACCGTGCTCGTACTCGCCCTGGCCGTCGGTGTCGCCACGATCGCGCTCACGATCGTGCGGCACACCGACCCCGCGCGACGGGCGACGGTGCAGTGGGTGCTCGGAAGCCTTGTCGCAGTGGCTCTCGCACTGGCCTTCGCGCTGCGGCATCCGATCATCCGACTGCTCGACGCGGGCTCGGACTTCTCCACCCGCGCCGACCTGTGGAATATGATCCTCGACTTCGTCGCCCAGCGCCCGGTCAGCGGCTACGGCTGGTTCGGGCCGTGGCCGCGGGGCGAGTTCCCGTTCACCTACATCAACTTCTTGCTCGCCGATCATCACCAGTCGGCGCTGAACGCCTACTTCGACATCCTGCTGCAACTCGGCTGGATCGGGCTGGTGCTGTTCCTGATCATGGGCTGCGTCGCGCTCGTGCGGTCGTGGCTGGTGGCGAGCGTGCGCCGCTCGGTCGTCTACGCCTGGACGCCCCTCGTGCTGATGACGCTCGCGGTCGATTCGATGTTCGAGAGCTTCACGCTGACCGGTAGTGGCTGGCTGCTTCTGGTGCTGTGCCTGCTGCGCGCCGGACAGAGCCGATCGTGGCGCGAGAACATCGATGCAGCGCAGACCGGGGCGGTCCCGACACTGCGCCCGGAGGGCGGATCCCGAGATATCGCCGGGTAGGCTTTCCTCTGTGACCCACGTGCTGCAGAACGTCGTCTTCCCCCTCGACCGCGACCCGGATCTGCTGCCCCTGTACGCCGACCCCGAGACCTGGTCGGTGATCGACGAGGAGCCTGTTCGCGTGTCGAATCGCGCCCAGCTCGGCAACATCCTCGACCGTCGTCGCGTCCGCATCTCATCGGGGCGTCGCGTCTCGTTCGGCACCTACTTCAACGCGTTCCCCGCCTCGTACTGGCAGCACTGGACGAGCGTGCGCCAGATCACGCTGACCGTGCGCACGACCGGCCTGGCGACCATCCTGGTCTACCGCTCCAACGGCAGCGGCATCCGCCAGCGCATCGACACCCGCGAGGTCGACGGCGAGGTCACGACGACGTTCGATCTCGCGCTCACCGAATACAGCGACGGCGGCTGGATCTGGTTCGACATCGTCGCAGACGAGAAGCACGCGGTGCTCGAAGGCGCCGAGTGGACCACCGAGCAGGAGCCGGTGCGCACAGGCAGCGCCTCGCTGGGCATCACGACCTACAACAAGCCCGATTACTGCGTCGAGACGCTGCGTGCACTCGCCGACGCACCCGATGTGCTCGATGTCGTCGACCGGGTGTTCCTGATCGACCAGGGGACGCAGCTCGTGGCCGACCAGGACGGGTACGCCGAGGTCGCCGAAGAGCTGGGCGAGACCCTGCGAGTGATCCGGCAGCCAAACCTCGGCGGCTCGGGCGGGTTCTCGAGATCGATGCATGAGGCGCTGCAGCGTCCCGAGAGCGATTTCGTGCAGCTGCTCGACGACGATGTACGGCTCGAGCCCGAGTCGCTGCGCCGGTCCATCGTCTTCGGGCGGTACGCGACCTCACCCGTGCTCGTCGGCGGGCACATGTTCGATCTGCTCGACCGCCCCAAGCTGCACGGCTGGGCCGAGGTCGTCGATGAGCACCCGTTCATGTGGCGCAACCTGTACCAGGAGAAGATGCCGCACGACTTCGGCGTCGCGAACCTGCGCCAGTCGCCCCTGCTGCACATGCGAATGGATGCCGACTACAACGGCTGGTGGATGTGTCTGATCCCCCTCGACGTCATCCGGGAGGTCGGGCTCTCGCTGCCGGCGTTCATCAAATGGGACGATGCCGAGTTCTGCCTGCGCGCCGGTGAGGCGGGCTTCCCCACGGTCTCACTGCCGGGCGTCGCGCTGTGGCACGTCTCGTGGGTCAACAAGGACGACACGATCGACTGGCAGGCGTACTTCCACGCGCGCAACCGCATCGTCGCGGCTCTGCTGCACTCCAATGCGCCGCGCGGCGGCCGGCTGCTCACGCACAGCCGGCGCGTGGACCTCAAGCATCTGATGATGATGCAGTACTACCCGGCCGAGCTGCGTGCGCGCGCGCTGCGCGATGTGCTGTCGGGGCCGGCGCACATGCGCGGAAACCTCGCCACGGCGATGCCCGAGGCGCGCCGGATCGCCGCCGAGCACCCCGAGACAGTCGTGCACCGGGACCCCAGCCGGGTACTGCACTCCCGCAAGGGCCGCCAGGTGTACAAGCGCCTGAAGCAGCACGAGTTCGACAGCCCCACCGGGCTGCGGTTGCGCTGGTTCACGTTCCGCACTCTCGTGGCACATTGGATTCGGCAGCCCGACCCCGCCAACGTGGCACAGCCCGAAGTGGAGTTCGGCAAGGGAGACGCGCACTGGTGGCGCGTCCCGCTGTTCGACAGTGCGCTGGTGAGTGCGGCCGACGGGTCGGGGAAGAACATCTATACCCGTGATCGCGGGCGCTACCGTCGGATGCTGATCGACACGGTGCGACTGCACGCCCGCCTGCGCAGGAACTGGCCCAGACTGCAGGCTGAGTACCGTGCAGCACTGCCCGACCTGGTGTCGGATGCTGCCTGGCAGCAGACCTTCGAGGAGAAGTCATGACCGCGAACGCGTTCGATCCGGCGTCCGCATCCATCGTGATCGTGACGTACAATCGCTCCCACCTGCTGACCGGCCTGCTCAGCAGCATCCGCGCCATGGATCCGAAGCCGGGTCGGGTCGTCATCATCGACAACGACTCCGCGGATGACACGACCGAGGTCGTCGAGGGCTTCCGGGCCGACATCGGCACCGAGATCGTCTACCGCCGCCTCGAGACGAACACGGGCGGATCCGGCGGCTTCAGCGAGGGCATGCGCACCGCCTACGAGCTGGGCTCGGAGTGGATCTGGCTGATGGACGATGACGTCGAGGTGCTGCCCGATGGACTGGCCAAGATGGGGCGCTGGTCGCGGCGTTTCAAGAGCATCCAGGGGCGCCGCTACGACTACGATGGCAGCGAGTTCTACTGGCAGTACCGCATCGCCGAGCGCATGGGCATCCCCATCCCCTTCGCGCCGTCGGAGTTCGACACTGCGGGCTACCGCGAGATGAACAGCGGCTGCTTCGAGGGAATGTTCATCCACCGCTCGATCGTGCAGCAGGTCGGGCTCCCTGACCCTCGATTCTTCATCTACTGGGACGACCAGGTGTACGGCTGGATGGCATCGCGCCTGACGACCGCCGTGATCGTCGACGAGTTCGTGCTGCGACGAACCCGCGAGATCAGGCAGTGGGACATGGGGATCCGCCACCTCAACGCCTCGAGCAACGCCTACCGGTACTACATCATGCGCAACCGGGCCTTCATCAAGCACTACTACCGCACCCACGGGGTCTACAATCCCGTGCTGTTCGGCCTGGGCACCGCGGCCACGTTCTTCAAGGAGCTGATCCGTCTGGTGTTCGTCGAGCGCACCGTGCGCGGCACCAGCAACCTGTTCCGCGGCCTGCGTGACGGCGGGCGCATCGGCCGGGATCGCAGCTGGCGACCCATGCCCGTCCTGGAGGAAGTGTGACCGAGCGCGAGCCCGAATACGTCTGGGCGTTTCCCGAGGAGAGGCGCCGCGGTGGGCGCGGCTGGCTGATCGGCGTGCTCATCGCCGCAGCCGTGGTGATCGCCGTTGGCGTCTTCCTGCTTGTCGTGCGTCCGTGGGCGTCCGCGGAGCCGGCGCCCGGCCCGACCATCTCGACGTCAGCGACGCCGTCCGTCACGCCGTCAGCATCCGCCACTCCGACACCGACACCGACACCGACACCGACGCCGAGTCAGCCGCCGGCTCCTCAGCCGACCGCCACTCCGCCAACGCCTGCCGATCCGGCGCTGCCCGTCTTCCGTACGAAGGTGCAGCCGCTGCTCGATGACGCAGAGACCGGGCTGTCTTACGCGAGCGATGCCGATTCCCAGGAGGGGATGCAGATCGCCGAGCAGCTGCGAGGCGATGCGGGACGGATGGCGGATGCTGTGGCACCGAGCTCGATCGCCGACGGATGGGCGAACGCGGTGAGCGCCTACGGCACCTCCCTGGACAACCTGCGCAAGGCGTTCGAGACCGGCTCAGCGACGGCGGGGGCGCTGTCTTCGGCGAGGTCGGCGCTGAGCGAACTCCAGGATCTCGTCGACGGCTGACCACTGCCGGTCGCGGCGGAGTGTCAGCCGTGATCGGCGTTGTACCGGTCGAGCACGTCCCCGATCGGACCGTCGAGCACGAGCTCGCCCTTGTTCAGGTAGAGACCGCGCTTGCAGAAGCGGCGCAGATCGCGTTCGCTGTGGCTGACGAAGAACAGCGTGCGCCCATCGGCGAGCAGCTCGTCGATGCGCTTGTAGCACTTCTCGCGGAACGCTTTGTCACCGACGGCGAGCACCTCGTCGACGAGCATGATGGGCTCGTCGAGCTGTGACACGACGGAGAATGCCAGGCGCACCTTCATTCCGTTGGACAGGTGCTTATAGGGCGTGTCCTGGAAATCCTGCAGCTCGGCGAACTCGATCATCTCGTCGTAGCGCGAGGTGACTTCAGCCTTCGACATGCCGTGCAGGCCGGCCGTGAGGCGCACGTTCTCGCGCACGGTCAGATCGCCGACGAATCCGCCGGTGAGTTCGATCAGGGGTGCAACGCCTCCGTTGACCTGCACCTCCCCCTCGTCGGGCAGCAGCACGCCGGCGACGAGGCGCAGCAGCGTGGACTTGCCCTGTCCGTTCCTGCCGACGACGCCGATCGACTCGCCGGGCTCGACGGTGAAGGAGACATCGCGCAGTGCCCAGAACTCCCCCGGCCGTGATCTGCGGCTGACACCGGCGAACAGGTCCTTGAACGTGCGCGTGCCGCGACGGTTGCGACGGAAGAGGACGCCGAGTCCCCGCACCTCGATGGCGGCGTTCATCACAGCTCCTTCAGGACGGGGCGCTCGAGGGTGCGGAAGACCCAGATTCCCAGCACGAGGATGATCAGGCTCATGGCGACGCTGATCAGCACGACCCGTGGATCCCACTGGTCGGGGAAGAAGGCCATACGATACAGGGTCATGATGCCGGCGAGCGGGTTGAACATGCCGATGGTCTCGAACGGGCCCGGCAGGTCCTTGACGCTGTAGATGATCGGCGTCGCATAGAACAGTGCGCGAAGGATGAGTGCGGTGGTGCGCTCGAGGTCGGTGTAGAGCGCGCACAGGGGCGCCACCAGCAGGCCGAGCCCGATCAGCAGCACCGCCTGAAGCACGATGGCCACGGGGAACCACAGGATGCCCCAGCCGATGTGCGCGACCTTGGAGGGGTCGGTCTCGGTGAGCAGATTGACGACCACGAAGGTGACCAGCACGGGGATGGAGAACAGGAACTCGAGCCCCTTGCTCAGCACGATCCGGTTCACCCAGATGGACCGCGGGATGGCGGTGGAGCGCACGAGCCGCGCGTCCTTCTTGAAGGCGCGGGTGAAGTCTCCGACGGCGGCGTTGAACCATACCCACGGCAGCAGGGCGCTGATGAGGAAGATGATGTACGGCTGTTCGCCCACTGTGCGCTGGAACACCTGCGTGAAGACGAACCAGTAGATCGCGCTCATCACCAGTGGGTCGAGCACAGACCACAGGTAGCCGAGGGCGCTGGTCGAGTACCGCACTTTCAGATCGCGCGCGGAGAGCAGCCAGAGCGAATGGAAGTAGCGCCGGGCGGTTCCCGGCGCGCCCGCCGTCGTCGCCACGTCAGTCGCTCTCGCCGGAGAACTGGTTGCGCCACATCGACAGCGCGGAGCCGATGGCCATGTGCATGTCGAGGTACTGGTAGGTGCCCAGCCGTCCGCCGAAGTGCACGTCGTTCTCGCCCTTGGCGAGTTCACGATAGGCCAGCAGCCCGTCCCGGTCGGCGGGGGTGTTGACCGGGTAGTAGGGCTCGTCGTCACGGTTGGCGAATCGTGAGAACTCGCGCATGATGACGGTCTTGTCGCCGTTGAAGATGTCCTTGCGCTCGGGGTGGAAGTGCTTGAACTCGTGGATGCGGGTGTAGGGCACGTCCAGATCGGGATAGTTCATGACGCTGGTGCCCTGGAAGTCAGCGGTGTCGAGCACCTCCTGCTCGAAGTCGAGCGTGCGCCAGCTGAGTGCGCCCTCGGCGTAGTCGAAGTAGCGGTCGACCGGCCCGGTGTACACGACGGGAACCTGCCCGACTGTCGCCGACTTGTTCAGCGGCTGCGATGCGTCGAAGTAGTCGACCCCGAGCTTGACCTCGATGTTGTCGTGATCGGCCATGCGCTCGAGCCACGCGGTGTAGCCGTCGGTGGGAAGCCCCTCCCAGGTGTCGTTGAAGTAGCGGTTGTCGTACGTGTAGCGCACGGGAAGACGGCTGACGATGTCGCCCGACAGCTTGTGCGGATCGGTCTGCCACTGCTTGGCGGTGTAGTCGCGGAAGAACGCCTCGAACAGTGGGCGGCCCACCAGTGCGATGCCCTTCTCCTCGAAGTTCTGCGCGGTCTTGACGTCGAATTCCCCCGCCTGCTCGCGCACGAGCGCACGCGCCTGATCGGGGGTGTACGCGGCCTGGAAGAACTGATTGATCGTGCCGAGGTTCACCGGCATCGGGAAGACGACGCCCTTGTGTGTCGTGTAGACCCGGTGCACGTAGTTCGTGAAGGTCGTGAACCTGTTCACGTACTCCCACACGGTGGGGTTGGAGGTGTGGAACAGGTGCGCTCCGTAGCGGTGCACCTCGATGCCGGTCTGGGACTCCGCCTCGCTGTAAGCGTTTCCGCCGATGTGCGGACGGCGATCGATGACGGTCACCTTGCGGCCGGCAGCTGCGGCGCGCTCAGCGATGGTGAGGCCGAAGAAACCCGACCCTACGACGAGAAGATCCATAGTTCAATCGTATCGGCGGGATGCTGTGAGGCTCGGACGCCGTGCTCGCTCAGCCTGCGGTTCCGACGACGATGCGCGGCGTGCCGGCCCATAGGCCTGCGTCGGAGGCATTGCGGCCGTCGACGAGCAGCTTGACACCGGGGATCTGCGCCGGGCTGAGGGCGCGGTAGTCGGCGTGGTCGGTCTGCAGGATCGCGAGGTCGGCAGCGTCGCCGATCGTGTACGGCTCAAACCCGAATCCTCGCAGCTCGTCGTCGGTGTAGAGCGGATCGTGAACGACGACCTGAGCCCCGCGCGACTGCAGCGCTTTTACCGTGGGGAAGACACCGGAGAACGCCGTCTCCTTGACGCCCCCGCGGTAGGCGGCGCCGAGCACGACAGCGCGCTGACCGGTGAGGTCACCGAGGATGCCCTCGGCCTGCGCGACCAGTCGCTCCGGCATCGAGGCGTTCAGCTGGCGGGCGACGCGCACGATGTCGGCGTCGGGGTCGGTCGACAGGTAAAGACGCGGGTAGACCGGAATGCAGTGGCCACCAACGGCGATGCCGGGCCGGTGGATGTGGCTGTAGGGCTGCGAGTTGCACGCCTCGATCACCTTGTAGACGTCGATGCCGTGCGAGGCGGCGAACAGACCGAACTGGTTCGCCAGGCCGATGTTGACGTCACGGTAGGTCGTCTCCGCGAGTTTGGCCATCTCGGATGCCTCTGTGGATCCCAGATCCCACACGCCGTTCGGACGGTGCAGGTCGGGGCGCTCGTCGAACTGCAGCACCGCTTCGTAGAACTCGCGAGCCCTGCGGGTGCCCTCCGGCGAGAGCGCGCCGATCAGCTTGGGATACTTGCGCAGGTCTTCGAAGACACGGCCGGTGAGGACGCGCTCGGGCGAATAGACGACGTGGAAGTCGACCCCCTCGGTGAGGCCGGACCCATCCTCGAGCATCGGCTTCCACCGGGTGCGGCTGGTGCCCACCGGCAGCGTCGTCTCGTACGAGACGAGCGTGCCCGGGGTGAGATGCTCGGCCAGCGACTTCGTGGCCGAATCCATGTACTTGAAGTCAGGCTCCCACGTCTCGTCGTTCACGAAGACGGGTGCGACCAGCACGACAGCATCCGCGCCCGGAATCGCCTCCGCGTAGTCGGTCGTCGCCCGAAGGCGACCAGCGGGGATCAGCTCTTCGAGCCGCTCCTGCAGGTGCGCCTCACCGGGGAACGGCTCCGTCGCGGCGTTGATCAGATCGACCGTCTTCTGGTTGACATCGACACCGATCACATCGTGACCGGAGGAGGCGAACTGGACGGCGAGGGGAAGCCCGATCTTTCCGAGGGCCACGACGGCGATACGCATGAGATCCAGTCTACGGGCGCTGGCGGGCCCGCCGCTCATGAGAAGGCCCACCATGCGCGTCTCAGTTGCTCCCGCGTATCCGGACGAACCATCGATCATCCGGTTGCGGATCGTTCAGACCACGATGCCCTGATCGCGCAACTAGAATGGGCTGCCTATGGTTAGCGCAACCGTCACGAAGGCACGGACGTACCGACTGGGCTCACTGACCAGCTTTCGGTGGTGGGTCGCGCTCGCCACCTGCTTCTTCCATGTTCGAAACGTAGTCCCGCTGCCGGGCATCATCAGGGAGTGCTCGGTACGGCAGTTTGGCGTGGCGTTCTTCTTCACCCCGTCCAACACGGACCCATCGGACTGGGGTGGATCGTGATCTTTCTGGGAGTGTCGATCCTCGCTGCCTGGGCCTTGCGCATCCTCCTCGAACGGCCGGTCGAAGAGCATCTGGGATGCTTGGCAGAACACACACATTGAGCGGCGTCGGGCGCGGCTGGACCGCGCGACGGCCTCGACCACGGCGAGGATGATCGAGGAGTAGGCGAGCATGATCGAGGAGTACAAGTGACCATGAAACGGCCCCATCTGCTCTACGTCGCGTGGGGATACCCCCCGTCCCGTGGAAGCGGTGTGTACCGCGCGTGGGCGACTGCAAATGCCTTCGCTGCAGCCGGGTGGAAAGTTACCGTCCTTACCGTGCCCCGTGAAGTCTTCGAGATGTCCACAGGTGTCGACCTGACGCTGGAAGCGCAGGTAGACCCGTCGATCGAGATCGTACGTGTGCCGTTCACGTCCGGCGCCTTCGCGAACGACCTGAGCGACTGGTCCTGGCTCCGTGCTCACGCGCCGGAGGTCTGGAACACGATTCAGTCGGTACGGGAGCAACGTGCGTTCCCTGAGCGCAACTACGGCGGATGGCGCCCGGTACTCGAAGAGGCCGCGAGGCGCATACATCTCAACGCTCCGGTCGACCTGACGATCGGTACCGCCAACCCTAATGTTGATTTCATCCCCGGGTATGTATTGAGCACGGAATTCGGGGTTCCGGCGATCATGGATCACCGCGATGCCTGGTCCGTCGATATCTACTCAGGACGCCGTGTGATCGAACCCAGCAGTCGAGCCGGAAGATGGGAGCGGACACTCGTCCAGGACGCGGCCGAGGTCTGGTTCGTCAACAGACCCATCCGCGACTGGTACGCCCGGGAATATCCGGAGTTCGCCGATCGCTTGCTCGTAGTCGAGAACGGCTACGATCGGGCACTGACGTTCCCGGTGCGAGAACGCGGCGAGAGCCCTCTAGTGTTCGGGTACATCGGAACCATCTCAGGAGCTATTCCACTGCAGGAGCTGGTTGCAGGATGGGCGCTGGCGCGCGAGCGCAGTCCGCTGGTCCGCGATGCACGCATGGATCTCTACGGGTACTTGGATCACCTCGGCGTGCCAGGTGCGAATATGGTGCAAGCCATGGAGCACTTCGCCGACAACGACATCCGATACCTCGGACCAGTCGGCCGCGGCGATATCGAAGCGACGTACGCATCGTTCGATGCTCTCGTTCTGACGTTCGGAGCAGGACGATTCATCACAGGAGGCAAGGTGTACGAGTACGCGTCGACAGGACTGCCAATCGTCTCCGTGCACGACCCCGAGAATGAAACCTCCAGCACACTCGCCTCATACCCCGGTTGGCATGGCGCATCGTCCATGACGACTTCGGCGATCGCTGATGCGATCATCACCACGGCCATCGATGCGGCTGCGCAGACCGACAAGAACCGCGAGACGGCCCGCGCTTATGCCGAACGATTCTCGCGCGCGGCGCAGCTCACTCCCCGCATCGAGGATTGGACCAGCCGCCTAGCCCCCGATCTCTCCGAGGAGAAGCAATGAACATCCTGCTGTTCTCCCAGACGGGCGCGTTCACCGCGGCTCTGGAATCGTTACAGATCGATCTCGTGTGCGACCAAGCGACGCTTGTCACCGCTACGGCCACCGACGTGGACGCGGCGATGCCGACAACGATCACCCTCGGCGCGAAAGCCCTACCAGCGCGCGGACGAATGTCCGTGGCGCTCGACCGATCTGTGATCGGCCGCAACGTCAAACGTCTGACGCCCCTCGACGGCGGACGGCGGTTCACCCGCGCGGCTAGGCGAAATGCAGACCTCCGGCGCGCCGCTTCGAACGCCGACCTCATCGTCGCGCTTGAGCGCGACACGGTCCTGGCTGCGTGGACTGCCCTGCACAAATGGTCACGTCCGGGAACACGAGGTGTATACGGCCTAGCCCCCGCGCGCGCACTACTCACTTCGCGGCGCAGCCGCAGCGACACGGACTGACCCGCGAGGGTGCCGCTGCGTTCAAGACGGGGGCGGCGCCAGCCGCGTGAGGATCGCCCGCTCCACCGCGACGTCACGATCGGACGAGAGATCCTTTGCCGCGACATCCGCCGCGTTCTTGAACGCCGCGATGTCAGACCTCGACACCCCAGCGATCGCTGCGGCGACATCTTGGCCTGAATAGCCTGCTGTGACCACGCCCAGCTGTTGGGCTTCAATCAATCGGTCGGTCACCGCAGACGGTCCGAACACCAGGCCCAGCCGCGCTTGGACGAAGTCGAAGAACTTGTTCGGCAGCATGTATCGATGGTTCGCAGTGTGGGGAGGAAGGACGAATACTCCGAGATCGTGGTCATTCAGCGTGTCCGGGAGCCGATCCGGTGACACCGGCGGGTGAAGTGTCGTACGCGGGCTCTCGTCGATGCGCTTTTGTAGCTTCAGCCAATAGGAGTCCGCCTGGCGCGATGCGATCAGGTATAGGTCGAGGGTGTATCCGGCCCCTAGGATGTCTACGGCATCTATGATTGCTTCGATGTTCCGGCCCGGCACGGCTCCACCGCTGTGCACGAGGCGTACGACGCCGTCCAGCATCGGCGTCGGCTCGAGATCTGCGCGATGAGCGATCGCGTTCCGGACGATCTCCGGTTCGATGTCGAATGCGTCCTGATACATGGTCGCGATCGCATCATTGATTGTCGTCGACACGTCAACCTGCGGAAGATACTCGGCGCAGACCCAGCGCATGAACGGCGCGACGAGTATCTTCCAGGCCAGGACATGCGTCCGCTCACCCGGCGCCCACTCGTGGAGGTCACACCAGATCCGGGGAACGCCGTCGACCCGAAAAGCGATCGGCAGGGCGCGTGCTTCGTTCGCCACGACGATGTCGAACTCGCGGTCACCGAGCAGACGGCGCGACTCCGCGAGAGCCGGAGCCTGCATCTCTACTGCGCGGAACCTCCGCAGTACCAGATTTAGAATGCCCGTCGGCGTCTGCGGGAGAGAGGGGAGGCTCCGCGGGATCTCGAGATGATGTGCGGCGCCCATCGGCCGCGTGCCGTACGAGAGTGTGGTCACCTCGCCGAACTCGCGCAGCACGTCCAGTTGCCGCAGAACACGCGAATCGGAGTTAATGTCCGAGAACGAGATGCAGAGGATCCGCGGGGTGGTCATCGTGTCTCCTCCTGGTATACAGCGCCGAGAAATTCCGAGAGCGCCTGCGCGGCCATCCTGCCGTCGTGCACGGCCCGGACAAAGTCCGCCCCGGACGAACCCTGCTCCGACCACACCGCCCGGTCGGCGGCTATCTGCCTGATCGTTTCCCCGACCTCGTGAAAGCGCGATTCCACGACAGGAAGCGGCATTCCGGTGAGCTCGCGTACCCGAGAACGAACCTCGTCGTGCACGTGCCCGACCACGATTCGCCCTGCTGCCATCGCTTCGCACGCCGCGACACCGTAGTCACCGAGTCGGAACTGGTCCAGAACCACGTCAGACCCTCGGTATAGAGCAGACATCTCCCTGTACGGAACGTTCTGGACTCGCCTGTACTCGATGATCCCTTCAGCCTCCAGCTCGCTCAGCTGAGTGTCGATGCTGGGATCGCCCTTCATAGGCGAGTTGCTTGGTGCGTACGCCACGATGGGTCGCGTCCGCTGCAGAGGAGCTTCATCGACACGCCAGATCTCCGGGTCGACGACCACGGGCAGCCAGCGGGATCCCTCGAGATCGAGCAGGCCCGGAGTCGATACGAAGACGGGCATGCCGCTGTCGCTAAACATCCGGCGACGATCGTGTGAGTTGCGCTCCAGCACGCGGGTCGCTTCTGCTGGATACGCGCCGCGGGAACCGAACGGTGAGTCCCGCTCCCAGCTCGCGTGTTCGCTGGGCACGCGAATGTCGGAGCCGTGCCAGAGCAGAGCGACCGGGACTCCGCGATCCCGCACGTAATCAGCAACTCTTCGCGGAGAAGATCCCGGACGAGAGCCATACATGAACTGACCCGACTCCAGCAGGACGTGAGTAAATTCCTTGAGGATCACGTCTCGCTGGCGCCGTTGCCACGCACCAGAGAACACGAATCCGCTGTCAGGCACCATGACATCCGATGGAAAGCCGAAGAGCCGCGCCCTGGCCGTCGCGCTCATCAAGTTGACTGCCGCGACATCCGCGAGATGTGACTGCGCGGCACGCGCCCACCGGTACGCCTGGCCAGCAGAGTTCGCCGGGGTGATGAGCAACCGGATCCGGCTTCGGTTCGCCGGGCGGGCGATACCCATCTCGTCGGGGTCCCACCGAAGGGAAGGCGGCATTGATCTGGCGAGCAGGCGATCGGGGACGAACCCCAGCGCCGCGCGTGCGATTCCGACCGCGTTGGCCCGTGACAGGATGCTCACGCGAGTCCTGCAAGCCGGGCCTGGGCTGCGAAGGCCCGGTTCGATGCGACGACCTCCGAGAAGGTGCCGTTGGCCGCGACGGTACCATCCTGCATAAACAGGATCTGATCGGAGTCACGGATCGTGCTGAGCCGATGCGCGACAGCGATCACCGTGACATCACCACGGAGACCACTGATCGCGGCAGCGACATCGGCCTCTGTCTTGGTGTCGAGCGCGCTGGTCGCCTCGTCAAGCACAAGCACAAGGGGGTCGCTGTACAGCGCACGTGCTATCCCGAGCCGTTGACGCTGGCCGCCTGAGAGTGTGAGGCCCCGCTCTCCGACTCGCGCCTGCAGCCCCTCCGCGCGCCCTTCGATGACGTCCCAGAGTTGCGCGCGCCGCGCCGCGAGCTCGACCCGCACCTGATCGATGTCATCTCCCCAGGTCAGCGCAATGTTCTGGGCGATAGTCCCGTCGAACAGCGTGACCTCCTGAGGCACATAGCCAACGTGTCTGCGCCATGAGCCCAGCACATCGTCGAGCGGCTTGTCATCGATACGAATCTGCCCCACACTCGGCGTAAGCAATCCTAGTAGCAAGTCCACCAGAGTCGATTTACCGGCGCCCGAGGCTCCGGCAATGCCAACGGTCGTTCCCATCGGTATCCGGAGGCTCACATCATGGACTGCAGGGACATCGGCACCGGGGAACGTGAAGCCGACCTCGTCCAACTCAAGTAGTGATGGCGCTCCCGGCAAATCCTCGCGGCTCAGATGCTCCCTGTCAGCAAGGAACCGCTTGGAATCCTCGATGTCGGCGAGCACGACGTCAACGTATGCCGAGGACGTAATGGTGCGGGTCACGACGCCCTGAAAGCCGGTGAGTGCCGGTACCAGCCGGAAGCCGGCGATACCGAACATGGCCACGGCTGAGATCGTGGCGTTCATGTCTCCATTGGAGCTCAGCATCGCCGCTCCGCCGACGACGACGAAACCGCCGATGATCGCTGAATCGAAAATGAAGCGCGGAACGGCGGCCAGGAAGCTTGAGTTTGCGCGCGCCCTAGCCGTCTGTGCGCGGTTGCGTGCCACCACCGCGCTGACCTCGTCGGCCTTGTCGCGAAGGGTGATCTCCTTAAGCGAGGCAACCATGCCGGATATCAGCGCCGCAACGTGCAGGGCCGAATTGCGTGCGACACGCGCCGCTTGCCGGGTCTTACCACTGAGCACGTAGTACTGCAGAACAGCGATCCCCCCGAGATAGACGATCGTCACAGCAGCGGTGACCGGCTGTGAGACGACCAGCACTGCCACGACGCCGAAGGACGTTACGAGGAGGCCGGGGAGCGTCGTAATCGGGAGCAGGAATCCAGCGACGACCTGGGCGATGCCACTGTCCGACATCGACACGATCTGCGCGCTATTGCGCGACATCCGGTCGGTCCATGAAGCCCGGATGTACGCATTGAAGAGCTCCTGGCCCACACTGAGCTCGTAGCTGGCGAACCGACGGGTCGCAATCCATTGCAACCAGACGTTGGCTGCCGACTTCAGGATCACGATCGCTGCCAGCACGAGGATCAGCCATACCACGTTCTGCGAGCCCACCGCCCCGATCAGCGGGAGTACGATGCCCTCACCGGTCACACTCGAAGCGAGCGTCAATGCAAGCAACATGAGCGCCAGCACGTCGACGATCGCCAGCACCGAGGAGACGATCGCATAAACGATGAGGAATCGGCGCCCGGACGCAGGCAGGTACGGCGACAGCCGACGGAGCGTGGAGACGATGAGCTTCATGACTCAGATGAAGATGGCGCTGCCGGTTCTCGCCGACTCGAGTGCCGCTTCTACGACCGCAAGCGTACGCTGCCCCTGCTCCATAGTCACGACGTCGGTCTTCTCGCCTAGCACCGCATCGCGGAACGCCTCATGCTCGACACGCAGCGGCTCGCGCTTCGCGAACGCGTAACGGGTGACATCGCCTTCGGAGACGCCCCGGAAGCTCGACACCGACTCCCACTCGAGCGGGATAGTGCCGTTCGCGTAGAACGTCAGGTCGCCAGTGGAGGTGTCCGCGACGAAGGCGCCCTTCTCCCCCGTCACGACAGTGATCCTCTCCTTCATCGGCGAGAGCCAATTCACGATGTTGTTCACGATAACGCCCGATGCAGTGCGCCCGGTGATCGTGATCATGTCCTCATGCTCGCGGCCGCTCTTGAATGCCGTCTGAGCGAACACCCTCTCGTAGTCGGACTGCACGACCCAGGCCGTGAGGTCGACATCATGGGAGGCGAGATCCTTCGCGACCCCCACATCAGCGATCCGAGACGGGAACGGCCCCTGCCGGCGCGTCGCGACCTGATAGACGGCGCCGAGTTCGCCCGCTTCGATCCGGCGGCGCAGTTCTTGCAGCGCCGGATTGAAACGCTCGATGTGCCCGACTGCTCCCACGAGGCCCGCGTCCACGAAGGCGTCGACCATCCGCTGTCCAGCCTCCAAGCTGTGCGCGATCGGCTTCTCCACCAGCGTGTGCACCCCGGCCGCGGCGAGCTTCAGAGCGGCATCTTCGTGGAAGCGCGTCGGCACTGCAACTATCGCGATGTCGATCCCCTCACCGATCAATGCATCGATATCGGGCAGGATGTGCAGATCGCCGGCCACACCGTGTGGGTCGCCGCCGGGGTCGGCGATCGCGACCAGGTCCACGCCGTCAACCTCGCGCAGCACGCGGGCGTGATGACGGCCCATCATCCCGACGCCGAGCAGGCCGGCCCGCAGGGCCATCAGGCGCCCGCCCTGACGACGGTGTTCACCGCGGCGACGATCTGGTCGAGATCGTTCTGCGACAGCGAGGGGTGCACCGGCAGCGAGACGACCTCGCGCGCGGCGCGCTCGGTCTCGGGCAGGTCGAGTCCCGGCGCGTAGGACGCGAGCGACGGTAGGCGGTGGTTCGGGATCGGGTAGTACACGCCGGCACCCACGTTGTGCTCGGTCTTCAGCGCGGCGACGAACCCATCCCTGTCGTCGGGCACGCGGACGGTGTACTGGTGATACACGTGCACAGCTCCCTCGGCGACCGGCGGCACGACGACACCCTGCAGGTTCGCGTTGAGGAAGGTGGCGTTCGACTGGCGCTGCGCGGTCCAGGCATCCACCTTCGTCAGCTGCACGCGACCGATGGCGGCATGGATGTCGGTCATCCGCGCATTGAAACCGATGACCTCGTTCTCGTACTGGCGCTCCATACCCTGGTTGCGCAGCAGTTTGAGCATGCGGGCGATCTCGTCGTTCTCGGCGGACACCATGCCGCCCTCGCCGCTGGTCATGTTCTTCGTCGGGTAGAGGCTGAACATCGCGAACTTACCGAACGTTCCAACGGGACGGCCGTCCAACGACGCACCGTGCGCCTGCGCTGCATCCTCGTAAAGCGTGACACCGACCTTGGCGGCAAGCGCCTCGAGAGCTCGCATATGCGCCGGGTGGCCGTACAAGTGCACGGGGAGGATGCCACGGGTCTTCGGCGTGATGGCGGCAGCGACTGCCTCGGGGTCGAGTGTGAAGGTCTCCGGCTCGATGTCGACGAAGACCGGAGTCGCCCCGGTCAGTGCGACGGAGTTGCCGGTGGCGGCAAACGTGAACGATGGAACGATCACCTCGTCTCCGGGCCCTACCCCTGCCGCCAGAAGCCCCAGGTGCAGTCCCGCGGTACCACTGTTCACCGCGACCGTCGGACGTCCCTGCACGAAATGGGCGCCGAACTCACTTTCGAACGCGGCTACCTCAGGGCCTTGGGCGACCATCCCACTGCGAAGCACGCGGTCGACAGCCTCGCGCTCCTCATCGCCGATGATCGGCTTCGCCGGGGGAATGAACTCACTCACGCGGTCTCCTTCGTCAGGGTTCCATTGGTTTCGATAAAGACATCGCCCGTCGCCGGGCAGACCCATGTCATCTCGGTCTCACCTGGTGTCAACGGCATGCCAGACTCTCCCACCCAGCCAATGCGTCGCGCTGGCACACCTGCGACCAGCGCGTACGCTGGTACGTCCTTGACTACGACCGCTCCGGCCGCGACCGTGGCCCACGATCCGATGGTCACCGGGGCGACGCACGTCGCGCGCGCGCCGATGGATGCCCCCTTCTCGATTGTCACCCCAACAGGCTCCCAATCATGAGCGTTCTTGAGCGTGCTGTCGGCGTTGATCGCCCGAGGGTAGGTGTCGTTGGTGAGTACGACAGCCGGACCGATGAAGACGCCATCCGCAAGCTTTGCCGGTTCATATACGAGGGCATAGTTCTGCACCTTGCAGTTATCGCCCATAACGACACCGGTGCCGATGTAAGCGCCCCGGCCGACGATGCAGTTCCGGCCCATCTGCACGCCTTCACGCACCTGAGCGAGGTGCCAGATCGCGGATCCATCGCCGATCGCGGCTTCTGCGGAGACATCGGCGGAACCGACGATGCGCACGGTGTTTTCCACTGTCACGTGATTGACTCCTGAGAAGGGGTGGGCGGCTTTCTGATGACCTTCTGACAGTCTACTTGCGCGCTTGCACGCTGCCTGGACGCGCGACGCGGACGATCGTCTGAACGGCCCGCTCGGCGACGGCCACAGATGAGATATTCTCACCGGCCCACCGCACCAGGTCCTCGTCGGCACCCCGGGTTTCCGACAGTAGCGAACCAATCGCCTGGGCGTAGGCAGCGGGCTCGTAGTGCGTTGCCGCGCCGAGCCCCTCGTCGATGATCAAACGACGAACCGGGTCCGGCCCGGCATACGCTACAGGAGTGCCTACGGCCACCGAGGAGTACAACTTCGTCGGTACTGCAAAGTCATAGCCTTGTCCTGGAGCGAGAGTCGCGAGGCTGACTCGTGCTGTGCGGAGCCAAGCAGCGGCTTCCTCGGCCGCGACTGTTGGCAGGAAACGGATCCGCGACTGCAGCCCCAGCTCGTCCACACGCCTTTTCAACCCATCCCACTCACTACCTTGCCCGACGAACGCGGCAGTGACCGTCTCATCTGTACCCATCACCTGTGACAGCGCCTCAATTGCGAGGCCCGCACCGTGCCATTCGCTCGCCGTTCCGACATATACGATGTCGACCGGCTCTTCGACGCACGGACCGTCCGGCGCGAAGGTGTTGAGATCTACGCCGTGTCCCACCACAGATGTCGGCACATCCGGTGCGAGCGCGGTAACACGCTGACGTACTCCCTCCGACACGACGAGCACCGTGTGCGCACCGCGCAATGCGACCTGCTCAAGACCACGAACCACCCTCAGCACGATTCTCGGTGCGCCTGTGGCTGCGGACGCGTCGGACCAGATATCCGCACCGTAGTAAACATACGGCGTCCGGCGGAGCTGTGCCGCGACACGCAGGAGGAATCCGGTGGTCGGCGGCGGCTCGCATACGTACACGTCTGCCTTGCGACCAAAGAGGACCCGGAAGAACAACGGCAGGTCGAAGCTGAGATACGGCAGGTACCCGCGCACGTACCCTGATCGATTTCGCAGTACGGGCCAGCGCCGCACATCGACGCGGGGGTCATCGTCTGCCCGGCGAGCCGAGCGCGGAGGCGAGGTAGTGAGGACTCTCACGTCAGCGCCGACATCCGCGAGGGCCGAGACCATCGCGGATAGGCGCAATGAGGCCGCAGATGGTTCAGGCGAATAGATCCTCGTCACCACTGTCACACGGGGGCTATCAGACATCCTGCCTCACGGGTCGGTGCGCGGCGGCCGAATGGACACCTGACACAATGGAATCATGTCATCGAGCGTCCCCGCGCCTTCCGCGCCAGATCGGAGTACGTGGATCGTAATTCCGCTGTACAACGAAGCATCTGTCGTCGGCCCGGTCATCGCAGACCTGCGCGCCGAATTCGTGAATGTCGTTTGCATCGATGACGGGTCCAGCGATGACTCAGCAAGGGTCGCCAACGAAGCCGGAGCACACCTCGTGCAGCACCCAGTCAATCTCGGACAAGGTGCCGCACTGCAAACCGGCATCGAGTTCGCATTGGCGCACGACGAGTGCGAGTACATCGTCACGTTCGACGCCGACGGGCAGCATCGGATCATCGATGCTCTGGGGATGCTGGAACTCGCACGCGCCCAGGACTTGGCCATCGTGTTCGGTTCACGCTTCCTGGATGACAGGACGAATCCGGGCTGGATCAAGAAAGTCGTACTGAAGACCGCAGTGTGGGTGACGAATCTGACCACCAGCCTCAAGCTCACCGATGCGCACAACGGGCTGCGTGTGATCCGCCGTGACGCGGCAGAGCGGATCGAACTGAAGCAGGATCGGATGGCGCACGCCACCGAGATCGTGCTCGAGCTCGGACGGACCGGACTGCCGTGGCAGGAGTATCCCGTCGAGTTGCTCTACACGGACTATTCGAAAGCCAAGGGACAGAGCGTGCTCAATTCCGTCAACATCCTCGTCGATCTGGTGGTGAGGTGACCCATGTGGATCCAGATCCTTCTCATCGCGGCCATCGTCATCCTCGCCGTGTTCATGATGCGGCGTACAGGGGCGGACAGCCATCTGGCCATTCGACGCATCCTGATGGGCATGTTCGTGATCGTCGCAGTGCTCTCGGTGCTGTTTCCCCAGTGGCTGTCGTGGCTCGCCGGGCTCGTTGGCGTCGGCCGAGGCACCGACCTGGTGATGTACGGCATGATCGTGATGTTCTTGGCGTTCGTGTATACGCAGTACCGGCGCAACTCGCAGATGCAGCGCCAGGTGACGCTGCTGTCCCGCAAGATCGCGCTGCTCGAGGCAGCTGAAGCGGAGTCTCGTCATCGGCCGACCGGCGACGAGGAGCGCACGAACTAACGTCGGTCCGCACCTCAGCGGCAGCCGGTGACCTCATACAGAACCGCATCGCCGCCCACGCTCGCCACCTTGGTGAGAATGGGCGAGTCAGCGAGGTCGTGCAGGCCGTCGTACGTGGTGTAGTGGTTCTCGTACAGCTCGCGGTCTCCGAAGTCGAGCGCGTGGGTCACTCCGAGCCGGTCGATCGCCGCACAGACCTCGGCGGAGCCCGTGTTCAGAGAGCGTGCGAGCGTCGTGGCGTCCGCTCCGTACCTGCCCGTGACATGAGGGAAGACGACGTCGTGACCGGTGTACGCGTACAGCAGCGCCGCGCCGGTCAGGGGATCGCCGACGACGAGGTCGTCCGGTCGCAGCAGGTCTGCTGCCTCTGAGAACAGCGCCGCTTCGTCAGCCGAGAGCCCCTGAGACTCCACGTCGAATCTGAAGCTGACGTTGCGCATGAACTTGACGTCGTTGATCAGAGCGTTCAGATGTGTCAGCCCCAGCAGAATGATGATCACCCCGATTGCGACCGCCCGGCGAGTGTGCCCCCGTTCCTTCAGTGAGCGGAGCCAGTCCCAGGTGACCGCTGCACCGAGCCCGGCGAGGGGCAAGCCGATCATTGCCAGCAGTACGGCAACGCGAGTGGTGTCGTCGTACCAGAGGCCGACGATCTCACTGCGCAGCCATAGCACCGGCAGCCAGGTCGATACCAGATACAAGCAGATCGCGACCGCATGGCTGGCAAGGATCCACCAGCGACGGTTGCGCACGGTCGTCCAGATACCGACGATCGCGAGGGGCCCGACGAGGAAGCCGGTAGCACGGCCGACGGGGCTGAGGAACGCCACCTCGCCCAGTGCCTGCCCCAGCGTGTCGTTGGGAAGCCATTCGTGGGTGCTCACATTGGCCGCCCGCCAGACGGCAACGACCAGAAACAGCACGGCGACGGCGGCGATCGAGACGAAGATCCTGGTCGACCTTCCGCCGTCCTTGGCGATCGACCAGGCGCACCATGCCCCGAAGGGCAGAAGAAGTGCGATGGCACCGAGCAGGGCAGAGGGATGCCCGAGAGCTGTGGCGCTCATTGCGGCGATCGCCAACAGCGTGATGCCGATACGCTGTGGCCACGGAAGCGCACTTCGGCAGGCAAGGATCGTGAACGCGAGAACCAGCGGGATCTGCAGCGCACCGATGAGGTTGGGGTACAGCACTCCCCAGTTGAGGAACCCGATCGGGAAGACACTGAAGCCGAATGCCAGCAGCGGTGTCATCACGGCCGCTGCCCGACGCCGCGGAAACAGGACTGAAGCCAGCGCCGCCAGGGAAACAGGCCAGATCAGCGCGATGCACGTGATGGTCATGACGTTCGTCGCCGGCACCACTGCCGAGCTGAAGGGCACGATGAGCGCGACGAGCGCATGCCACAGTGTCGGGTAGAAGGTGGTGGTGGTACCCGGTAGGACCATCGTCATGTGGAACGGCGAGGCGTCGCCGTTCTTCACGATGAATTCGACGGCGTTCAGATGGAACAATCCATCGTAGAGCTGTGTGGGGTGCGCGGCACCCGCGATCCCCACGGCGATGATCAGTATCCATCCGATGGCGGCGGCGGCAACTCCTATCCACACGCCAGCGCCGAGGTCGCTGCCCAGAATCTCGGATCGGCCGCGTCGGATAAACGACAGGACGGCGGCCAACGCGGTGATGACGGCGGCGACGATGAGTACGGGAACGATCGACCAGGGCAGTCCGATGACCGGCCCGAGCAAGCTTCCGGCCCCCACGCTGGCCAGTGAGATGACAAGGGCTCCGCCGAGTGCGAGGATGCCACGCAGACGAAGCAGCAGCGCGGCCGGGAGGCCGGGAAGGATGAGAATGGCTGCGGCAACGGCGAATGCCGGGACCTGCCCGAGCCAGTCCGCGCTCATCCTTCCACCAGGGCGATCGCGCCCTCGAGCTCACCGTCGTAGATCACTTCACCCTTGCGGATGACAATGCCCCTGGTGCACAGATCACGGACCATCTCCATGTCGTGGCTGACCACGACAAGCGTCTTGCCCGCAGCGATGAGTTCTTCGAACTTCTGACGGCACTTCTCCCGGAACGGGACGTCGCCGACCGAGAGGATCTCATCCATCAGGAGCACATCGAGGTGCACATGGATCGCGACGGCGAACGCGAGCCGCAGGAACATGCCCGAGGAGTAGTGCTTGACCTCCTGGTCGATGAACTCCTCGATCTCACTGAACGCAACGATCTCGTCGTAGCGGTCCTCGATCTCGGTTTTCTTCATCCCGAGGATGGCCGCATTCAGGAAGACGTTCTCGCGCCCGGACAGCTCGGGGTGGAAGCCTGCGCCCACTTCGATGAGGCCGGCGACGCGTCCCCGCGTGAGCACCTCGCCCGCGTCAGGCTCCATTACACCGGAGATGAGCTTCAGAAGCGTCGACTTCCCGGATCCGTTCATCCCGAGGATCGCTACCGACTCACCCTCACCGATGACGATGTCGATGCCCTTGAGCGCTTCGAACGTCGAGGAGAGCTTGCGCCGTCGGATCCAGGCGACGACCGTGTCCTTCAGAGAGAACGCATGGTTGAGTGTGAACGTCTTTCGGACGCCATTGATTATGATGCTCGGACGCAAGGTGATATCACTCATAGATCCTGTGCGAACTTTCCTTCGAGGCGACGGAATACCATCTGCCCGACAAGCAGCGCAGCGACTGCGATCAATGCGGTCCACAATGTGTTCACTGCGAGGTTCGGTGACAACGGGACGAGCTCGTCACCGACATAGCCGGAGGCGTTGACCAGGTCCTGGGTCGCCGGACGCCAGAACGCGTAGTGGAACAACTGCACGCTCTGCGTTATCGGGTTCAGCAGATAGACATCGACAAGCCAGCTCGGCCACTGCAGCTTGTCCACGATGGCATCCTGCACCATCGTCCAGGAGTAGAGGACCGGGGATGCCCAGGTCGCCAGCAGCAACATTAGCTCGACGATGTTCTCCGCGTCGCGGAATCGGACGTTGATGGCGCCGAACAGCAGTCCTAGCCCGAGCGCGAACACCATCACAATGAAAATGCCCGCCAGCGCCGCGAGCATGCCCAGAATCGTGATGTGCCCGGCCCAGCCCATCAGCAGGCAGACGATCAGGAGCAAGCCGACCTGCGGCAGGAAATGCACGAAGGATACAAGGACGGCAGATACGGCGAACAGCTGTCGCGGAAGGAACACCTTGCGTACCAGAGCGGCGTTACCGACGATCGACGTGGTCGCATTCTTGAACCCCTCCGAGAAGAGGTTGATCACGACGATGCCCGAGAACAGGTAAACCGCGTAGTTCGGGACACGGTCCAGGTTCATGAAAAGGCCCAGGACGATCCAGAACACCAGGAACTGCGCCGCTGGCCGCACATACGACCACATCCAGCCGAGCACGGAGTTGCGGTAGCGGGTGGTCACCCCCGTCCGCACCAGGAGTCGCAACAGATAACGCCAGCGCACGACATCGATCAGCCCATGGCTCTTGCCCGGAATATCGAACTCGGCGCGCGGGACGACAGCAAAAATATCTCGGGTGTCGGTCACGATCCCACTCACTCAGCGGCGACGACCGGTGCCGTCGCGGACGTCCTCATCCTATGGCACCGTCCTGAGACGACGAGAGACGATCGTCCAGCCAGCGGGAGAATCTTTCGATGGATCCGGGCGCCCAGATTGCTGGGTCTGCTCTCAGCCGCAGATCGGCGTCAACATGAACGTCCATCACACGAGACACCGCCTCATCGACGTTCGCGATGCGCGTACCGAACGCGTCCCCGATCACATTCTCGGCGAATGCACTATCCCGGGCGATCACTGTGCACCCGAAGGCCCGTGCTTCAAAGAGTACCGTGCTCGCCTCGCCGATGACTATGGCCGCCCGTTTCAGCGACTCATAGACGTCAGATTCTCGATCGATCGTTACTCCAGCGTCAACTGAGAGTCGCGGGTACCGCGACCCAATCTCCTTCCTCTCGCCAGGGTGTGGGCGAAAGGCTATCGACCATTCGTTGCCCAGCGCCGCCCGAAGCTCAACCACGAAAGCATCCGTTTCATTCGGAGCCGCTCGTGATGAGACGACGAGGATCTGCTGTGAACGTCGTTCGGGAGCGAGCGCAGCCTGCCGCTCCAGGTGCGGTTTGCCGATGGCCGTCACTAGACCTGGATGTCGGATGGAGTCGGACCAAAACGGACCGAAGGTCAGGATCTCGTCCGGCAGTGCACGCCGCAGTTCCGGTTCGTCGAACGCACGACCGTAGTTGTAGGCAGCGTGCGAAGGCCCTATCCAACCATGTTGAGGTTCCACCACGTACGCGCCGGCATCCTTGAACACGGCGAG
Source organism: Microbacterium bandirmense (assembly GCF_037204185.1). Lineage (NCBI taxonomy): Bacteria > Bacillati > Actinomycetota > Actinomycetes > Micrococcales > Microbacteriaceae > Microbacterium > Microbacterium bandirmense. The sequence goes on along the minus strand of NZ_JBBDGM010000002.1, from coordinate 317,484 downwards.
AGTCTCAGCGAGGTAGGTGTAAGAACCGTTGTCATAGAAGACGATCCTGGGACGCACACGGTCAAGCATGCGTTCCAGTTCCGCATGCTGATGCGGACGCTGTAACTCACCCCTAATAACTCCAGTTCGAATGGCGGAGAATGCCTCGACAGGCTGGCCTAACAGACGTGCGAACTTGCCGAGAAGTAGGTCCATACGGTCTGAAAAACCGGCGGTCAGCGAGGTCCCCCTGGCGCGCCAGCGCGAACGCGAGATGGCCTGCTCCATACTGAGCGTGGGCTGGAAAACCGGGCGACCAAGGGGAGACGGCAGCGGACGTATCTGCACGACTATGCCGTCGTCGGTTGCTTCCGCGAAGTCGTCGACCAACCAGTTGCGAGCATGCTCGCCGTCGGCGACCAGCGTCGCGCCAGACACGTAAAAGCAGACATCATGCGGCCTGGCACGTCGTACGGCATCCCACCTGCTCGGCAGGTAACCTCGCACGACGCGCTCAAGCTCCTTCGCACGTGTCCATTCACTCTTCGAAGACACTTCTACGCTTCCGGTGTGCTGCGCAGACATCGCCCAAAACATCTGCATCCTGACGCGTGTCCAGAACGGCACGGTCATCCCCGGCAGCACGTCGAATATGGCGTCTGGCGCTGCATCCTCAAGGTCGAGGAATCTGCGCATCGTGACCGAGGTCCTAGCTCCCAGGTCGCCCGCTCCCGAGCTCAACGATCACTCCTCTGCTCCATGAGCCATTCAACGATGCGGAAGTCGAACTCGCTGTCGACGTCGGTCGAACGCTCCGGGGGCATTTCGTAAAGGATCGTCGACGGGAAGAACACCACCTGGTCCTCGAGCAGCGCCTGCCTGCGCCAAACGTAGATGGAACCGTTCATGTCGAAGCACCGGGGTGCATCCTGCCGACGCAGCACAGCGTCGTCCGGCTGCTTGCTGACCGCGACCGTTCCGTCGCGCTGCTCTTCCACCAGGTTGAAGTACGGGTTCCTGCGGGCCTCCGTCCCGGTGATCAGCGATTCGGCCCTGGAGTCCTCGAACATCGCCACCGCGGCGCGGATGTCGTCGAGCGTGCGAAGCGGGCTCGTCGCATCCAGGTCGACGCAGGTGTCGAAGTGCCTGCCGGTGCGCTCCTCGGTCGTTCGCACGGCGTGCGCGATCGCGGGCACCTTGCCGGCGGTGTCTGTCGCCATCTCGGCGGGGCGTCGCACCACCCCGGTGGCACCGAACGTCGGCGCGAGTTCGAGGATCTCCTCGGAGTCGCTCGAGACGACGACTTCATCGAACAGCCCGGTGGCCGCGGCCTGCGCGACGGAGTGCCCGAACAGGGGGCGTCCGGCCACGACGCGCAGGTTCTTTCCCGGCACGCCCTTCGATCCGGCGCGCACGGTGATCGTGCAGATCCTCATCGGTTCCTCCGCTCCCACGCCGTCCTGGCGCGTTCGAGATCCTCCGGCCTGCCCACGTCGATCCATTCCTCGCGGATCTCGTAGGCCGCGACGGTTCGGTCGTCATCCATGAGTCGCGACAGCAGCGTGGGCATGTCGCAGTACTCGTCCTGCTCGAGCTGGTCCAGTGCGGTCGGGGCGAGGACGTAGATCCCTGCGCTGACGAGTTCGCTGTGGTACGGCTTCTCGGCCAGCCCGGTGACCCGATCCCCGTCACGTCGGATCACGCCGTACGGGATCTCGAAGCCGTACTCCCGGGCACCGATCGTGGCTTCCGCCTGCGCGCTGCGGTGGAATCCCAGCATCCGGCGGAGGTCGATGTCGGTGAGCAGATCGGAGTTCATCACCACGAACGGCGACGTCATCTCCCCGCGCAGCTGCGCCATCGCTCCGGCTGTCCCGAGCGGCATCGGCTCGTGCAGATACGTGATCTGCATCCCGTGGTCTGCACCGTCTCCCAGATGCTCCTCGATCAGGTGCCCGAGGTGATTGACGGACACATGCACCCTGCGGAACCCTTGATCGCGCAACCGTCCGAGGATGATGTCGATCATCGGCGTGTCGCCCAGCGGCACGAGCGGCTTGGGGATGTCCTTGGTGATCGGGTACAGCCGCTGTCCCCTGCCGCCTGCCATGAGCACCACCGACGTCGGCAGCGGCGTGGCGATGCGTTCACCCTCGCCCACGACGTCGACGATGCGGCCGTCGTCGACGACGGCGACGACTCGGATGCCACGCTGTGCCTTCAGCTCGTCGACGGTGTCCTGAGTCGCGTTCGGAGCCACCGTGGCTGGGTTCGCGTTCATCACGCGGTCCACGCGGTCTTCGAGTGCTGCTCCGCCGAGGAGGCCGCGGCGGATGTCACCGTCGCTGACGGCTCCGACGAGCCGTCCCTCCGCATCCTCGACGAACACCACTTGGCGACGGCTGCGATCGAGCTGCGCGAGGGCATCGCGGATGGTCGTGCCAGGGCGCACGGACAGGTCGATGTTCGAGCTCATGCCGGCCCCTTCCCCTGGACGCCGATCGCTGTGGCCGGCACGCCGACCACAACCGATCCCGCCGGGATGTCGTCGATCACGACGGCCCCGGCTCCGATGACGCTACCCGATCCGATTATGATGCCCTGAATCACGCGTGCGCCGAGGCCGACATGCGCGCCTTCGCCGATGTGCGCCCCGCCGGCGATCACAGCGCCGGGCGAGATGTGCGCATGAGCCGATACCGTGACGTCGTGCTCGACGATCGCCCCGGAGTTGATCAGGACGTTCTCCGCCACGACGGCGCCGGCGTTCACGAACGCGCCGGCGAGCACCTGCACTCCTGCGCCGAGCCGGGCGGCCGGGTCGACGAATGCCCGCGGGTGGACCACGCCGGCGGCACGAAACCCCCGTACGACGGCGCGCTCGTACAGAGCACGTCGCGCCGCGGTGGAGGCGGCCGAGCCCAACCCGTTGACGAACAGCACCTCGGCGGCGTCCATCGTGGCCAGAACGTCGTCGTCGCCGAGGTACGGACAGTCCGCTCCGAGATCGCCCCGGTCAGGGGCGAGATAACCGCGCACGCTCTGCCCCTGGGCGCGCAGGGCCGCGAGGACGGACCGCGCGTGTCCGCCGCCGCCGAGCAGGATCAGCTCAGTCATCGATGAGCTCACCACGTCGGTACGCACGCGGTGCCGCACCGCCGACGACCTCCCAGAAGTCGAAGGAGGTTCGTCCCGTCGCGGGGCGGAAGCAGGCGACGTCGTCGTCGGTGACAACGGCACCTGCCGCGATGTCGCGCGCGGCCACGAGACTGCGACGCACGACGGCCCTGTTACCCTCCTCCACGGACTGCGCCCGCTTCTCTGACGAGCCGAGCATGGTCGGCACACGCCGGAGGTCGGCGACGTAGGCGCGCAGCCCGTCCGGATCCAGCGACGCGGCGTGGTCCGGCCCGTCGGCGGTCACATCGAAGGTGAAGTGCTTCTCGAGGACGGTCGCGCCGAGACCGACCGCCAGAACGGATGCCAGCGATCCGAGCGAGTGGTCCGAGTACCCGACCCGATGGCCGAAGGTGGTCGCGATCGTCTGCATGGCGCGCAGGTTCAGGTGCTCATCTTCGGCGGGGTACTCGGTCGTGCAGTGCAGGATCGTGACGTGCTCAGCGAAGTTGACGTGTGCGTCGCGCGCCGCCCAGGCCCGTTCCAGCGCAGCCTCCGTGAGCCGCTCGGCACGGTCGAGGGAACCGTGCGCCTGGGCCAGACCTGCGGCCAGGAACCGCAGCGCCCTGGCGATCTCGGAGAGATCGGCCATGCCGGTGGACAGGATCACCGGAAGGCCGCTGCGGCCTGCCTTGACCAGCAGCGGCGCGTACGTAAGGTCACCCGATGCGATCTTGACCAGCGGGATGCCGAGCTCATCGATGAGGAAGTCCAGGCCATCCAGATCGAAGGCCGTGGACAGGAACCGGATCCCACGCTGGTCACAGTGCGTGCGCAGCGCGCGGAACTCGTCGCGCGTGAGTTCGAGCCCGCGCAGCAGATCGTGCTGGCTGCGCGCATCCTCCTCGGAGAGTCGCTGGTAGTCGGCGAGCTCCGCGGATTCCAGGGCAAGAGCATCGGCGGAGAAGGTCTGGAACTTCACCGCGTCGGCTCCGGCGTCTGCGGCCAGATCCACCAGATCCTTGGCGATGTCGAGCGAGCCGTTGTGGTTAACGCCGGCCTCTGCGATCACAAAGACGTCAGCGGTCATCGTCTTCTCCCTGTTCGAGGTCGTGGAATGTCTTCTTCGGAGGACGAGGCAGCGGCGCATCCCGCAATGTGGCGGCCGTGCGCAGGGCGAAGCCCGCAGCGCCGAAGGGGCTGTCGTCGTTCCGCGAGGGTCCGGCCGCGATCCGCCGTCGGAGAGCGGCCGCGATAGCATGCGCGTTCGGATCAGGCACCTCGACACTCGCCGCGATCGGGCGGCCTTTCTGCCTCTCCCCCACCAACACGGATGGAACGCCGAGCACTGGAGCCTCGAGAACCGTGCTCGACGAGTTCCCTGCCACGACCGCCGCCGAGCGCATCACGCTCAAATAAGCCCGCTGACCGAAGGACTCCACGTAGTCGACACGATCCGGATGGTCGGAGACGAACCGTGCGATCCGGTCGCGCACAGCCTCCGTGCCGATGTCCGAATTCGACCCGGTGATGACGATGTGCAGATCGTCGACCGCAAGCAGCCCGCCGAGAAGCTCTTCGACCAGGCGCTCAGCCGGTGCGACGTCCATGACGGCGGGATGGAACGTCACCAGTGCCGTCGGTCGCGAGAGTCGGATGCCGAACCGCTCCTCGACCTCGCGGGGCGGCATCGCCTCGAACGTGTCGAGGATGTCGACGATGGGTGCACCGTGGAAGAACACCCGGTCAGGCGCCTCCCCCAGCTGGATCACCCGACGGCGATGATCGGCCGTCGATGTGAAATGCAGGAAGGACATCTTGGTGATCGCGTGCCGCAGCGCATCATCCATCGCTCCCTCGGTGAGCTCACCGCCATGGATGTGCGCAACCGGCACAGAGAGGATGGTTGCGGCAGTGGCGACGGCGAAGGCCTCCAAGCGGTCCCCGAGCACGACGACGACGTCGGGCGCGATCTCGGACAGAGCAGCAGCAAACCCGGGCAGCGCACGGCCGACATCAGCGGCCGCGGCGAGCGGCGTGTCGTCATCCGACCAGATCGGCACGCTCGCGGCGATGGCGAACCCGTCACCCTCGATCTCGGCGACGGTCCGACCGAAGGCCTCGCTGAGGTGCGTCCCGGTGACGATCAGGCGAAGGTGAAGCGCAGGATCGGCCTCGATCGCTCTGAGCAGTCCCCGCAGCAGCCCGTAATCCGCGCGAGTCCCGGTGACGACAGCAATCGTCCTCATGCCGCCGCCAGTGCAGGCGAACTCGGAATGCACACGACCGATGCATGCAGCGCCTCCGCGACCGGGACAGCCGCGTGCGGCAGATGACGGTATGGAACCTGCGTGTGCAGCAGGTTCCAGAACGGGCGGCACTGCAGGCCCGCATCGTTCGCTGCTTCGAGCAGCCCATCGCGTGCCGAGAGACCCCCGGAGACACGTACCCCGCAGAGCCAGTAGTTGCTCTCCGTGCCGACCGGCTCAGTGAGGAACTCGACGTCCGCAGTCTCGGCGAACGCCTGCTGGTACCGCGCCGCGAGACGACGCTTGTCCGCCAGGAATCGCGGCAAGCGCTCCAACTGCGCCACACCGAGTGCCGCGTTGAGATTCGGCATCCGGTAGTTGTACGCGATCTCGTCGTGCTCGAACTCCCACCGGTGCGGCAGCTTGGCAGTGGTGGTGAGGTGTCGCGCCCTGCGAGCCAATTCGTCATCGTCAGTCAGGATCATCCCGCCGCCGCCGGTGGTCAGGATCTTATTGCCGTTGAAGCTGAGGATGCCGAGCAGACCGAAGGTACCGGTGTGGCGACCGCCAACTGTGCTGCCGAGCGACTCCGCGGCATCTTCCACGACGGGCACACCGTACTCACCCGCGACCGCCACGAGCTCGGCGATGCACATCGGATGCCCGAGCGTGTGCATCGGCACGATCGCACCGATCCGGCGGTCCGTCGCGGCGTTGACCAGTCCTTCGGGGGTCACGCGCGCAGCACGCAGCACCTCCTTGACCGCCTCCACCGACAACCCGAGCGTCGACTCATCGCTGTCGACGAAGTACGGCCGTGCACCGGCATGGGCGACCGCGTTGGCGGTCGCGACGAAGGAGAGCGTCGGAACGATGACATCGTCCCCCGCTCCCACGCCGGCGAGCCCGAGGGCGACCTGCAGGGCGGACGTACCATTGGACACCGCGATCGCATGCCCGGCTCCGGTGAAGTCGGCGATGCCCCGCTCGAACTCTGTCACGAACGCGCCGACGCTCGACACGAACGTCGAGTCGAGGCACTCCTGGACGCGCTGCTTCTCGAGATCCGCGATATGCGGAACGTGCAGGCCGACGAACGGCTCGTCACCCACGACGTCGCGGATAGTGCGGACGAAGTCTTCCGTTGCACTCATACGACGTAGGCGTCGGTGCGGTAGCGGGCCAGGTGGGCCGGCTCCGTGAACCACTCGGCCGTCGCCCGCAGACCCTCACGGAACCCGTCAACGCCATCGAACTTCGGCTGCCATCCGAGGATCTCGCGGGCTTTGGTGTTGTCGGAGAACAGCCGTTCCACCTCGGAGTTCGCCGGCCGCAGACGCGCCGGGTCCTCCGTGGCTGTTGCGTCGATCCCCATCGCTTCGGCGATGAGGTCGAAGGTCTGACCGATCGATACCTCGAAGCCGACGCCGAGGTTGATGACCTCGCCGACACCGGCTGTGCTGGTCAGCGCCGTCGTGAAACCGGCGACCGTGTCCGGCACGTAAGTGAAATCACGGGTCGGCGTGAGTGCGCCCAACTGCACTTCCCGCTTGCCGGCGGCGAGCTGGCTGATGATCGTCGGGATCACCGCACGCGCGGACTGACGCGGACCGAAGGTGTTGAACGGACGGATCGTGACCGTCGGCAGCCCGAACGACGTGTGGAACGAGTTCACCATCTGATCGGCCGCGATCTTCGACGCCGAGTATGGTGACTGACCCTGCAGCGGATGTCCTTCGTCCATCGGAACGTAACGTGCCGTCCCGTACACCTCGCTCGTCGAGGTGTGGATGAACCGCGACACGTCGGCAGCCCGCGCCGCATTCAGCAGATTCACCGTCCCCTGAATATTTGTCTGAACGTACAGATCAGGGGCCGCATACGAGTACGGGATGGCGATCAGCGCCGCCAGATGCATTACCGCGTCGCGGTCGCGCACCGCAGACATCATCAGAGCCGGATCACGGATGTCCCCGGGCAGGAATTCGATCTCGCGGGCGACGTCATCGGAGATTCCGTCGAGCCAGCCACGCGAGTCGAAGGAGTTGTACAGAACCAGTGCCCGTACCTCGTGACCATCCCTGACAACCTGCTCCGCCAGGTGCGATCCGATGAATCCGTCAGCTCCCGTGAGCAATACCTTCATGCCATCTACTTTAGCCGTCCGGCCCTGGGCTCAGCCGAACCGCGTGACGGCTTGCTTGCCGGGTGTGTACGAGATCGTGCCGCCTTCGAACGACTGCGCGCACACCGTGCCCGAGCAGGTCTCCTCACTGGTCGGCCAACCGAGCTTGCCCCGAAGCCAGCCGGCCTTGCTGTAAGCGGTCATCACCGTCGTAGACGAGACGAACGTCCCTCGATCCGAGGAATGCACCCACCCCTTGCTGAACTTCCGCGCAAGACCACTTCCGTTGGGATCCGCCACGACCTGGACGGCGGCCTGCGCACTGCCCAGCCCCTTGGTGACACTGACCTGAGCCTTCGCCGCGGCAGCGATCGCCGACGGAGTCGCCCCCACGACCGCAACCGCCGGCTTGCCCTTCACATAACCGACCACACCACCGGAGAACTGCTGGACACACGCATTCCCCGTGCAGAACTCCGCAGCCACAGGCCACCCGAGCTCACCACGCACCCAACCAGCCTTGCTGTACGCCTCCATCACCGCAGAAGACGACGAGAACGATCCCTTCGCCGAAGAGTGAATCCACCCTCCCTCGAACTGCTGAGCAACACCGTTCCCATTCGGATCCGACACCGACTGCTCAGCCGCCACAGGCCACCCCAAGAACCCACGCAACCAACCCGCAGCACTGTACGCCGACATGATCCTCGACGACGAAGAGAACGTCCCCTCATCAGACGAATGCACCCAACCACCCGCATACGCCCGAGCCAAACCGTTCCCGTTCCGATCGGACACCACCTGCACCGCACGAACCGCCTTGCCCAGAGCCCCCGCCGAGCCGGCGCGCATCGTCTTGACATCATCCGTCGAAACGCCCTGGAGCGTGACGGCTTGCTTGCCGGGTGTGTACGAGATCGTGCCGCCTTCGAACGACTGCGCGCACACCGTGCCCGAGCAGGTCTCCTCACTGGTCGGCCAACCGAGCTTGCCCCGAAGCCAGCCGGCCTTGCTGTAAGCGGTCATCACCGTCGTGGACGAGACGAACGTCCCTCGATCCGAGGAATGCACCCACCCCTTGCTGAACTTCCGCGCAAGACCACTTCCGTTGGGATCCGCCACGACCTGGACGGCGGCCTGCGCACTGCCCAGCCCCTTGGTGACACTGACCTGAGCCTTCGCCGCGGCAGCGATCGCCGACGGAGTCGCCCCCACGACCGCAACCGCCGGCTTGCCCTTCACATAACCGACCACACCACCGGAGAACTGCTGGACACACGCATTCCCCGTGCAGAACTCCGCAGCCACAGGCCACCCGAGCTCACCACGCACCCAACCAGCCTTGCTGTACGCCTCCATCACCGCAGAAGACGACGAGAACGATCCCTTCGCCGAAGAGTGAATCCACCCTCCCTCGAACTGCTGAGCAACACCGTTCCCATTCGGATCCGACACCGACTGCTCAGCCGCCACAGGCCACCCCAAGAACCCACGCAACCAACCCGCAGCACTGTACGCCGACATGATCCTCGACGACGAAGAGAACGTCCCCTCATCAGACGAATGCACCCAACCACCCGCATACGCCCGAGCCAAACCGCTTCCGTTGGGGTCAGAGACGACCGTCACCGCTGCTGCGGCTTTTCCAAGAACCGATTTGCGCGCCTGGTACTCGCGGTCGATCGCGCTCGACGAAACGCCCAGAGTCGTGACGCCAGTCGACTTTCCCTTGTACGAGATGATCCCACCGGCGAACGGCTGGGTGCAGATTCCACTCGTGCAGATCTCCCGTCCCACTGGCCAGCCGAGATCGCCGCGCAACCAGCCCGCAGCGCTGTAGGCGGTCATCACAGGGGTCAGCGAACTGTACGTGCCCGCAGCCGACGAGTGAATCCACCCGCCCGCGAACTTCTGCGCCCGCCCGTCTCCGTTCGGATCGGTCACCACCTGGACGACTGCAGCCGGGTTGCCGAGCGCACCGGATGCTCCTCCCATTCGCTTCCACTCGGTCGCGATGGCCCCCGTCGGCGTCATCGACGGCACCTGCGTCGACCCGAACCAGTCGGTGAAGTAGTTGTAGAAGTTGCGGTTGCCGTAGCTCGAGCACGAGTCGCCGGTACCATGTCCGGCCCGCATCGCGGCGGCGTTGGGCTGGTAGGGCGTGTAGTAGTACAGCGCCGAGGTGGCCTTGTTGGCGACGCGCACGGGCGCGGTGCCGCAGCTCTTGTTCGGGTGGTACTGGATGTTCCAGGTCTTGCCGGGGGCGTACCAGGTGAAGTACTTGCCCTCCATGTACAGCTGCATCTGGCGCGCTGCGCCGTAGATCTGGTGGAAGAAGCCGACGAACTTCGGGTCGCAGGGCGCCGTGTCGGGGCAGCCCTGACCCAGCGCGATGTCGTAGCGCCACTTGCTGGGCCAGGTGTGGTTGACCAGGCCCTGTTCCTTCTGCAGCATGACGATGAGCACCTGCGGATTGATACCGCACGACTGCGCCACGCGGTAGATGATGCGCGCGGCACTCTCGTTCTTCGCGCCGGTGTACCCCTTGCAGTACGAGTCGGCCGGCATCGTGACCGAGTTGATCCGGAAATCCTTCAGACAGATGATCGGCCCGTACTTGTCGCTTCCTCCGCGGCAGGTCTTGACCTTCGAGTTGAAGAACGCCTGGATCTGCGCCTCGGTCATCGTGGCATTGTTCGTGAACACCGCGTCACTGATGATGTTGCCGGCGTTGAAGCCGGCGAGCGAGGTCTTCGCGGGCCCGCCCGGCATGCCTATCACGGCCGTCGTCGACGCGGTGACAGGAGGAACGGATGCTGCCGAGACCGGTGCCGCGGTGCCGACGACGAGCCCGAGAACGGCGAGCAGCGTCAGCAGCCAGCGCACGGTTCCAGCCCCCCGCGCATCGCGGTTTCCACGATTATGCATGTGAATAGTGTGACTGAAGTTGCGCGATGATGCCACTGGTGCAGAATATTGGTTGATTTCCGCGGCGTGTCGCGGGTGTTCGCAGTCCACTCGCAGACTGTTCGCAGACGTCTCTCAGAGGTCGGCGTGCAGAGCCCAGATGCGCTCTGCTGAACTCGCCCAGGAGAAGGCGCGAGACCGGTCAGACGCCAGCACACGCAGTCGCTGCTCCCCCGCGCCGAGGGCATCCTCGAGCGCGTCGACGACCTCGGATGCCGACACGAGCATCCCACCATCGGCGATGACGTCACGATGCGCGCCGGTGTCGACCGCGATCAGCGGCACGCCCAGTGACATCGCCTCGACGGCGCGCCACGGCCAGGCCGCATGCGTCGACGTCGCGATGAGCGCTGCCGCTCCCCCGAGCACCGCCGCCCGGTCGGCATTCGCCAGCTTGCCGCGCACGTGCGCCCGCCGCTCGGGCAGGCCCACTGCCGCGGCAGCGTCGGCCCACTGCGGTTCCGCCCCGTCTGCAGCATCCAGCACGACGACGTCGATATCGGAACGTGCGGCGGCGCGGAAGCCGACCGCCGCTGACTCGACATCGCCGGTCACGACCACGTACCGCTCGGGCAGCTGCAGGTCCTGGCGGCGCACCCCAGCATCCGACGGCTGCGCGAACCCGGTCGGGGCAGCGCCGGCGACCACGCGGATGCGGTCCGAGAGTCGGGCGATGTCGGCAAGGCGCTCGGCCATCGTGTGCGTGGGCACCACGACGGCGTCCGCATGCCTGACCGCACGCTTGAGCATCGCCTTCTGCCACGCGACCGTCGTCTTGGACATACCGTTCGAGGCATCCCAGGCGTCGAGGTCCCACAGGGTGACGGTGGTCTGGTCGTTGTCGTGCACACGGTCATGGCGCACCAGCGGCGCCATCAGGCTCGGCGCATGGATCAGCCCGCCGCCGACGCCCGGCGTGATGCCCAGCTGCCAGGCACCCGCCAGCTCCCGCCGCCCCAGCGGCAGCATCCGCACGTCCTGCACCCCCGGCACCTGCAGATCCGCACCGCTCGGCACGATCGCCCCCACCACGCAGCCGCGCGGCGCAGTCTGCACGAGACCAGCCGCCAGCGCCAGGCCTGCACGGGCCTGATCCGCGTCGACGACGTGCACCGCCTGATCGAGGACGATGCGCAACTGCACACTCATGACGTCATGTTAGCCGCGGCTCGCTGTGAGCCGCCGATGCCGCACCGCCCTTCGTCTCGCTGCGCTCGCTCAGGAACCGAGGAGGGCGCCGCGCTCGCGCAGGAACCGAGGAGGGTGTCGCGCTCAGGAACCGTCCGGCGCCGGCGTCTCCGTCGGCGGGTGCAGCGCCTGCTGCACCATCTCGCGAACCAGGTCGTAGTCGGGGTCCTTCTCCAGGATGCCGTTGTCGGGCGTCAACTCGATCTCGGTGACCTGCTGCTCCTTGGCCTTCATCATCAGATCGAAGAACTCGGGCAGCTTGTCCTGCGGCAGGTCGGTCTGCACCAGCTCGGTGCCGGCCGCCGCGATCTCGTTGAAGCGCGTGACCACGGTCTGCGGCGTGAACTGCCGCAGGATCGCGACCTGCAGTTCGCGCTGGCGCTTCATGCGGTCGAAGTCGTCGGTGGTGTAGCGCGAGCGGGCGTACCACTGGGCGGTGTCGCCGTTCATGTGCTGCTCACCGGGCTCGATCCAGCCGGTCGCCCACTCCGCAGCGGGCTGGTTCGGGTATGCGGGCCCGCCGCCCTTGGGCAGCCGCTCCTTCACCGTGATGTCGACTCCACCGAGAGCGTCGATCATCGCTGCGAACGCATGCATGTCGACGAAGACGTGATACGGGATCTCGATGCCGAGAATGCCCTCGGCCGCGTCCTTGGTGGCCTCGATCTCGGGGGTCGAGCCCTGCTGCGCCGCGTCGGGGTACAGGCCGACGCCGTTGTCTTCACGGCACACCTGCACGGCGTTGGTGAGCTGATTGATCCCAGGCCCCCAGCCGCACTCGAGGTCGTCGTGGCCCTCGAAGTAGTTGCGGTAGTCGTACCCGACGAGGTCGGGGTCGCGCATGGGGCTGTCCTCTGCGAACGGGAAGTTGCGCATGTCGCGCGGGATTCCGGTGATCGTCACCGCCCCCGTGTCGGCGTTCACCGACACCACCGAGATGCTGTCGAAGCGCATCGAGTCACGCCCGTCGCCGCTGTCGGCGCCCAGCAGCAGGATGTTGTAGTAGCCCTCGCTCGGCGGCAGGCTGGGCCCGCTGCTGCCGAACAGCGAGGTGAGCGCACCACGACTGGAGGCCACGACGGTGGAGGCGTAGACCGTGCCCGACCCCACCAGCGCGAGAACGAGGATGGATGCCACCGGGAGCGCCCACCGCGAGATCTGCGGCACCTTCACCAGGCGCACCTGACGCAGCGTGTCGATGGTCAGCACCACCCACAGCACGACGTACCCGAGCAGCAGCACCTGCACGAGCGTCAGCATGATCCACGACAGCGGGCCGGTGAACAGCCACACCAGCGCCGGTCGGGCGAACAGCGCCATGCCTGCGGCGGCGATCAGCAGAAGCCATCCCGCCAGTGTCGCCCCCAGACCGAACCGGCCGAGCCGTCGGTTGCCGGCCAGCACCTGCGCCGAGCCGGGGATGAGCACGTTGAGCACGACCAGCCACCAGCCGCGCCGGCCCATCAGGGGCGCATCGGCGGCATCCGGATTGCGCAGCGGTCGCGTCTCGATCAGCGGGCGCGCGCCCGGCTCGGCGGCGCGCGGGGCCGCCAGGGTCACAGCGAGTCCTTCAACCGCTGGTTCTTCTGCTGCACCTGACCCTCGAGATCGCGGGCGTACGCCTCGACGCGATCGCCGAGTTCGGCGTCTGAGGTGCCGAGGATGCGTGCCGCGAGGATGCCCGCATTGCGGGCACCGCCGATCGACACCGTCGCGACGGGGATGCCCGCGGGCATCTGCACGATCGACAGCAGCGAGTCCATGCCGTCGAGGTACGCGAGCGGCACGGGCACACCGACCACGGGAAGCGCGGTGAGTGACGCCAGCATGCCGGGCAGGTGCGCCGCTCCCCCGGCACCGGCGATGATCACTCGGATGCCGCGGCTGCGCGCCTCACGTCCGTACGCGACGAGCTTGTCGACCGTGCGGTGCGCCGAGACGACCTCGACCTCGTGCGGGATGCCGAAGTCGGTGAGCGCCTGTGAGGCGTCGCTCATCACGCGCCAGTCGGAGTCGGAACCCATCACGACGCCGACCAGGGGCGAGCTCGAGGAATGCAGTGGCTCAGTCACCCTGACAGGCTACGGGGCGCCGCTGGGAGAACGTCGCAGCGGCACGCGCGCAGCACATCAGTGTTCAACGATGACCACGCAGCTCGGTCGTCGCCGTGCGCGCCAACAGCATCTGCTTCTCATGCGGCAGCATCATGGCTACCTCGGCAGCATCTGCGCGGTGCGCGACGACGGTCTCGATCATGCTCTCTACGATGCTCTCCGCTTCCCTTTGGTCTATGAAGTAGTGCGCACGCTGCCTCAGCAGAGCAGCCAGCGAGAACTCTCGAGAGCCACCGCCGAGATCGGTCAGTCCGACCGGAACTCCGATCAGATCCGGTGAGAGGTCGAATGCTGGCGTGAACTGCGCGTGAGCGCCATCCCAGAAGAACGCAACATTGCGCAGGTGGTCATCGTCGATGCGCATCGCAATCCTGAACGCGAGCCGGCGGAACAACTCTCGCCCGACATCGGTCGGGTTCGCGGCGATCCGACGAAGGTTGTCGACCAACAGCGGGTACGAGGCTCCGGATGAACGATGTTCTTCGGCGACTGTGAGGCCCGAGATGACCTGTCTGCGCGCAACACCGTTCGAATCCGTACCCGTAACCCGATCGAACCGCTCGGTGAGCAGCACCAACCTGCCGTCGTCAAGCGAGACGAGACGACCTGCGGGGACATCGATGCCAGCACGTTCGGCGATGTGCAAGGCAGCGCGCTCGGCTTTGATCAGCGGGGAGACACGATCGTAATCGGTCTCGAACTTCGCCAGCCACTGCCGCCCCTCGAACCTGACGAAAGCCTTGGGCTGCGAACCCCCTGCCGCCGTGAGCGTATTGCGAACAGCCCTCGTCAGTTCGGGACCTGATTCGTCGTTGTCAATCGTGACTGCGCCGCGGGCAACCTCACTGAGCCGGCCTGCGCCGGAGCGAGCGACGTAATGGGTGGGGCTCGCCTGGAAGTCGATCGCGCCGACTCTGTCACTGCCCGATTCGAGCATGTAGCGGAGATCAGGCAACTGATCTTCGAGATCGAGTCCGAGTTCCCTGTTGATGACCTGTCGCCCCCAGGTATCGGGCATCGCATCGCGGATACTTGAGGGCATGTTGTGCCCGAACGCCGGGGGAAACGTCATGGCGTCCAACGGAAGGTCCGGACCGATGCTGATCGCATCGGCGCGTGCCAGATAGCTGTTCGCATATCGGAATGAAAGCGCGACCTTGGTGGCAGACGGAGCCACGACGCCGGCGACCACCGGCTCAGCTTCACCGGGAAGAAACGCCCAGACGAACGGGGTCAGCGGGGGATCAGAAGTCACCGTCGAGTTCCCATTCTCTTCGATTGCGGACATTGGAGGGAATGAGCGTGAGCGCCTGTTCGCCCTGCTGCCTGGTGCGCGCAAGGGTCTTCGGGTCGGTGATGTCGAACAGTGGGACACCAGCGTGTACTGCGGCGTTGAGCGCGTTGCCGAAGCTTACACTGACATCTCCGCGCTCGATCAGGGTGATCACTCGAGGCGAGACATCGACAAGCTCGGCGAGGCGCGCGGCCGTCATCTGCTTCGCATGCCGAGCAAGGCGAATCTGCTGACCGAGGATGCGAGCCGCATCAGCAGCTTCTGCCGTAGGGATGATCTTCTTGCGCGCCATGTCGTTAGTTTACCCTTGAACGCGCTTCGAAGTAGATTTATCTATAGTTCACTGGATCACTATCGGTCGAAGTGCGCCGCTGCGGCGCGCGCCGTGTAGACGACGTCGTCGAGGTCGTCGCCGGCGACGTTGACGTGCCCGACCTTGCGGCCGGGGCGCGGCGCCTTGCCATAGGTGTGGATCTTCGCCTCGGGATGCTCCTGCATCGCCGCGCCGAACCGCCCGGTCAGCGTGCCCTCGGCAGGTCCTCCCAGGATGTTGACCATCACGGTCCACTCCTCGCGCGGCTCGGTGCGACCGAGCGGCAGATCTGCCACGGCGCGCAGGTGCTGCTCGAACTGCCCGGTGACCGCGCCGTCCTGGCTCCAGTGCCCGCTGTTATGAGGGCGCATCGCAAGCTCGTTGACGAGGATGCGCTCATCGTCGGTCTCGAACAGCTCCACCGCCAGCATCCCGGTCACGCCGATGCCCTCCGCGATCTGCCTGCCGATCTTCTCGGCGACCTCGACGAGACGCTGTGCGGCGTTCGGTGCGGGGGCGATGACCTCGGCGCACACGCCGCCGCGCTGCACGGTCTCGACGACCGGATAGGCGACCATCGCGCCGCTGGGACGCCGCGCGATCTGCTGGGCGAGCTCGCGGGTGAACGACACCATCTCCTCCACGAGCAGTGCCTCGCCATCGGGAACCTCGGCGAACCAGTCGGCGGCCTCCAGACCGGCGCGCACGACCCGCACGCCCTTGCCGTCGTACCCGCCGCGCGGGGTCTTGACGACCGCACGGCCGCCGTGATCATTGATGAACTGCTGCAGGTCACGGGCATCCCGCACCGCCGCCCAGTCGGGCTGCGGAACGCCGAGCTCGGCCAGGCGGGCGCGCATGACGAGCTTGTCCTGGGCGTACTGCAGAGCGTCGGGACCCGGATGCACCTGCACCCCGTCGGCCACCAGGGCGCGCAGCACCTGCTGCGGCACGTGCTCGTGATCGAAGGTGATGACGTCGACATCGCGTGCGAAGGCGCGGACCGTCTCGAGGTCACGGTAGTCACCGACCGCGGTGGCCGCCAGCTGCGCGGACATCCCCTCGTCCTCGGCCAGCACCCGCAGGTCGAGCCCCAGCTCCACCGCCGGAGCGATCATCATCCTCGCGAGCTGTCCTCCGCCGATCACACCCACGCGCACCGTCATGCAAGACCCCTTTCGTCAGTGCCATTCTCTCGCACTGCGCGAGGCCCTTCGGCAAGCTCAGGAACCCATCGGGTGCTGGGCGTCGCGGTGCGCGAGGATCTGGTTCACCTCGACCTGGTCGGCGAGCGTCTCGTGCACCAGGTTGACGCTCGGCACGTTCTGCAGTCGCAGTGGCGCATCGACGCCGTTGCTCAGGGTGATCGTGCCGGCGCCCCACAGCCGCTGCAGCGGACCGCGGCGCACGGCGATCGTGTAGCCGCGCGTGTGCGAGAACTCGCGGCGACTGCGCGAGCCCAGACCGTCGCGCAGGATCACGCGCCTCGTCGTGATCGTGTAGCTGCGCGACATCCACCGCACGAACGGGACGGCGACCAGCAGCACCAGCACCGCTCCGGCGGCGCACAGCAGCATCCAGTTCTCGTAGGGTGCGGGCAGGTTGTCGTACAGGTACGCGGTGGCGCCGCACACGCCGATCAGCACGAGCGCCGACCAGAACAGCCGCCGCGCGTGCGCGCGGAAGCGCGCGACCAGCAGCTCCTCGGCGGGCGCCCCGGGTGGCGGCATCATCGGCCGACCGCCGAGCGTCACGGGCTGGGTCATGGCTCCATTCTGCCCACCAGCCACCGACATCGCCCTGCGCGACCCGGCGTGTCAGTCTGTCCTACACCGCGCGGACATGCACCACGTCGCCCGCCGAGACGGCGTGCGACGCGCCGTCGGCCCCGACCAGCAGCCGACCATCGGCGTCCAGACCGGTCGCGACGCCGCGCAGCTCGCCGTCACCCGGCAGTTCGACGCGCACCTGCTGCCCGATCGTCAGGCAGCGAGCCGCCACGGCATCCCGCACGCGCTCTGCATCACCGGCGGCGAGCGCCACCATCCACACGTCCAGCCCCGCGATGTAGTCTGCGACCAGCCCGTCGCGGTCGGCAGCCTGTCCGAGCGCGGCGAACGATGTCGCCGTCGGCACGGGAAGTTCAGCGACCGTCATGGCCGTGTTGATCCCGGAGCCGACGATGACGGCATCCGACGTCGCCTCGGCGAGGATGCCGCAGATCTTGCGCCCGTCGACGAGCACGTCGTTGGGCCATTTCACCCCGACCTCATGCGCGGGCAGCTGCGCGGCGACCGCGTCGGCCATGGCCAGGCCCGCGACCAGCGGAATCCATCCGCGCGCGGCCGGATCGGCGGGCAGGTCGCGCAGCAGCACCGAGATGGCCAGCGCCGAGCCGGGCGGGGTGACCCAGCTGCGGTCGAGCCGTCCGCGACCGGCGGTCTGCGAATCGGTCAGCAGCACGGTCAGATGCGGGGCATCGGCGGCGAGCTCACGCAGCTGCGCATTCGTGGACGGCGACTGCTCCACCACGTCGAGCCGTGCGGCCACGGTGGCCGTGCGGGCGAATCCTGGCATCAGTCCTCGTCCTCCTTCGCTTCCTCGTCATCGTCGTCCTCGTCGTCGCCGCGGACGCCGATCTCGGCGGCGTGCCACTCATCCCACTTCTGCATGAGCTCGTCGATGGCGGCGTGGAACTTCGCGGTGGCGACGCCCTGGGTCGTGTCGCCGAAGTAGTGCTGCACCCACATGCGCAGCTTGGTGATGGCATCCTCGTCAGCGCGGACGCGCTCGACCTCGGCGACGATGTCAGCCGCGGCATCGGCTGTGAGCCACTCGCAGTCCGACAGGTAGCCCTTGGTGTCGATCGAGGCGCGTTCATCGTCGGGGCGCGTGATCAGCAGCGGTCGCCCGGCGGCCAGTCGGTCGTAGACCATCGCCGAGATGTCGACCACGGCGACGTCGGCGGAGGCGAGCTGCCAGCCGAGATCAGGACCGTCGTCGTAGACATGCTGCGCCCGCGGGTCGGCGGCGTTGGCCGCCGAGATCGCCGAGAGGATGCGACGGTGCGCGGCGCCGTACTCGGCATCGACCACACCGCTGCGCGGATGCGGCCGGTAGATCACCCGGTGCGTGCCCGTGGCGAGCAGCGCCGCCACGAGCTTCTCGCCGTGCGTGGCGATCGATCCGTAGTGCGCCGAGGGGCGATCGCCCTCCCACGTCGGCGCGTACAGCACCACGGTGCGCTCATCGGGCGTGTACGGCAGCGTGCCCGAGTAGTGGTCGGCCTGCGGCCGGCCGATCTCGATCGTGCGGCGATCGACGTCGTACTCCCACAGGGTGCGGCTGAGCCGGTCGCGCGCCGCCTGACCGGCCACCAGCGCGTAGTCGTACGCCTTGTACTGGTTCGTGGTCATGTACATCTTGTCGGACTCGCCGTGGTTGATGAACACATGCCAGCGCCGCCCGTACCGGAACATCTGGAAGTTGCGGGTGTTCTGATTCACGTACAGCACGATGCGGATGTCCTGCTTCGCGATGAACTTCTCCAGGTTGCGCACGGTCGGCACGAAGGCCACCGGAGGGGCATCCTCGGCGACCAGCCGCTCCGCGCCGGTGGCGCTGCGCGAGAGCACCACGACGGGCCAGCGCTCGGCCAGCCGTGCCAGCGGGCGGTACCACTGCCGCATCTGGTACATGTTCACGTCGCCGTCGGCGAAGTAGACCGCGATCTTGTAGTGTCCGCGGGGGTGCGGCCCCTGCGCGGAGAGGGTGCGCCTGACGCGCTGCACGGCCGCGCGCGAGGTCAGCGCCTTTCTCAGCAGCCGATACGCCTTCTTACCATCTGAGACGACACCCATCCCTCCAGGATACGGCGCCCGACTATGCGCTCCCTCGGGCGTCGTACTGCTCCCAGGCATCCGACAGCCGCTGCACGGCCGCCTCGAACCGCGCGGTGGCCGCCCCGGGGCTCGTGTCGCCGAAGTATCGTGTCGACCACCGCGCCAGTCGCGCCACCGCCGCCTCGTCGGCGCGCACGCGCTCGACCTCCGCCACGACGTAGTGCGCCGCTTCGGCGGTCAGCCATTCGCAGTCGGAGAGGTACCCGGAGCGGTCGATCTGCGCCTCGTCGCTGACCGGGCGGGTGACCAGCAGCGGCTTGCCGGTGGCGAGGCGGTCGTAGATCATCGCCGACACGTCCACGATCGCGACGTCGGATGCTGTGAGCTGCCATCCGATGTCGGGGCCGTCATCGTGCACATGCTGCGCCGTCGAGTCGGCGGCGTTGGCCGCTGAGATCATCGAGACGATGCGGTCGTTCGCCGCCCGGTACGCATCGTCCATCACGCCGGTGCGCGGGTGAGGGCGGTAGATCACGCGGTGCCGGCCCGAGTCGAGCAGCTGCCGCACGAGGGTCTCCCCGTGGCTGCGCACCGAGCCGTAGCTCATCGATGCCCGATCGCCCTCCCAGGTCGGCGCGTACAGCACGACCGTGCGGTCATCGCGGGGGTAGGGCGGCTCGCCGGTCAGATGATCGGCCTGCGGGCGTCCGATCATGCTCGTGCGTCGATCCACGTCGTAGTCCCACAGGGCATCGGCGAGCCGGTCGCGCGCGGCCTCACCGGCGATGAAGGCGTGGTCGTAGGCCTTGTACTGGTTGCTCGCCATGTACACCTTGTCGGACTCGCCGTGGTTGATGAACACGTGCCAGCGCCGCCCGTACCGGAACATGCGGAAGTTGCGGGTGTTCTGGTTCACGTACAGCACGATGCGGATCTGCTGCTCGGCGAGGAAGTCCTCGAGGTCGCCGATCCTGGGCGCGAACACGGTGGGCAGTGCATCATCGCGCAGCAGCGCCTCGGCACCCAGCGGCGAGCGCGAGAGCACGACGACGGGGAAGCGCCGGCTGAGCTGCTGCAGCGGCCCGTACCACTGCCGGATCTGGTACATGTTCACATCGGTGTCGGCGAAGTACACCGCGACCCGGAAGACACCGGGAGGGAACGCCTCGCGGGTCGCCAGCCGCCTGCGCACCCGCTCGCGAGCTGCCCTGGTCGCGAAGGCGCGCCGCAGCAGACGGTACGCCTTCTTCGCATCGTTGATCGCCTGCATCCGGCGACCCTAGCCAGCGAACCTCCACGCCGCCCGAATTCGGGTTCGACCACCGCATGACATGATCGACACGTGCCTGACACCGACCCGACCACGCCCGCAGGGGTGTCCTTCGTCATGCCCGTGCTCAACGAGCGCGACTATCTCGAGCATGCCGTGCGGTCGGTGCTCGAGCAGGACGTCGACGGTCCCACCGAGCTCGTCCTGGCGCTCGGTCCGTCGACCGATGGCACCACAGAGCTGGCGCACCGTCTCGCGGAAGAGGATGGCAGGGTGCACCTGGTGCAGAATCCGGCCGCCCACATCCCGGTGGGCCTGAACGCCGCGATCCGCGCGAGCCGCTACCCGACCGTCATCCGCGTCGACGCGCACTCCGAGCTCTCCCCCGGCTACGCCCGTCGCGCCCTTGAGACGCTCGAGCGCACCGGCGCCGCGAACGTCGGCGGGGTGATGCGCGCCGACGGGCGCACCCCGTTCCAGCGTGCCGTCGCGCGGCTGTACAACTCCCCCGTCGGCCTCGGCGGCGGCGCCTATCACGGCAGCGACCGCGAGGGCGAGGCCGAGTCGGCGTACCTCGGTGTGATGCGCCGCGAGGTGCTCGATCGGGTGGGGCTGTTCGACGAATCGATCCGTCGCGGCGAGGACTGGGAGCTGAACCTGCGCATCCGCGAGGCCGGGCACCTGGTGTGGTTCGACCCGCAGCTGTCGGTGACGTACTGGCCGCGGGAGAGCTGGTGGCGACTGGCGCGCCAGTTCCGGGCGACGGGTGCGTGGCGCGGCGAGCTGGTGCGGCGTTTCGGCCGCAGCAACGGGCTGCGCTTCTTCGCCCCGCCGGCTCTCGTGCTGGTGCTGGCGCTGGCGCTGGTCGTCGGTGTGCTGCAGCTGACCGGTGTGCTGCACGGTGTGCTCAGCATCGTGGCGTCGGCCGTGTACCTGCCGCTGATCGCCTATGCGGCGCTGGTGGTCGCGGTCGCGCTGTCGGGCCGCCGCACGCTGCGCGATCGACTGTGGACGATGGCGGTGCTGCCGACCATGCACGTCTCGTGGGGACTGGGTTTCCTCACCGGGGTGCTGCGCGGCGCCGGCGACACGGTCGATGCGTCGCGGCTCGGCAACCGCAACACCCCGCTGCCCTAGGCGTGCTGCCTAAGCCGTCAGCCAGCCCTGATCGAGGATCCGCGAGACGACGCGCTCGGCCGCGCCGCCGTCGTCGAGCCGGTTGAACTGCGCCTTCCAGGCCTCGTAGCGGCGCTGATATGCCTCCGGCACCTCCGGGTCCTCCAGCGCCCGTACGAGCTCGTCCTGTGAGTGCACCAGCGGCCCGGGCGCGCGCTCGGCGAGATCGAAGTAGAAGCCGCGCAGCTCACCGCGGTAGTGGGCCATGTCGGGTACCAGGAAGTACATCGGCCGACCCGTCACGCTGAAGTCGAACATCACCGAGGAGTAGTCGGTGATGAGCGCGTCGGCGATCAGCAGCAGACGCCCCGTCTCGGGGTAGCCGGTCACGTCGATGACCCGCGCGCCGGAGTGATCTCTGCCGGGCTTGAGGGTGCGAGAGTGCCCGCGCACCAGAACGACCGACTCGGTTTCGGCGGCGAGCTGCTGCGGATCGATGAAGTCGACCATCTCGCTGCGGTCGTCGCGCCAGGTCGGCGCGTACAGCAGCACACGCTCGTCGGGCGCGATGCCCAGCGCCTCGCGGATCGGTGCCGGGTCGCCGCCGGTGAGCAGATCGTTGCGCGGGTAGCCCTCGACCCAGATCGGCTTGCCGAAGAACGCGTAGGCCTTCTTCAGGATGCGCGAGGCGTACACGTTCTGTGCCAGCAGCACGTCCCAGCGGCGGGACTCCTTGATGACAGCGGCCATCCGGCGCGGGTCGAAGCCGGGCCTGTGCAGGGCGAGACGCTTGAGCGGCGTGCCGTGCCAGGTCTGCAGCACCCGCTGGCCGGGCTTGCGCACGAAGCGCCTGCGCAGCCAGTCGTTGACGATCAGCATCCGGCTCTCTGCGCGCGCCCGCCACCACTCCGGCCCGCCCTCGACCACGGCGACAGCACCCTCGGGCACCTCCACGGACAGATCGGTGACGCTCCAGTACCGGGTGACCGCGGGCGCGCGCTCGGCGAGCACCCGGTCGATCGCGCGCGGGTTGCATCCGGAGGTCTGCCCGTAGAAGCTCTCGAAGAACACCGCGTTCTCGCCCGCGCCGATCTGCGAGGCGTAGCGCTCCTCGAGCGTGCGCTGCCCCTCGGGCGTCTCGTAGATGGGCGCGATCGGCGCGGCGACCGTCACCTCGGATCCGTGCACCGCGATGCGCAGCGACGGCAGCAGCACGGGCTCCGCTTCGAGCTCGTCCAGTGCGACGTCGTCGATGCTCAGGGTGTAGGTGCCCGACGGCAGCGGCAACTCCGCACCGCCCCAGCGTGCGGTGCGCAGTGGGAAGGTCGCCTTCCAGGTCTTGCCTCCGCCGGTGAGCCGCGCCGCGACGCGGGCACGCGGCCCATCGAGGCGGGCCGATGCCGGGCGCGCTCCGGTTCCGGCGATGATCAGCGTCTGCGCTTCCTCATCGATTCGAACGGTCGTCATCGTGCTCCCTTCGGCGCGGGGATGCCCCGCGCGCGGATGGCCTGGTACACCCGCCGGGCGTTGCGCCCGTCACGGAATGCGTGCATGTGCGCGCTGAGCGCGGCGGAGCGGTCGGATGCCGCCGCGTACGCGCCCTGATCGCCGAGCACCTCGTCGATGCGGTCGATCGCGGCTTCCCAGTCGTGCGCGTAATCGGCGCCGGCCACATCCTCATAGCGCCCGTAGAACCCGCGTTCGCGGCCGTACTCGGCCACATCCGGGGCGAGGTACACCACCGGCATCGCCAGCAGTCCGACGTCGTACGCCATCGACGAGTAGTCGGTGATGAGCACATCGATGCGCGGCAGCGCGGGAGTGGCGTCGGGCAGCAGCTCGGCGTTCAGCATCCGCACCCGTCCACTCGACCACGGCGGTGCGTAGGCTCCCTCGCCGAGCGGATGCGAGCGGATGAACAGCACGGCGTCGTGCTGCTCGAGCAGTCGCACGATCCGCACCCACTGCTCCGCGGTCGGCACGGCAGGGTCGACGGCGCCGTCGCGCCAGGTGGGGGCGTACAGCAGCGCGCTCTGGTCGGAAAGCAGGGGGCCGGTTCGCGTGAGCAGGGTGGTCGCGCGGGCGACGCGCTGCTCGGCGGTGCCGGTGGAGAGCACGTCGACGCGCGGCTCACCGGTGACGACCACGCGGTCGTCACCCAGCCCGAACGCCGATTCGAGGCGCCCGCGCGAGCGGTGCGAGGCGGCCGGCAGCACGCGGATGCGCTGCGCCGCACCCCGGTAGAGCGCGGTGAGCAGGCGGCGCAGGATGCCGGCTCCGGGCAGTCCGCGGGGAACCTGCGCGGTCACCGGCGAGTCGAGGCCGATCCGCTTGAGCGGGATGCCGTGCCACAGCTGCACCACGAACCCGTCGCTGCTGCCGTAACGGTTCACATCCCCCAGTCCGTGCGTGACCACGAGCACGCGGGCGCG
Source organism: Microbacterium bandirmense (assembly GCF_037204185.1). Taxonomy (NCBI): domain Bacteria; kingdom Bacillati; phylum Actinomycetota; class Actinomycetes; order Micrococcales; family Microbacteriaceae; genus Microbacterium; species Microbacterium bandirmense. Next base: position 293,478 of record NZ_JBBDGM010000002.1, on the reverse strand, counting down.
GGCGGTCGCCCACCAGCCCCGCAGTCCGTCACGGCGGCGCGTGCGGATGCCGAGCGCCTGCGCATCGGCCTGCTCGCGATCGGAACCCACCAGCCAGAGGGTGCGGTGTCCGGCATCCGATGCCTCGCGGTACATCGCGAGCGCTCCGTCGCCGATTCCGGCGCCGCAGCCGAACACCCACGTGTCGCCGCGCGGCACGATGAGCGTGCCTATGCGCCCTGCGGCATACAACGGCAATCGGAGCAGTTTGGCCGCATTGCCGGTTCCGAACGAGAAGGACGCCACCCCGCGAGCCTATCGCGGGGTGGCGTCCTGTCCTGAGAGCGAATCGGGCTCAGAGGGCCAATTCGCCCAGCGTGACCTCGGCGGTGTATGTCTTGCCGGAGCGGACGTAGGTGAGCTCGGCGGTGCTGCCGGCGGCCGCCGCGCGCACCTGCGCGGTCAGATCGCTGGCGCTGGTGATGGGGGCGCCGTTGAACTGGGTGACGATGTCTCCCGCGCGCAGGTCGGCCTCCTGCGCCGCACCGCCCGGCGTCGGCTCCACGATCACCGCGCCGGCGACCGCAGCGCCTTCCACGGTGGATGCGTCGCGCACCGTCGCACCGAGCAGACCGTGCGTTGCCTCGCCGTCTTCGATGAGCTCGCCGGCGACACGCTGCGCGATGTCCGACGGGATCGCGAAGCCGAGCCCGATCGAACCCGACTCCCCGCCCTGCGAGGAGTTGCCCGCTGTGGCGATGGCGACGTTGATGCCGATCAGGCGTCCCTTGCTGTCGACGAGCGCGCCACCGGAGTTGCCGGGGTTGATGGCGGCGTCGGTCTGGATGACGGCGATCGAGATGGACTGCTGCGCCTGCTGGGCGCCGAGACCCGGGATGTCGAACTGGAACGGCCCGCCCTCGGAGTCCTCGCCCTCGGAACCTTCACCGGGAGCCTGCTCGGAGTCGGGTGCATTGTCGGGGATTGCCGACGATGCGACCTGGATGCTGCGGTTGAGCGCGCTGACGATGCCGGTGGTCACCGAGTTCGACAGGCCCAGCGGTGCACCGACCGCGACGGCCGTGTCACCGACGTTGAGCTTGCCCGAGTCGGCGAACTCGATCGGCGTGAGGTCCTCTGCACCCTCGAGCTTGAGCACCGCGAGGTCGTAGATCGGGTCGGTGCCGACGATGGTCGCCGAGTAGATGCGTCCGTCGGAGGTGGTCACCCTGATCGTCGGATCGGCGGCGGCGCCGCCGAGAGTGGCGACGTGGGCATTAGTAAGCACGTGACCCTCCTTGTCGAGGACCACGCCGGATCCGCTGCCGCCCTCCTGCTGCCCGGCGACCTCGATCGTGACGACGGACGGCAGCACCTGCGTGGCGATCGCGGTGGTCTCGTTGACGGATCCGGGGTTGTTGACGGTGACCGTCTCGGGTCCGGATGCCGACTGCGAGACCGGCTGGTTGAGCACGGCCGATCCGAGCGCACTGCCGCCGAATCCGGCGACGCCGCCGACGATCGCGGCGGCGAGCAGCAGGCCGGCGATCTTGACCGTGCCACCGCCCTTGCGAGGCTCGGCGGTGGAGGCGCCCCGCAGCTCAGTCACGGGCTGGGTGCCCGCATAGCCCTGCGGGCCGTGCGGAGCCTGCGGGGCCATGCCGAACGCCGCACCCGTCTGCGGGCCCGCCTGCGGGGCCCCGCCCGCCTGCGGTGCGGCGCCCGATGGAGCGCCGTACGGCGGCTGCCAGCCCTGGGGCTGCTGGTGCGAGCCGAAGGTCGGGGGGATGCTGTGCCCGCCGGCCTGCTCGTGGTTCTGGGGCGTCGGGGTCGCACCGACATTCGGCACCTCGGGGTTCGAAGCCTCGCCGTGGTTGTTGTTGTCGTTCATCATCTGCTCCTTCACAACGCCCTATCAGCGTGACAATCGAGTCTGTGCGTTTGGTATGGCGACGATGGATGTCCCCTATGGTCTTAGCCTGTTCTGCATGGATGTCATTCCCGGTGCATGGCGACGGACGGCCGCGGGGGCGGGCCTGCTCTCCCCGAAGGGCGAGGTGGCGCCCACCATCTTCGCAGAGATGTCGGCGCTTGCGGTGAGAACCGGCGCGATCAATCTCGGTCAGGGCTTCCCCGACGAAGACGGCCCCGGCGAGGTGCTCAGCGCGGCCCGCGACGCGATCGCGGCAGGCGCCAATCAGTATCCGCCCGGCCGCGGAGCTCCCGAGCTGCGCGCGGCGATCAGCGCGCATCAGCGGCGGTTCTACGGCCTGGACGTCGACCCCGACACCGAGGTGCTCGTCACCGCCGGTGCCACCGAGGCACTCAGTGCGACGCTGCTCGCCCTGATCGACGGCCCCGACGACGAGGTGGTCGTCTTCGAGCCGTATTACGACTCCTACGCTGCCGCCGTCGCCCTGGCGGGTGCCCGGTTGCGCACCGTGCCGCTGCGCGCGCCCGGCTTCCAGCCCGACCTCGACGAGCTCGCCGCCGCCGTCACCGACCGCACGCGGATCATCCTGGTGAACGACCCGCACAATCCGACCGGTGCAGTCTTCTCGCCGCAGCTGCAGACCGAGATCGTGCGCCTGGCGCACGCGCACGACGCGGTGATCGTGACCGACGAGGTGTACGAGCATCTCGCGTTCGACGCCGGCCATGTGCCCATCGCGACGCTGCCCGGGGCCGCCGAGCGCACGCTGACGATCTCGTCGGCCGGCAAGACGTTCTCGGTCACCGGGTGGAAGGTCGGCTGGGTGCACGGGCCCGCGGCGCTGATCACCGCGGTGCTGACGGTCAAGCAGTATCTGACCTATTCGGGTGGTGCGCCCTTCCAGCCCGCGATCGCGGTGGGGCTGGGTCTGCCGGATGCCTTCTTCACGGGCATCCGAGATGACCTGCGCGCCCGGCAGGCGCTGCTGAGCGCGGCGCTGAGCTCGGCGGGCTTCGCGGTGCACGCGCCGCAGGGCGGCTACTTCACGGTCGCCGACGCGACCACCCTGGGCGGGACGGACGCTGCGGCATTCTGCCGCGCGCTTCCCGAGCGCGCCGGTGTCGTGGCGATCCCGATCAGCGCGTTCGTGTCTCCCGGCAGCCAGGACGCGTACGCCGGCCTCGTGCGGTTCGCCGCCTGCAAGCGCACCGAGGTGATCGAAGAGGCCGCCCGGCGCCTGGCATCCCTGCACGACTGACCAGGAAAACGGTCAGTGGACAGGCACCACCCGGTAGCGCCGCAGGGCGAGTGCCGGGTTCGTCTCGCGGGTGCGGGCGATCAGGTCGGCGTCGACGGATGCCAGGGCGATGCCCTCCCCAGAGCTCACGCCCGCCACCACCACGCCCTGCGGGTCGATCACCTGTGACAGGCCGACACCGATCGGGCCGGGGTGATCAGCCGCGATGACGTACGCGGTGTTCTCGATCGCGCGTGTTGTCAGCAGCGCTGTCCAGTGGTGCTCCTTGAGCGGGCCGCGCACCCACTCGGCCGGCACGACCATCGCGTCGACCCCGGCATCCGCCAGCGTGCGGCCCACCTCGGGGAAGCGCAGGTCGTAACAGGTCATCAGGCCGAAGCGCAGACCGTCCAGCTCGAACACGGCCGCCTCCCCCAGGTCTCCTGGGGCGACCCAGTCGGACTCCTTCTGCCCGAAGGCGTCGTACAGGTGCTGCTTGCGGTAGACGGCCAGCACACCGGCATCCGACACCGCGACGAGGGTGTTGTGCACGCGATTCGCGTCCGCCGGTTCCAGCATCCCGGCGACGACGACCACCCCGTGCTCGGTCGCCGAGGCGCGCAGCGCGGCGACGAAGGCGCCGTCGAGCGTCTCCGCGTGTGCGGTGAGCGTCTCATCGAAGGGGTTCACGAAGTACCCGGAGTACTCCGGCAGCACCACGACACGAGCGCCCCGGCCCGCCGCCTCGGCGACGAGCGCGGCGACCCGCGCGCGGTTCGCGACGGGGTCGGCCTCCGGCGCGAACTGGCAGACGGCGACGAGCGGGGCGGATGCTGGCATGCGCCCATCCTGACACGAGCGACCCTGCCCGGGATCGTGAGCGGGAAAGCCGAAGGCCCCTGATCTTTCGATCAGGGGCCTTCTCTTGGTTGCGGGGGCAGGATTTGAACCTACGACCTCCGGGTTATGAGCCCGGCGAGCTACCGAACTGCTCCACCCCGCGGCACGTAGAACAGCCTAACACGCGGGTGAAGCACAGGGCCAATCGAGCCCGGCCCTCACGACGGGCCGGGCGTGTCCCCACGGTGCTCGAGCTCGAGATCCGGTCCGGGGAAGATCAACGACTCGCCTCCGTCATCGAAGCGCACCAGATACGGCGGACCACCGTCGTCGCCGCGCACCTCGAGCACTTCGCCGTGCCGCTCCGCGTCACCCACCCGCGTGCCATGGATCACGATCCGCGATCCGGTTGCGATCTGCATCTCGACCACCTCCAGACGTGATGACTTCATTCTGCGATGGGGCGTGCCGAACAGCAAGAGGTGGGCACCCCGTGCGGGATGCCCACCTCTCTGAGATCGGGTCGGATGCTACTGTCCCTGCTCCTCCAGAGCCAGCAGCTGCTCGATTGCTCGCGTCAGCTTCTTGTCCTCGACAGCGAACTGCTCGAGGTCGCCGGCCTTCAGCGCGGCCTCACGCGCGGCGAGCGCATTGCGGGCATCCTCCATCGCCGCCGCCATCGCATCGGACGGCGGTGTCGGCGTGCTGCCCTCATCGGGATCGGTGGGCTCGGTCGGCTCGGTCGGTTCGGTGGGGGCATCCGGATCCGTCGGCGTGACGTCCTCATCGCCTCCGGTCGCACCGGCATCGCCGCCGAACAGCACATCGAGCGCCTCGGTCAGCGTGTTCTCGAACGCGACCCGGTCGCCGAACGCGACCAGCACCTTGCGCAGGTTGGGCAGCTTGGTGCCCTCCGACGACTGCACGAACACCGGCTGCACGTACAGCAGGCCACCGCCGACGGGAAGCGTCAGCAGGTTGCCGTACTTGACCTCGGAGTTACCCAGCGTCAGCACGTTGAGCTGGTCGGCGATCTGGGTGTCCGAGTCGAAGGTGTTCTGCACCTGACCGGGGCCGGGCACCGTGGTGGCGGCGTCGATCTCCAGCAACCGCAGGGTGCCGTAGCTGTCGGCCTTCACGCCGGCCTCGGAGCCGGCATCCGAGTCGACGGCGAGGTATCCCATCAGCACCTCTCGGCTCTCACCCTGCTGCGCGGCGGGAATGAACGTCGAGAACATCGAGAAGCTCGGCTGCTCCTGCCCCGGCATCTGCATCGACAGGTAGTACGGCGGCTGCAGTCGGTTCTCCGCGCGCGGGTCGTCGGGCGTCTGCCAGCGGTTGACCTCCTGCGCGAAGGCGTTGGCGTTGTCGATGTGGTACACACCGAGCACGTCGCGCTGCACCTTGAACAGGTCGGTCGGGTAGCGCACGTGGCTCATCAGCTCGCCCGACATCTCGCTGATCGGCTTGACCGTGGTCGGGTAGATGTTCTGCCACGCCTCGAGGATCGGATCCTCTTCGTCCCAGGCGTAGAGCGTCACCGAGCCGTCGTACGCGTCGACGGTGGCCTTGACCGAGTTGCGGATGTAGTTGATGTTGTCGAATGCGACGACGGATGCCGGGGTGCGCGAATCCGCGATGGCGTCCTGCAGGCTGACGGTCGTGGAGTACGGGTAGGTCGCACTCGTCGTGAAGCCGTCGACGATCCAGACGATCTTGCCGTCGACGACGCTGGGGTACGGGTCGTTGTCGAGCGTCAGGTACGGGGCGACCTTCTGCACGCGCTCCTTCGGGTCGCGGTCGTAGAGGATCTGCGACTCGTCGTTGACCAGGTTCGAGAACAGGATCTGCTCCGACTGGAACTTCATCGCGTACAGCAGCTTGCGGAAGGTGTCGCCGATGCGCGGCCCGCCGTCACCTTCGAAGGTCGTCTTCGTGTCACTCGCGCCGTCCTGGCCACGCGGGAAGTCGATCTCGACGGGGTCGGTGCCTTCTGGGGCCCCGACGATCGAGTATTCGGGCGACGATTCGCCGAAGTACACGCGGGGCTCGTACTCCTGCGTCTCGGTCAGCACGCCCTGCGTGGGGATGCCGCGCTCGAGGAAGACGGGCTCACCGTCGTCGGTGCGCTGGTTGCCGGCCATCGCGACCAGGCCGTATCCGTGGGTGTACACCGCGGCACGGTTGTTCCAGCTGTCACCGCCGCCGAGACGCGTCATGTCGAGATCGCGCACCGACACCACGGTGTCCTGCATCTGACCGTCGATCTCGTAGCGGTCCACGTCGAGCTCGGGGGCGAACTGGTAGTACTGGCGGTACTGCTCGAGCTGACGCACCGTGGGACCGATTACGGCCGGATCCATGATGCGCACCGACGCCGTCGTCTCGGCATCCTCACGCAGCTGACCGGGTTCGGTGTCGGTGGTCGCCTCGAAGGAGGTGACCTCCATGTCGGCGACGCCGTACGCCTCCTTGGTGCTCGCGATGTTGCGCTCGTAGAACTCGGCCTGGTAGGCGTTCTCGTTCGGTGCGACCTGGAAGGTGGTGACCACCCACGGGTAGCCGACGCCGACCACGAGCGAGGCGACGATGAGCAGCGCGGTGCCCACCAGCGGGAAGCGCCAGCGTCCGATGATCGCGGTGACGAAGAACAGCACGGCGACGACCGCGGCGATGATCGACAGGATCGCAAGACCGGGGATGGTGGCGTTCACGCCGGTGTACGCGGCACCGGTGATGCGGCCCTCCTGCTGCACGAGCGTCAGATACTGGTCGAGCCACAGGCTGACCGCCTGCACGAGCAGGTACAGGCCGGCGAGCACGGCCAGCTGGATGCGGGCGGGCTTCGAGATGCGCAGCTCGCGCTGGCCGATCTGCACCGAGCCGTACAGGTACGACACCAGCGCGGTGATCACCAGGCTGAGCAGCAGCACCGCTGAGACGAAGGCGAGCAGCATCGAGTAGAACGGCATCGCGAACAGGTAGAACCCGGTGTCGACGCCGAACTGCGGGTCGAGCGTGTCGGTCGTGACGCCGTTGGCCCACAGCCACACGGTCTCCCAGTTGCCCGCGGCGGCGAACCCGGCGAACACGCCGAAGAACACCGGCAGACCCCACATGGCCAGGCGCCGCAGCGGCTCGATGACCTCCTGATAGCGGTCGAGCTGCGAGCTGAGCCGCACATACACCGGCCGCAGGCGGTACGCCAGCTGGATGCACAGGAAGATCGGCACCGCCATCCCGAGGAAACCGATGACGAACATCGTCGCCGTGGCGATCCACTGCGTCGTCAGCACCGAGGCGAAGTCGAGCTGGTCGAACCAGAGGAACTCGGTGTACAACGAGGCGAAGACGAAGAAGCCCGCGATCAGGGCGGCGATCACCGCCACCGAGATCACGATGATTCGGCGTGAAGTGCTGGGTGTGGCCGGCGGGGGCGCTGAGGTGGTGGTCACCAGACCATCCTAGGCAGGCGCTCCTATGCGGCGGCCGCGAGTACGCTCAGCGCGGACAGGGTCAGGAGGTCGCGCACACGGGCAGGTCCGAGGTGTCGCCGCCGTCGGCGATCACCTCGAGGATCTCCAGCGACTGCTCGAGCGTCGACGTGCTGTACACGTCCAGACCGGCCGGCACGTGTCCGACCACCTCGTCGCAGTTGCTCTCGGGGGCGAGGAAGACGGTGGCGCCGCCGTCGCGCGCGCCGAACAGCTTCTGTCGGATGCCCCCGATCGGCCCCACGGCGCCGGAGGCCTCGATGGTGCCGGTCCCCGCGACGTTCTCGCCGCCGTTGAGCTTGCCCGGCGTCATGGTGTCGATGATCCCGAGCGCGAACATCATGCCGGCGCTGGGCCCGCCGACGTTGTCGAGCTGCAGGCGCACGTCGACGGGGAAGTCGTAGTCGGTCGTCAGCGAGATGCCGATCAGCCAGAACGGCTCGCCCGCGGCATCCGTCGTCTCCTCCGGAGTGAGCGTGAGCTCCTTCTCCTCGCCATCGCGCTCGATGACCAGCTCGATGTCTTCGCCGCCGAGCTTCTGGATCTCGTCGCGCAGCATGCTCGCCGAATCGACGGCGATGCCGTCGACCGAGAGAACCGTGTCGCCCGCCTCGAGCACGCCGTCGGCCGGGGTGTCCTCGATGGGCTCGATGACCTTGACTTCGGCGCCGACGTCGTAGCCGAGCTCCTTCAGCGCCGCCGCGGTCGCCTCGTGCTGGGAGTCGACCATGAGCTCGGCGTTGCGGTTGTCGCGCTGCTCGGAGGTGACCCCTTCGGGGAAGTAGGTGTCCAGTGGCACGACCGCCCGCGACGGGTCGAACCACGCCAGTGCGAGTTCGAACCAGGTGGGGGTGCGCTCGCGGTTGCCGACGACCTGCAGCGTCGTGAGGTCGAGGGTGCCGCCGGTCGCGTAGGTGGGTGCGCCGTCGACCTCGATCAGCGGCACCTCCTCGCCGTCGGCGCTGAGCGCCGTGCCGAGGGTGTCGTAGATCGGGCCCGGACGCTGGATCACGTACTGCGTCGGCATGAAGGTGAGTCCGACCAGCGCCACCAGCGCGACGCTCAGCGCGACCACGCCCGTGACGGTGCCGTTCGTGCGGCGTGATGACACAGGACCTCCGGGGGCGTTCGCGAGCGGCGTACAGGGATCCGAGCCCTCAGGGTCCGAGCACAGGATCGTATGACTAGCGTAGAACTCACACGCTAGGGGCATGCTGAAAGGGCGATCCGCATGGCAGATGACGACCGGGATCCATCGGACTTCGAAGAGATGCTCCGCCGCATGATGTCGGGCGGCGACATCGATCCCGACGCGCTCCGCGACGCCCTCTCGAACATGGGTGGCCCCGGCGGCATGCAGATCGATCCCGCCCAGATGGCCGGCTTCATGTCCCAGATGCAGGGCATGTTCGGCGGCGACCCGTGGCAGGGCGCCGAGCGACAGGCTCTGCACATCGCCAATCGCGATGGTCAGGGCATCACCTCCGGCTCGCGCTCGTCGCTGGCCGAGGCCTTCGGTCTGGCGAATCTGTGGCTGAGCGAGGCCACCACGATCTCGGATCTCGGGTCGACACCGCAGGCGATGACGCGCGGCGAGTGGGTCGAGCGCACCCTTCCGGTGTGGAAGGAGATCGCCTCCCCTGTCTCGACGTCGATCGCCGATGCGCTGACCGATGCCCTCGAGACGCAGGTGCCCGAAGACATGCAGGGAATGGTGCAGGGCGCGGGGCAGCTGATGCGCGGCCTGGGCGGATCGCTGTTCGCCGCGCAGTTCGGTCAGGTGCTCGGTCGCCTCTCGCTCGAGGTCGTCTCGGGCGGCGACGTCGGCATTCCGGTGCTGCCGGCCGGCACCGCCGCCGTGATCCCACAGAACATCGCCGCGTTCGGCGAGGGCCTCGAGGTGCCCGAAGACCAGATCGCCCTGTACCTCGCGGTGCGCGAACTGGCCTACGCCCGCCTGTACCGCCATGCCAAGTGGCTGCACCTGCACGTGCTCTCGCAGATCACCGAGTTCGCACGCGGCGTGACCGTCGACATCGAAGCCCTCGAGGACGTCGCCTCGCGCCTGGATCCGTCGAACCCGGAGGAGCTGCGCGCGGCGATCGAGGGCGGCGCACTGCTCCCGGCGCAGACCGACACGCAGCGTGAGGCACTGACCAGGCTCGAGAATCTGATCGCCACGATCGACGGCTGGGTCGACGTCGTCACCGAGCAGGCGATCGCGCGGCTGCCCGACGGCGTGCGCCTGGCCGAGGCGGCACGGCGACGTCGTGCGGTCGGCGGTCCGGCCGAAGACGCCCTGGGCGCTCTTGTCGGGCTCAAGCTGCGACCGCGCCGGCTGCGTGAGGCATCGGCGATGTGGCGCGCCGTGACCGATGCGGTCGGCATCGCAGCGCGTGACGCCCTGTGGGATTACCCCGACATCATGCCGCAGTCGTCCGACATTGACGACCCGTCAGCGCTGATCGAGCGGCTCCAGGCCGTGCAGCGCGGCGAGGCGCCGGCGGCGGACGAGTTCGACGAGGCGCTCGCGCGCCTGCTCGACGGCGACGACTTCAGCGAGTCGCCCGACGACGCTGACACTGAGGACGACTCCCCCAGCGACGCACCCTCTGATGACGAGTCCTCCGACGACGAGCCCTCCGACGACGATTCACGTCCCGACGGAGACCGCCCCGTCTGATCTCTGATCCCCCACCCCCGCCGAGGCCCCCTCAGGCCGTCCACGCCCCCTCTCGTTCGCGCAACTGAGTGGGGGCGTCGACGATCAGAGGGGGCGTCGGCGTGAGAGAGGGGAACTCGCGTCGTTGTCCACAAGTGCGCGGGCGTCCCGATTCATCCACAGATCGCGCGACGGCACCCCACGAGGGGTCGCGCGCGGTGAGAATCGGGGGCATGAGTCCCCTCATCCCGCCGACGCTCACCCGCCTCGACCCCCGGTATCCCCTGCTGTGGCGTGACGAGCACACCGTGCAGTTCGGCCTGGAGGGCGCTGTACGGGTGTCCATCGACGAGCCGTGGGTCGAACCGCTGCTGCAGCACCTGCGCACGGGCATCCGACATGGCTCGTTCGATCTCGTCGCGCACGGCGTCGGCGCGCCCCGCGCGGCGGCGCGACGGATGCTCGAGACTCTGCGGCCTGTGCTGCTGCGCGACTCGCCCACCGCGCCACCGGTGTGGATCGACGATCTGAACATCCCCGACGGCCGGGTCGTCGAGCGCCTTCGCCAGGCACTCGAGGATGAGGGGATCGACGACGCCCCGCGCGGCACCGCCGATGCTGTCGCGGTGGTCGTGGTCGGCGGTGCGGCCGCCGCCCTGCAGCTCGCGCCCTACCTGCGCGCGGACATCCCGCATCTGGCGGTCGGATTCGAACCCGAGGCCGCGACGATCGGGCCGCTGGTGGTGCCCGGCCGCTCCCCCTGCCTCAGCTGCCGCGACGTGCACGAGCAGCAGCGCGACCCGGCGTGGCCGACGCTGCACGCCCAGCTGGTGGGACGCACGGTGACCATCGGCGCCGCCCGCATCGCGCACGCCGCCACGCTGATCGCACGGGTGCTGCGCACGCCGACTCCCGAGACCGGCGTGATGGCCAGGGTCAGTCCTGACGGACGGGTCGTCTGGCGCTCGGTGCGGCATCACGAAGAATGCCGGTGCCGCGGGATGTCGTCCCGATCTCCGCGAGGAAGCGCGACGGCGACCGCTCCCCCCGGCCCGCCGATCGAGACCACGACACGGCCAGCGTTCGCGCGGCCCGCGTGATGCCGACGTAGGCGAGTCGGCGCTCCTCATCGACCTGCTCGAAGGTCGAGGCGTACGAGATCGGAAGCGCCCCCTCGGCCCAACCGGCCAGCAGCACGTGCGGCCACTCCAGCCCCTTCGCGGCATGCAGGGTCGACAGGGTGACGGTGTGCAGCACCGGTTCGTGCTGATCCTGCGCGCGGGCCATCAGATCGTCGGCGAACACCCTCAGGGTCGTGCCGACCGGAGCCTCCTCGGCCAGCCGCAGGATCGCCCTGCGCGCCTCCCACCCGTCGCGCTGCGCGCCGCCGGCGGCTGGCGGCTCTTCGGTGAGCCCGAGTCCGCGCAGCACGTCGCGCACGGTCGGCAGGAACCCGACATCGCTCGGTGCGACGGCCGCACCGCGCAGGCCGAGAATCGCCTGGCGCACCTCGGGCATGTCGAAGAACCGGGTGCCGCCGAGCACGCTGGTGGCGATCCCCCGCGCGGCGAGCGCCTGCTGCAGCACGGCCGACTGCGAGTGCGCGCGGTACAGCACGGCGATCTCGGCCGGCGATGCTCCTGCGGCGATCCGCTTCACGATGGCCTCGGCGATGCCCTCCGCCTCTTCGCGCTCGCTGTCGTACCCCGTGAGCGTGGGGGTCTCGCTGCCGAGGCCCGCTCCGGTGGGCACCAGGGCCAGTGCCCCTGGTCGCCCGCGCATCAGCGCGTTCGCGATCTCGAGGATCGGCGCCTGCGACCGGTAGTTCCTCTCGAGGCGCACGACCGTGGCATCGGGGAACCGACGCTCGAACTCCAGAAGGTAGCGCTGCTGCGCGCCGGCGAACGAGTAGATGGTCTGGCTGGCATCGCCCACCACGCAGAGATCGCGTCGTTCACCGAGCCACAGCTCGAGCAGCCGGTTCTGCAGCGGGGACACATCCTGGAACTCGTCGACGGTGAAGTGCCGGTACTGCTCGTGCACCGCGGCGGCGACGCGCGGCTCGGCCTCGAGCATGCCGGCGCAGGCCAGCAGCACGTCTTCGAAGTCGAGCTGGCGGCGATCGTCCTTCAGCGCCTCGTAGGCGGCTTGCAGCTCGATGAGCTGCTCAGGTCGGATGCCCGAGATCGGGCGACCCTGCTCGGCGTACTGCTCGATCGACAGCATCGACACCTTGCGCCACTCGATCTCGGAGGCGATGTCGCGCAGGGTGGCCGTGCTGGGGCGCAGGCGCATGGCGTCTGCGGCCTGCCCCAGCATCCGCACCTTGCTGTCGATGATGCTGGGAGCGGTGTCGCCGGTGAGGGTGGGCCAGAAGAAGTTGAGCTGCTTGAGCGCGGCCGAGTGGAACGTGCGGGCGGCGACCCCGCCGACGCCGAGGGCGCGCAGGCGTCCGCGCAGCTCTCCGGCCGCCTTCGCCGTGAACGTCACCGCCATCACGCGCGACGGCGAGTACGCGCCGGTGTCGACGCCGTGCGCGATGCGGTGCGTGATGACGCGGGTCTTGCCGGTGCCGGCACCGGCGAGCACGGCGACGGGGCCGCGCAGCACGGAGGCCGCCTCACGCTGCCGGTCGTCGAGGGCGTCGAGGGCGCTCACGGGGCGTACCAGTCCATGATCAGCCGTCGCGCGATGGAGGCCTCACCCGGCAGTCCGACCGGGCCGTCGCCCGCCAGGGCCGTGCCGATCTCGCTCCTGGTCAGCCAGCGCACGTCGATGATCTCCTCCCCGTCGGGGACGGCGTTCTCATCGGTCGCGGTGGCGTGGAAGCCGATCATCAGCGACCGGGGGAACGGCCACGGCTGCGAGCCCGCGTAGCGCACGTCGGCGAGCCGCACGCCGGCTTCCTCCTCGATCTCGCGGTGCACCGTGCTCTCGAGCGACTCCCCGGCCTCGACGAATCCCGCGAAGCACGAGTACATGCGTCCCCGCCAGTTCGCGTTGGCGCCGAGCAGCAGCTTCTCGCCGTCCGGGCTCTCGACGGCGACGATGACCGCGGGGTCGGTGCGGGGGAAGTGCTCTCGATCGCACGGGGTGCAGCGTCGTGACCAGCCGGCCTGCGCGAGGTCGAGTGCCGTGCCGCACGTCGGGCAGTGCCGCGCTTCGACCAGCCAGCCGGCGAGCGCGATGGCGCTGACGAACAGTTCGGACTCGTAGGACGACAGCGCGCCGCCGACATCCCGCAGCCCCAGCCAGACCTCGTCGGGAGCGGCGTCGATGCTGTCGGCCTCGGCGGGCGCGGAGGCCAGCAGCAGCGGCACCCCGTCGGCATCGCGACCGAGCAGCGCCCAGTCGGCCTCGCCGACGTCGCTCGGTGCGACGCGCAGCACGCGGGGTCGGCCCGAGTCGGATGCCACACGCAGGCGCCCTTCGCGCGCGACCACGACGCGTGTGCTCGGCTCGGCGCGAAGCCGGTCGATCACACCGGGCTCGGTGCGCAATTCGGCTGCCCTGTCGAGGGCGCCCTGCGATGCGATCATGCGATCCCCCTGGTCTCGTGCTGTTTCTCTCGGGCGCCATATGCCCGTGCGTATACCGCGGCCAGGGCGTGGCGCGGGCGCACCGACCGGGGTGCAGACCTACCCTGGGGAACATGGCACGCTCACCTTTCACTCTAGTGGCGGCGGTCACTGCGGCACTGCCCGGAGCAGAGGTCGTCGGCGCCCGCACCCTGACCGCCGACGGCGACGGCAGGTTCGATTCCGCCGTGGCGACGCTCGCCGACGGACGGGAACTCGTCATCCGCGTGGCAGAGGACGATGCGGCCGCTCTGGAGCTCGCGGAGGAGTCGCTGGCGCTGCGCGCACTCACCGCGGGTGCGCGCGAGATGCTGCCGTTCCGAGTGCCGACGCACGTCGGCGAGACGCGCGTCGGCGAGGCCCGCGCACTGGTGACCGATCTGATGCCCGGGTTCCAGATCGACGCGACGCTGATCCCCGCCGGTCGCGGTGCGGCCGTCTCGATCGGCGAGACGATCGCCGCGGTGCACGCGCTTCCCACGTCGGTGGTGCGTGCCGCGGGGCTGACAGTGCGCGATGCGGACGAGGTTCGTGCCGAGATCACCCAGCTGGTCGACCGGGCGGCGGCCACCGGCCGGGTGCCGTCGCGGCTCACCGGTCGCTGGCGCGACGCGACGGCCGACGACGAGCTGTGGCGGTTCGAGACCGCCGTGACGCTGGGCGGGATGCAGGCGCCGTCGTTCCTGTTCGAGGACGATCCCCACGACGGGCCGCAGGTGTCGGGCGTGCTGGGATGGCGGGGACTGGCCGTGGGCGACCCGGCCGAGGATCTCGGCTGGCTGTCGGGCGCTCCCGAGGCCGCGGCCGACGTGCATTCCGCGTACACGACCGCGTCGTCGCGGGCGATCGACGATGCGCTGCGGGTGCGCGCCCGGCTGCATGCCGAACTGGAGTTCGCACGATGGCTGGTGCACGGTGCCGAGCTGCGACGCCCCGACATCGTCGAGGATGCTGCCGCGCTGCTCGAATCGCTCGCCGACGGGCTGCGCAGCGATGATCTGCGTGTGGTCGCCGCGTACACGGGCGGGGTCGATTCGGCGCTCGATGTGCTCGACCGGGTGCCCGAGACCGCCGCGGCGACGATCGACACGTCGATGCAGACCGACGCGTATCGCCCGGAGGACCTGCGATGGCAGGACGACGCCGAGCAGCGCGGTGACTCCGACGGGACGGATGCCGAAGACACGGACGATCGCTCCGACGCATCCGACGACACCGACGATCGCTCCGAAGACACCGATGCCGAAGACACCGACGATCGCTCCGACGCGCATGGGGGCGCGCCGGCGGCCTGGGAGGAGCCGACTCAGGACCTCACCGAGATCAGCGGCGTGCGCGGCTCGACACACGGCGACGCTCGCGAGACCTCGAGCGCGGCGGCGGGATCGGATGCCGACGACGGCGCCGCGACGGGATCGAGCGATCTGGATTCGGCGGAAGAGGCTCAGCGCGCCGCACGGGCAGCGCTCCAGCGCTGGACCAGCTCCGACTCCGAGTAGACGCGGTCCCCGCGGATGACGAGGTCGTCGGCCACGTAGTACAGCGCGACGTCGATCTCCTCCAGCGGCACAGCGAACCGTCGGTGATAGGCCAGCCGGTAGAGCGCGAGCTGCAGCATCCGATCTTCGCGCTCCTGCGCCGTGCGCGGCGCGCGACCCGTCTTCCAATCGACGATCTCGATACGCCCGCCGCGATCCTCGCGGCGGTAGACCGCATCGAGCTTGCAGATGACGATGTGGCCTTCGTCGTCGACGGTCTGCCCGAAGGCGAAGTCGATCTCGATCTCGACGGCGATGGGCTTCAGCGGTGCCCACTCGCTGGCCTCGAAGATCTGCTGCAGTCGGTTCAGGTCGGCGGCGTCGGCGTCGGACACGCCGGGCGCCTCCGGCACGTCTTCGTCGATCTCCCACAGGGCCTCATCGATGCCGCGGCCCGCTCCGACCAGCCCCGACCGGTTCTCGACCCAGGCGTGGAACAGGGTGCCCAGACGCGTCTGGCGGTACGGCCGCTCGGGCATCGGTCGGATGATCTGCCCCAGGGTTCCCGCGTGATCGGTGACGTAGTCCTTGAACCGCGACGCCGGCACCCGCGTCGGCACCTCGGCGTCGGTACCGCGCCGGCGCGCTTCCCGCTCGGCGAGCAGCCGCTGCAGCTCGACGGTGGGCTCCGGTGGTGCCTGCTGAGCGCTGCGCACCTCGTCGACCGCCCGCTCGATCAGCGGGCGCCGGGCGCCCAGCGGGTCGAGCGGCCAGGTGGTCGTCATGCCGGGGCCGTCATACGGGTTCTCGTCGGGATCGACCGCATCGATCGCGTCCAGTCCGAGCACGTCGATGGCCTCGAGCAGGTACGGGCTCGGTGTGCGCGGCTTCTTCTGCCCTGCCCAGTGCGCGCCGGTCAGCAGCAGGTCGCTGCGAGCGCGGGTGACGGCGACGTACGCCAGCCGGCGCTCCTCACGCTTCTGATAGTCGGAGTACGCCTTCTTGAAGCGCGTCAGCGCACCCCCGGGATACGTCTTGGTGATGCCGCCCGACAGCGAGCGCTGCCCCTCGCGGTGTCTCTTGACCGGGTCGTCGCCGACGGCATCCATCGCCTCCTGCGGATCCCACTCGAACCTCGGCAGGGCTGCGGCGTCGCCCCGCAGCGGGAACGGCACCGCCCCGAAGCCGAACCAGCCCGCCGTGTCGGTCGCGCGCGACGGCAGCTCGTCGTCGACCAGCCGCACGACGGCCACGGCGTCCCATTCGAGCCCCTTCGACCCGTGGATCGTGAGCAGCTGCACGACGCCGGGTTCCGGGGGCTCGGGGCGCGGCATCAGCTCATCGGTGCTCTCGGCCTTCTCGAGCCAGGCGAGCAGACTGCTGATCGTGCCGCGCTCATCCGCGGCGAGGAACGCGCGCACCTCATCGGCGAACGAACGCAGCTGCGTGGTGGCGATGCGCGCGGGGCCACGGGACTCGTTGACGGCGAGCTCGATGTCGAGGCGCAGCTCGAACTCGATGAGCCGGATCAGCTCGGGCAACGGCTGGGTGATCGCGCGACGCAGCCGCTCGAGCATCTCCCCCGCGGCCCTGATGCGCGCCCTGCCGTCGGGGGTGATGCCCTCGATGAGGCGGTAGTCGTCGCGCATGCCGCGCACGACGTCGACCGCGTCGACGATCGACACCGATTCGTCGGCGCCGCTCGACGACCGGATCAGCGCGCGCACCTCATCCGAGAGCGGCGTCAGGGCGCTGTCGCGACGCGAGATCTCGGATGCCAGGTCGTACAGCGCCGCCATGTCGGCGACCCCGACCGCGAAGCGCGGTCCGGTCAGCAGCCGGATGAGAGCGGAGCCGGCGTTCGGGTCGTGGATGACCCGCAGCGTGGAGACGACGTCGACCACCTCGGGTGTGGCCAGCAGGCCGCCCAGGCCGAGGATGCGATGCGGGATGCCCGCTGCGGCGAGCGCCCCGGCGAATGTCTGCATGTGGCGCTTGGAGCGGAACAGGATCGCCCCGGTGTGCGGTGAGGCCCCCTGGTGTGCCGCGCGTCGCGCGGCGAACCATTCGGCGACCCGCGTCGCCTCCTCGTCGACGGTGAAGGCGAACCGCACATCGACCGTGCCCGTCCCGGCGCCGGGGCGCGGCTCGAGCGGCGGCACGTCGAGCCCCGGTCGCTGCAGCGGTTCGAGCAGGGTGTTGGCCACGTCGAGGATGTGGGCGTCGTTGCGCCAGCTCGTCATCAGGCTGTACGTCTGCGCCGTCTGCGCGGTCGAGAACGAGTGGGAGAACGCGAACAGGTTGTCGGCGCTCGCTCCGCGCCATCCGTAGATCGACTGGTGCGGGTCGCCCACGGCCATGACGGCGGAGTCGCGGAACAGCTCGGCGAGGAAGCGGGTCTGGATGACGGAGGTGTCCTGGTACTCGTCGAGCAGCACAACCCGGTGCTGCTCGCGCAGCTCATCGCGCACGTCGGGTGACGACTCGATGATGTCGTAGGCGCCCGAAACCTGATCGGCGAAGTCGAGCACCCCGCGGCGGGACTTCTCCGAGATGTACTCGCGCACCAGGTCGGCGAGCACCGGCAGCGCGAGCAGATTCGCCGATGCCTTGTCGACCGCATCCACCCCGAGATAGGGCTCGAAGGCGGCGGCCTGAGCGTCGGCGATCCGCACGGCGCGGTCGAGGTCGACGCGGTGGTCGAGCACATCGCCGGCGAGCTTCTGGACGGCATCCACGATGCCGGGCAGGGCGCGGTCGATCAGCTCGAGTCCGGGCAGGTCGGCGCGCAGCACGACGTCGCGGGCGAGGATCCACGATGCGGCCTGGCTGAGCATCGCGACGTCCGGGTCGCGGCCGATGCGCGCGGCGTGCTCGCGCACGATGCCGTCGGCGAACGCGTTGTACGTCGATACGCGCGGACGGATCATGAGGTCTTCCGCGGTGCGCGGCAGCGTGGCATCCCACCCGGTCGCGTAGGTGTCGGCGAGTTCGTCGAGCACGTGTGCGCGCACCAGCTCGCGCTGGCGGCCGGGTGCGGCAGCATCCACGCGACGCAGCGCGCCCGACGCGACGATCTCGGGCACGTGGGGCAGCAGCCCGCGTCGGCCGTACTCGTCGATCATCGCCAGACGCGCGCCGATGCGCTCCGACAGCTCACCGGCGGCCTTGCGGGTGAACGTGAGACCGAGGATCTCATCGCGCCGCACGTGCCCGTTGGCGACCAGCCACACGACGCGGCCCGACATGGTCTCGGTCTTGCCGCTGCCCGCACCGGCGACCACGAGCGCGGGGCCCGCGGGCGCCTCGATCACCCGCTGCTGTGCGGGCGTCGGCGTCGGCAGGCCGAGCGCACCGGCCACATCGGTCGCCGAGATGCGGAGCTGAGTCGCTGAGTCCCCCAGCTGAGTCGCTGAGTCCCCCAGTGCGGTCGCTGAGCCTGTCGAAGCGTGCCAGGCGGTCATGCGCTCACCGCCGGCACCGTGTGGATGAGACAGGGCTGCACCCGCCACTGCGTGTCGGCGCAGTGCGCCTCCACCTGGGCGGTGAAACTGCTCGCCGACATGCCGCGCGCGGCGTCGGCGACGCGCCGGAGGAACTCGTCGCGCGCCTCGCCGTCGAGGGTGTGCTGGTGCGCGACGCGGTAGTCGCTCTTGGCGAGGGTCTTGGCGACGAGCACCAGGCGCGCCCCGGCGAGGGCGTCCGGGTCGGCCCCTTCGATCAGGCCCTGCTGCACGGCGAGCTGGTACGCCGACAGCTGCGCGTGCGCGAGCACCTTCTCGTCGTTCTCGGGCTCGTACTTGCCGGTCTTCAGGTCGACCACGACCACGTTCTCCTTCTCGCCGGGCATCGCCTGCCATCCACGGCCGCGCGCATCGGCGTGCTCTCCGCCGCCCGCCGGATACGCCTCGACGCGGTCGATGTACCCGTGGATGATGGCCTGGCGCGCGGTGTCGTCACCCGCCGGATGCACCGTGGGCAAGACCCCGTCTCGCTGCGCTCCTTCAGCGGCAGCTTCTCGGGGCACATCGACCGCCAGCCGGAACTCCACCTCACTGGCCAGCACCCTGCCGCCGTCGGCCGCCACCCGCCCGAGGTACGAGTGCACGCGCTCGACGTACTGCTCGGCACGCCTGCGCTCCTTGCGTCCGATCCACTCGGTGTCGAAATCGAGCTCGGGCCAGCGGCGTGCGACCACCTCGCGCATGCGCTCGAGGTCACCGTCGGGCGCGGCCTCCATCGCCGCGTGCACGATCGTGCCGATGCCCGCCGAAGGCGGGAGCACCGTGTCACCGCCGAGCGCGGAGACGACCCAGTTGAGGCCGCACTCCTCGAACGCCTCCATGCGCGAGGGCGACACCCGAGCCGCCTCGACGTCGAGATCGCGCAGTGGCGCCTCGGTCGACGGCGGCGTCACGCCGTACCACTCCGCGGGTTCGGCGCCGGGCACTCCCTCCCGGGCGAGCACCGCCAGCTGCCCGGCGGCCTCCTGCCGGGCCGTGGGCGACGACGAGGTGGTCAGGGTGCGTCGGTGCCGTGCGACCAGACCGCGCAGGGTGAGCGGATGCTCGGCCGCGGGGTGACGCTCAGGCGGGTCGGGCTGCGGGAGGAACCCGAAGAACGGACTCGGTGTCGAGTCGTCATCATCGACGGCGGTGATCAGCAGACGAGAGCGAGCCCGCGAGACGGCCCGCACGAACAGGCGCAGTTCGTCGTGCAGCGCGCTGCGGCGGCGGTCGAGCACGCCGGGAACGACCGCGTCCACGCCCGTGCGCGCCGCCGTGATGGCGTCGGCGAGACGCCAGGTCTGCAGCATCCCGCCGCGCAGGCGCACGTTCGGCCAGACCCCGTCCTGCACACCGGCGATCACGACGGCGTCGAATTCGGTGCCGAGCGCCGTCGCCGGTGTGAGCAGGGTGACGCGGCCAGGACGCTCGGGAGCCGAGAGCGTGTCCTCGGGCACCTCGCTGCCGAGGATGTCGCGCACGAACGTGTCGGGCTTCTCCTCGGGCGTGCGCTCGACGAAGCGCTTGGCGGCGTCGAACAGCGCGACGAGTGCGTCGAGGGCGCGGGCGGTCTCGCCGCTGGTGGATTGCAGCGCGTTCTCGCGCCACGAGATCTGCAGTCTTCTCCCGTCCACTCCCCTGGCCGCGTCCCAGGCCCGCCAGAGCAGATCGTGGATGGTCTCGCCAGCGGTCGCCGCGGCGGTCATCTCCGCGAGCGTGTCGGCGAATCGGGCGGCCGCCCGCGCCTCTGCGGCATCGATGAGCGTCAGATGCGACGGGGCGGCCATCGCCTGCCGCAGCAGTTCGCGCGCGGGAGTCGATCCGCCGTGTTCGAGCTCGAGATGACGGAGCCTCGCACGAAAGCGCCGCAGGCCGATGGCGTCCATGCCGCCGAACGGCGATCGCAGGGCCTCTTCGAGCTGCTGCGGGGTGCGCTCCTCGACCGGTGTGAGCGCGAGGTCGACGATACCGACCAGATCGCGCACGACCGTCTCGTCGCCCAGTGGTCGCTGCACCCCGGCGGCGCGGGTGGGCACGTCGCGCGCGGCGAGCTCGGCCTCGAGCTGGGCGACCTGCCGGGTGTCGTGGGCGATGACGGCCATGCGATCCCAGCGGATGCCATCGCTCAGGTGCCAGTCACGCAGCACGCCCGCGATGCGGTCGACCTCTTCGTAGGGCGAGGGCGCGATGAAGGTCGTCACGGCGGCGGCGGAGTCGTCGACCACGACCGGAGCACGGCGATGATCGACCCGCCCCGATGCGCCGATCGCCTGTGTCACGGTGCGGGTGAGTGCGGTGAGAGCCGGAGCCTGTCGATGCGGGGTGTCGAGAACGTGCACGTCGCCGAGCTGCGCGGCGAGCTGGGCGAACAGCTCGGGGCTCGCGCCGCGGAAGGCCCCCGACGAGATGTCGGGATCACCGAACGCGAGCACGGCGATCCCCCGCGACCGGAGCGCGCGCACGAGGGCGATGCCTCCTCGCGTGAGCTCCTGGGCGTCGTCGATGAGCACGACCCGCAGGTCGGCGAGAGGCCCCAGCTCTGCGGCGTCCGCCGTGTGCAGGATACCCACGGACTCACTGAGCAGATCGGCGGCGTCTCGATGCGCCGACCGCAGGCGCCCCAGCACCTCGTGATACCCGTCGAGGAACTCGCCGGCCGCCGCCCACAGCTCATCGCCCAGTTCGCGCAGCTCACCGGGCAGCACACCCAGTTCGGTGCACTCGGCCAGGAACGCACGCAGCTCGGAGCGGAACCCCTTCGACGCCCGCACCGAGGGGCCGAGCGAGTCCGGCCAGCGTACGACGCCGTGCTGAGCGATGGCGTCTTCGGCGTCCTCGGCGTCCTCAGCCTCCCCGGCGAGCAGCTCGGCGATGATGCGGTCCTGGTCCGCGCCGGTCAGCAGCGCCGGCGGCTCTTCACCGGCGCGCACCATCGCGCCACGGACCAGCTGGAACGCGAACGACCCCACAGACCGCGCCAGCGGGCCCGGTGTCGCCTGTGTGATGCGCACGCCGATGCGGTCGCGCAGCGCGGTGGCCGCCTGCCTGTTGGGGGTGAGCGCCAGGACCTCGTCCGGACGGAGCCCGGAATCGAGCAGGTGCACGACGCGGTCGACGAGGGCGGTCGTCTTGCCGGTGCCTGGTGCGCCGATGACGACGCCGGACGCCGTCGCCTCTGCCTCGACGATCGCGCGCTGCGCAGCATCCGAACCCATGCCTCCACGCTATCGGCGGCGACCGACACGAGCTCACGACGCGTCGTGTGCGCCCATGGCGAAATCCGACCGTGCCCGGGGCGAGCGCCGATGCCAGCCGGTAGAGTTGCCGGTGTTCGCAGAACGTGAGGAGATCGCGTGGAAATCCGCATCGGCATCGTCAACACCGGCCGTGAGCTCAGCTTCGACACCAGCAGCAGCGCCGACGAGGTGCGCAAGCAGGTGACCGAGGCCCTCGAGCAGAACGCGAGCCACCTGAGCTTCGCCGATGCCAAGGGCAGCTCGTACATCGTGCCCACCGCGAACCTCGCCTACGTCGAGCTCGGCAGCGAAGAGTCGCGCCGAGTCGGCTTCGTCGCCTGACATGTACATCCTGCTCGCGCTCATCGCGGCGTGCGCACTCGGTGTGGCACTGCACTTCCTGCTGCCGCACCGCGAGCTGCGCGGCGTCGCGGTCACCCCGGCGATCGCGACGGCCGTCGCCGCCGCGACCTACACGGTCATGCAGTGGGCCGGTGTCGCCGAGAGCAGCGTGTGGCTGTGGGTGGCCAGCGTCGGCGGCGGACTGCTGATCGCAGCGATCGCGACGATCAGCATCAGCGCCCAGCGCATCCACCACGACCGCCTCGAGAAGCAGGCGCTCGGCATCTGACGCGGCCCGGCCCGTAGGCTGCCGACCGGTGTGGGAGATCTCAGACCGTCCGCGCGGGAGCCCGCGTGTCGTGCCCCGACACGCCGGTCGGCACCCGTTCCGTCTGAGACTTCCGACAGTGGTCCGGCTCAAGCCAGCGCCCCGGCACGCGCAGGCGGTCCCGCACGCGCGATCGACGTCGGATGCTACGAGGCGAGCCCCATGGCATCCATGCGCCGCGCGTGCGCGCCCATCAGCTCGGTGTAGACCGGCTCGATGCGCGTGTCGTCGGCCTCGAGCCGCCCGGGACGCAGCGCGCCACGGCAGACGAGCAGGGTGTCGCCGACCAGGCGCCGGCCCCACATCGACAGCAGCGAGCGCCACTCGTCATCGCTCTCGATGGTCTGCTGGATGATCGAGACGATCTCGCCACCCCGGTCGTCCTGCCGCAGGATCGCGGCGACCCGCTCGCCCGTCTCGCCGTAGCTCGAGGCGAGCGCGAGGTAGAAGTCGTCGAGCATGCCGGCGGTGAGGTACACCGACAGCAGGGTCTCCTCCTGATGCACGCCGATCGTCTTGCGGCGGAACGCGTCGAGGTTCTCGCGGAACGGCAGCATCACCTCGGTGGGGTCATCGCCCAGGTCGGCGATGATCTCGACGATGCCGCGGTGCTTGTCGAGTGCGGCGCCGGCGGCGCGCGACAGCGCTTCCTTGCGCGCGAGTTCGTGCGTGCCCCGGATGCCACGGGTGAGCGTCTCGAAGTAACCGAGCTGCAGATACGCGGCCTGACCGAGGAAGCGGTTCAGCTCAGGCGCGAGCTCGGCGAAGTCGACACGTGTCGCTCCCCCGGTGTCTCCCTTGCTGCGCAGCGTGAGATTGCGCCGCTGCGGCTTGCGCTTCCAGAACCAGTTGACCACCAGAACAGACTATCGGGCGACCGCCGAACCGCGAGATCTCCTACACTCGCCACACGAGGTGGCAACGCACTTACTACCCGAGTAGCATCGTCCCATGGCGCACATCAAGATCAGCCTGAGCCTCAGCGAGGAAGACGCCGCCTTTCTCGACACCGAGACACTGAGCGGCCGGTACTCCTCTCGGTCTGCCGCCGTGCAGGATGCTGTGCGGCTGCTCCGCGAGAGCCTGCTCGCCGACGCGTACGCGGAGGCGTACGCCGAGGGTTACGACGAAGACTGGGACGCCACCGCTGAGGATGGGATCGCATGATCTCGCTGCTGCGCCGCGGACAGATCGTGCTCGTCGCACTCGACCCCGCGGTTGGCTCCGAGGCGAAGAAGACCCGGCCGGCCGTGGTGGTGAGCAACAACACAGCCAACGCGGTCGCGGCGCGCACCGACAGCGCGACCGTCACCGTCGTCCCCCTCACATCGAACGTCGCCCGGATCCTGCCCTTCCAGGTTCATCTCCCGGCGGGCGACACAGGCCTTAATCGGGACTCGAAGGCCCAGGCCGAGCAGGTCCGCACGGTGGCGGTCTCGCGTATCGTGCGTCCGGTCGGGTGGGTGGGCGCAGAGCTCATGGCCGCACTCGACGACGCGCTGCGGCTGCACCTCGCGCTGTAGCCGCAGCATCGCCGAACACCGGTTCTCGGGCATCGGGCGCCCCTCGGGTAGGCTTGTCCCGTCCTGCCATCGGAGCAGGGCCCCGCGCCTGTGGCAGCAGTTGACGGCGTGGATCCGTTTAACAAGGCGCCGCTCGCACGGCAACCGCCGCGCACGCGCCGGACAGGCAAAGACATACTGTGACTTCATTCGCTGATCTGGGGATCGATCAGGACATCATCGACGCACTCGCCGCCAAGGGCATCGTCGACGCTTTCCCCATCCAGGAGCAGACCATCCCCCTCGGCCTTCCCGGCCAGGACATCATCGGCCAGGCCAAGACCGGCACCGGCAAGACCTTCGGCTTCGGCATCCCCGTCGTGCAGCGGCTGGGCGAGAACCCCGAGCCGGGCGTCAAGGCGCTCATCGTGGTGCCGACGCGCGAGCTCGCCGTGCAGGTGTACGAGGACATGGATCTGCTCACCTCGAACCGCTCCACGAGCGTCGTGGCCATCTACGGCGGCAAGGCCTACGAGGGTCAGATCGACCAGCTCAAGGCCGGTGCGCAGATCGTCGTCGGCACCCCCGGTCGTCTGATCGACCTCGCCAACCAGCGCCTGCTCGACCTCTCGAACGCCACGGAGGTCGTGCTCGACGAGGCCGACAAGATGCTCGACCTCGGCTTCCTCGCCGACATCGAGAAGATCTTCTCGAAGGTGCCGCCGGTGCGCCACACGCAGCTGTTCTCGGCGACCATGCCCGGCCCGATCGTCGCGCTGGCGCGCCGGTTCATGACGAACCCGATCCACATCCGCGCCAACGACCCCGACGAGGGCCTCACCCAGGCGAACATCAAGCACATCATCTACCGCGCGCACTCGCTCGACAAGGACGAGATCATCGCGCGCATCCTGCAGGCCGAGGGTCGCGGCAAGGCCGTCATCTTCACCCGCACGAAGCGTGCCGCGCAGAAGCTCGTCGACGAGCTCGGCGACCGCGGCTTCAACGTCGGCGGTGTGCACGGTGACATGGGCCAGGAGCAGCGCGAGCGCTCGATGGCGGCGTTCAAGGCCGGCAAGCGCGACGTGCTGGTCGCGACCGACGTCGCCGCCCGCGGCATCGACGTCGACGACATCACGCACGTGATCAACCACACCATCCCGGATGAGGACAAGACGTACCTGCACCGGGCCGGTCGCACCGGCCGCGCCGGCAAGACCGGCATCGCGGTCACCTTCGTCGACTGGGAGGACCTGCATAAGTGGGCCCTGATCAACCGCGCCCTCGACTTCGGCCAGCCCGAGCCCGTCGAGACGTACTCGTCGAGCCCGCACCTGTTCACCGACCTCGACATCCCCGAGGGCACCAAGGGACGTCTGCGCACGGCTCCCAAGGCCGAGAAGCCCGAGCGCAAGCAGCGTCAGCCGCAGAAGGCATCGGATGCTGCCGCCGAGGGCACCGACGAGGGCACCACCCGCCGTCGGCGTCGGCGCCGCCGCAGTTCGAACGCCGAGAAGGTCGGCTCGACCTTCGCCGAGGGCACCGAGTCCCAGGCATCCGATTCCCACTCCTCCGCCCCTGCGGCCGATCGCGACGCCGAGGGAGCGGGCACCCACGACGGTGACGCCACCAGCGAGCACCGTGACGGCAAGCCGGCACCGCAGCGTCGTCGCCGCCGTCGCCGCAGCGGTGGCGGAGCGGGCGCCCCGACCGGCGCCTGACGCTTCAGCTCACCGAGGCCCCTCCTGCTCGACAGGAGGGGCCTCGGCCGTCTCCGGATCGGATGCCACGGCATCGGGCCCGCGCGGAGGGTACACCCACGTGACGAGCACGACCGAGATGATCATCAGCAGGAACCAAGAGCCGAGCTTGCTGATCGAGACGAGCTGCCACCCGTCGAGCTGATCCGGATACGCCCAGGCGCCGGCCCACGTGCCGATGTTCTCGGCCAGCCAGATGAAGAACGCAACGCCGGCGAACACCGCAAGCAGCGGCAGCCGCAGCACCCGCACGCGGATGCGCGCGTACATCACGGTGCGTCCCCACAGCAGCAC
This sequence comes from Microbacterium bandirmense, assembly GCF_037204185.1. NCBI lineage: Bacteria > Bacillati > Actinomycetota > Actinomycetes > Micrococcales > Microbacteriaceae > Microbacterium > Microbacterium bandirmense. The sequence continues at coordinate 267,309 of NZ_JBBDGM010000002.1, read as the reverse complement.
CACCGCGATGAGCAGCACCCAGCGTGCATCCCACCAGAAGTGGTGCGTGAAGAAGTTCGCGTAGATCGCGGCGGCGACGATCGCCGTCATCCAGAGTCGCGGGTACCGCGAGAACCGCAGATCGAACAGACGGTACACCCGCACCATGTACGAGCCGACAGCCGCATACATGAAGCCACTGAACAGCGGGACGCCGCCGATGCGCAGCATCCCCTCCGCGGCATACGCCCACGAGCCGACGTCGGTCTTGAACAGCTCCATGATCGTGCCGGTGATGTGGAACAGCACGATCACCCGCAGCTCGCGCACCGTCTCCAACCCGAACACGAGCATCGCCACCTGGATCAGCACCGCCGCAAGCGTGAGCAGATCATTGCGGGCCAGCGCGGCATCGTCGGGGTAGAACAGGCGGGCGGCGATGATCACCACCAGCAGAGTCGCCCCGAAGGCGCACGCCCACGCCTGCTTGAGCACGAACACGACGAACTCGATCAGCGCGGCGCGCACGCCCTGGGCGGCCGCGTCCTGCAGCATCCGATCGGCGACTCTGTCGATGCGCTGCTCGAGCGCGGTTCCCCACTGCATGCCTCGGACGGTATCGATCCCACCCGATAGTTCGCTGGGCCGGCTACGCGTACCGCGGCGGGGTGCCCGAGGCGCGCTCAATGATACGCGCCACCATCTCGTCTGAGGTCGTGTTCTCACCGGGACGGTTCGGCTTGCCGGCCATGCCGTGATAATCGCTGGATCCGGTCACGACCAGGTCGTGGCGGGCTGCGAGCTCGCGCAATCGAGCCTTGCCCGGCTCGGTGTTCTCGCGATGGTCGATCTCGAACCCGGCCAGTCCCTCGGCGATCAGGCGCTCCAGATACGGCACGGGCAGCATCCGATCGCGACCCGACGTCACAGGGTGAGCGATGATCGCCACTCCCCCGGCGTTCGTGATCAGCCGCACCGCGGTCAGCGGCCCCGGTGCGTAGTGCGGTTCGTAGTAGCCGCTGCGGGGATGCAGGATGCCCTCGAACGCGTCGGTGCGGTCGCGGGCGAAGCCGCGGGCGATCAGGGCGTCGGCGATGTGCGGGCGGCCCACGGTGGCATCCGCGGTGGTGTGCGCGAGCACATCGTCCCAGACCAGCTCGTAATCCCGGGCGATGTTGCGAACGATGCGCTCAGCGCGCCCCACCCGGTCGCTGCGGATGCGCTCGGTCTCGGCCATCAGCGCCGGGTCGGTCGGATCGAAGAGGTATCCGAGCACGTGCACACTGCGCCACTCGTGTTTGGCTGACAGCTCCATACCCGGCAGGAAGGTCATCCCGAGGTCGCCGGCGGCGGCGCCCGCCTCGTCCCACCCCGTGGTGCGATCGTGGTCGGTGAGGGCGAAGGTGCGGATGCCATGGGCGTGCGCCTGGCGCACCACCTCGGTGGGCGACTCGGTGCCGTCGGAGTGATTGGAGTGCAGATGCAGATCACTCGGCCCCGCGAAGCGGAAGGGCGCACCTGAGGTCATCCTCCGAGCGTACCGCCAGGGCTGTCACAGTCGGCTCGCTTAGGCTTTCAGGCGATGCTACGTGTGTTCGGAATCCTCATCTCCGTGCTGTTCGCGATCGCGACGGCCGTACTCGTGTGGCCGCAGTTCTTCAAGGTCGAGACGACGTTCCCGATCGCGCAGATCGTGGCGTCCCGCTCTCTGCTGATCGTCGCCTTCCTGGTGATCGCCGTGCTGGCCGTGCTGCTGATGTTCGCGCGGCCGCTGCGCGGCTTCGCAGCATCCATCCTCATCATCGCCCTGCTGGGAGCGGGGGCGAACGGCGCGGTCGGTGCGCTGCGCGGATTCGGCTCGGACACGCTGCCGCAGAAGTCGGATGCCAGTGTGCGCGTGCTGACGTGGAACACGGCCGGTGCCGCCGTCTCGGCGGAGAAGATCGCCGGAGTCATCGACGAGCAGCAGGTCGACATCGTCGCGCTGCCCGAGACCTCGGAGGAGGTCGGCGAGCAGATCGCGATCATGATGCGCGAAGCGGGCAACCCGATGTGGGTGCACCACGTGAACATCCGTCCGGATGTGGAGAACGGTCCGCAGGCGTGGCAGACGACGATCCTCATCGCCGCCGATCTCGGCGAGTACTCGGTGATCGAATCGTCCACGGATGGATCCAGCAATACCGGCTCGGTGCCGAGCGCGGTAGCCATGCCGGTCGATGGAACGGGGCCCACGATCGTCGCCGTGCACGCGGTCGCCCCTCGCGCCGCCGCCATGGAGAGGTGGCGGTCGGACCTGGCCTGGATCGCCGATCAGTGCCCCGACGGAGATTTCATCCTGGCCGGCGATTTCAACGCCACGGTCGACCACATGGCCGGGCTCGGCATGGGCGGCGGCACGATGGGCCGCTGCCGCGACGTCGCCTCGAACACCGGCAACGGCATGGTCGGCACCTGGCCGGCGGAACTGCCGCGGCTGCTGGGCGCGCCGATCGACCACGTGATGGCGAGCGCGAACTGGCGGGCGTCCGGTTCGGTCGTGCTCGAGGACTCCGGCGGCAGCGACCACCGAGCACTCGTGGCGCAGCTCGAGCCCGCCGAGTCGGGTCCCTGAGCTCGTCGAAGGTCCCTGAGCTCGTCGAAGGTCCCTGAGCATGGCGAAGGGCGGGAGTGAGACAATGGAGATCATGAGCAGCGCAGACCACGACGTCGCCGTCGACACCCACGAAGAAGTCCCGGCCACCGCAGAAGACGAGCAGGCGAAGAACCCCCGCAAGCAGCCTTTCCCCCGCGGATTCCTCGACACCATCTCGACCGGATGGGCAGACCGCCCCGAGTCGACGCCGGCCGCCCGCGCCCAGGCGCCGTTCGCCGCCGCACGTCGCGCGAAGGTGTCGGCCGCGTTCCCGGGTAAGCGTCTGGTGGTGCCCGCAGGCTCGTTCAAGCAGCGCAGCAACGACACCGACTACCCGTTCCGCGCGCACTCGGCGTTCGTGCACCTGACGGGCTGGGCGAACGAGTCCGAGCCGGACTCGCTGCTGGTCTTCGAACCGACCGATGCCGGCCACGAGATCACTCTGTACTTCCGCGAGCGGGCCGACCGCACCACCAGCGAGTTCTACTCGGATGCCACGATCGGCGAGTTCTGGATCGGTCCGCGCCCTTCGCTGGCCGGTGTCGCCGCCGACCTCGATCTCGCGACCGCGCATGTCGACACGTTCGTCGCCGGTGACGACGACCTGGTCGTCGACGCGGACGCGGACCTGACCCGCTTCGTCTCCGAGCTGCGGCTCGTGAAGGACGAGTACGAGATCGCCGAGATGCGCCACGCGGTCGCGGTGACGGCATCCGGCTTCGACGACATCATCCGCGAATTCGACAAGGCCGTCGCGCATCCGCGTGGCGAGCGCATCGTCGAGGGCGTGTTCCACCAGCGTGCCCGCAGTGACGGGCACTGGGAGGGCTACGACACCATCGCGGCGTCCGGTCACCACGCCTGCTACCTGCACTGGACGCGCAACGACGGCGCGGTCGTGCCGGGCGATCTGATCCTCATCGACGCGGGTGTGGAAGTCGACAGCCAGTACACCGCCGACATCACGCGCACCCTGCCGGTGAACGGGAAGTTCTCGGACGTGCAGCGTCGCGTCTACGACGTGGTGCTCGAGGCGGCGGATGCCGCATTCGCCGCAGCCAAGCCGGGCGCGCGCTTCCGCGAGGTGCACGAGGCCGCGATGGACGTCATCGCCCGCCGCACCGCCGAGTGGGGCGTGCTGCCGGTGTCGGCCGAGGAGGCGCTCGACGCCGACAAGGGCGGCCAGCACCGCCGCTACATGGTGCACGGCACATCGCACCACCTCGGCATCGACGTGCACGACTGTGCGCAGGCCCGCCGTGAGATGTACTACGACGGGGTGCTGGAGGCCGGCATGGTCTTCACCATCGAGCCCGGACTGTACTTCCAGATCGACGACCTCACCGTGCCCGCCGAGCTGCGCGGCATCGGCGTGCGCATCGAGGACGACATCCTGATGACTGCGGAGGGCCCGGTGAACCTGTCGGCGGAGATTCCGCGGACCGCCGATGACGTCGAGGCCTGGATCGCACGGCTGAACGGCTGAATCCTGTCGCACATGCACGACGGCCAGCTGGTCGTCACTGAGGAACTCGCGGGCGAGCTGATCGTCCGCGAGTTCCCGCGTCTGGCTGGACTGCCGATCACGACGGTGTCAGGCGCCGGGACGGTGAACGCCATCTTCCGCATCGGGCCGGATGTCACGGCGCGCTTCCCGCTGGCATCCGCTTCTGCCGACGATCTCACCGTCGAGGCCACAGCGCTCAAGGAGTTCGCCGACGCCTCTCCGTTCCCCGCGCCGAGACCGCTCGGCATCGGTGCGGGCGATGAGCGTTATCCGTCAGCCTGGTCGCTGCAGACCTGGCTGCCCGGAGGGGTCGCCGATCCGTTCGTCGCAGCCAGGTCGGAGGCGTTCGCGGACGATCTGGGAGCACTGATCCTGTCGCTGCGGTCGGTGCCGGTGGGTGGTCGGGTGTTCGACGGGCACGGGCGCGGTGGCGTGCTGGCCGACCATGACGAGTGGATGGCGCACTGCCTCGCGCAGAGCGCCGGGATCGTCGACGTCGAGGGCGTGTCAGCGGCCTGGGCCGTGCTGCGTGACGTGCCGACCGTGGGCGAGCACGTGATGAGCCACCGCGACCTGACCCCGGCCAACCTGCTCGTATCGGAGGGCCGGCTCGTCGGAGTGCTCGATGTCGGCTCGTTCGGCCCGGCCGACCGATCGCTCGACCTCGTCTGCGCGTGGCACCTGCTGCACGAGGGTCCGCGCCGGAGACTGCGCGGCATCGTGGGGGCGTTGGACGACGAATGGCGACGCGGCGCGGCATGGGCGCTGCAGCAGGCCATGGGACTCGTCTGGTACTACGCCGAGTCCAACCCGGTGATGGCCGAACTCGGCCGCAGCACCGTGTCGCGGGTGCTGAGCGACCGGGACGTCATCGGGTGAGTTCACCGGGCATCATCGTCTTCGACCTGGACGGCACGCTCGTCGATCAGCTCTCCGCCGTGCGGCGTTGGACCGACGAGTTCATCGTCCGGCACGCCGCCGACCCGGCTCTGTCTCCGTGGATCACCCGCGAGTTGACGGCCCGCGCCCCCAAGGACGAGGCGTTCGCGCGCATCGCGGAGAAGGTGCCCGCAGCCGGGCATCCCTCCGAGATGTGGCAGGAGTACCGCACCCGAATGCCGGAACTCGTCGAACTGTTCACCGGAACTGCAGATGCACTGCGCGGCTTGCGGCAGGCAGGTTGGGTGCTCGGCATCGCCACCAACGGGATGACCGATAACCAGGCCGGCAAGATCAGGCGCACCGGCCTCGATGCGCTGGTGGACGGCTGGGTGGTGTCGGCGGAGGTCGGGGTCCGCAAGCCGGATCCGCTTCTGCTCACCGCGCTCGCCGCGCAGCTCGGCGTCCCTCTGCACGGCTGGATGGTCGGAGACGGCCTGGAGTCGGATGTCGAAGTCGGCCGCCGCGCGGGTCTGCGCACGGCGTGGGTCAGCGCCGCGAGTGGGTCTGCTGATGCCGATCTCACCGTGCCAGACGTCGCGGCATTCGCCGACGCGATTCTCAGGCGCTGACGGCGAGGCCCGCGGCGCGCAGCGCCTCGCGCAGCCCGTCGATACCGGTGAAGTGGTGCGTGGGCATGCCGAGCGCGGCAGCGCCGACGAGTTTGCTCGCGGAGTCGTCAGTGAAGAGCACCTCGTGCGCCTTGAGCCGAAGAGCGTCGAGCACGTGCTGAAAGGCGCGCACGTCCGGCTTGGCGAAGCCGATCTCGGCTGAGTTGAAGACGGCGTCGACGCGGGTGACGATGCCGAGTTCGCGCAACTCGGCGGGGATCGTGTCGGTGCCGTTGGTGAGGATGGCGGTGCGGATGCCGGATGCCCGCAGCTGATCGCTGAGCATCAGCATCCGCTCGTCGGCCACCGACGGGTGCGCCGCCCACTCGGCCGCGGCAGCGAAGTTCTCAAGCTGCGCGCCGACGCGTAGCATCCACTCCTCGCGCGGGATCGCGCCGGTCGTGACGGCGGCGAGCAGCGTCGGTTCGAACGCCGCCGCGTGGATGCTGCCGCCGGCGAGCCCGTTCCGCTCCTCGATCTGCGCGACGAGTGCGGGATCGAAGTGCCGCAGCACTCCATCGAGGTCGAAGACGACGGCGCGGATCATGCATCCATCGTGTCAGTCGCGTGGCGCGCAGATGTACAAGGCGGGTTCCCGGTGTCAGCGTCCGCCCCTAGGCTTTCGCCGTGGAATCCCTGATCGAGATCAACGGCACGCACTTGTTCGTCGACGAGCGCGGGCGCGCCGACGGCCGGCCGCTGCTGTTCATCCACGGAGGTCCTGGCAACTCGTGCTGGGACTTCATGGCATCCGTCGGCGATGCGTTCGCCGCGCGCGGCTTCCGGGTGATCGGCGTGGATCAGCGCGGCGTGCTGCGCTCGGACGTCTTGCCTCATGAGCCGGGGCTGACGGTCGACGTACTGATCCGCGACTTCGAGGCGCTCCGAGAGCATCTCGGTCTAGAGAACTGGACGGTCATCGGCCACTCGTCGGGTGGTGCCTACGCGTTCGACTACGCGCTGCAGCATCCCGACCGAATCGATGCGCTGGTGCTGGACTGCCCCGCGCTCGATGCGGATGCCACCGATCGATTCCGACTGCCGAAGGCGGCGGCGCTGCTCGACGAGGCGGCGGGTTCGGATGCGGACGGCGGTGCGGCGCTTCGCGATGCGGCGGCGGAATGCCGTCGTCTTGCGACGCTCGACCGGCGGCTGACTGCCGACGACCGCACGTGGGGGGCGATGCTGCCGCTCGGCCCGCACTACCTCGACCTCTTCCTGCACGACGCGTCGACCCGTGCGCGGTACGAGCGGCTGATGGGCGCGGCGCCGGACCACCTCGACTGGGGCAAGGGCATGTCGCACCTGCCGCTCATGGCCGAGATGTACCGCGACCAGACACTGCAGCTGACGCAGCTGACCGTGCCGTCGACCCTGCTCATCGGCGAGAGCGACATGGTCGCCCCGCCCGTTGTGCGGGACGTGTACCGCGCGGCGACCGGGCATGATGTGGTCACGATCTCGGATGCCGGACACTTCGCGTTCGTCGAGCAGCCCGAGCGCTATGTGGACGCCGTCGCGCGATTCCTCGACGCGCCAGGAGAGGGCGCCGCGTGATGCGCCCCCGTCGGTGAGCCTGAGAGGATCGACTGTGCCCATCCGATTTCCGCGTCCCCTTCGCCCAGGCGACACCATCGCCATCACCTCACCCTCGAGCGGTGTCACCCCGCAGTACTGGCCACGACTCGAGGCGGCGATCGCGGGGCTGCGCGATCGTGGCTATGAGGTCGTCATCGGTGAGTGCATGGACGGCTCGTCACCCGTCAGCGCAGCCGCGGTCGACCGCGCTCGCGAACTGACGGACTTCCTGACCGATCCGCGGGTGCGGGCGGTCGTGCCGCCATGGGGCGGAGAGCTGGCGATCGATCTGCTCCCGCTGCTCGATTGGGATGCCATCTCTGAAGCGGAGCCCACCTGGTTCGTCGGCTTCTCCGACATCTCCACGCTGATCACCCCGCTGACACTGCGCACCGGCATTGCGACGCTGCACGGCAGCAACATGATGGACACGCCCTACCGTCCACCCGCCGGACTGCTGCACTGGCTCGACATCGCCACGCTGGGCCCTGACAGCACGTTCACACAGACGTCTCCGGGGCGGTTCCGCGCGCATGGCTGGGACGATTACGTCGGGCACCCCGAGGTCTCGGAGATGACTCTGGATTCGTCCGGATCGTGGACGCGCTTCGACGACGGCCCCGGTGCCGTGGATGTCTCGGGCCGCCTGATCGGCGGCTGCATCGACACCCTCTGCAACGTCGCCGGCTCGCCATTCGGCGAGATCGCGGAGTTCGCGCGCCGCTTCGCGCCGGAGGGGCTGCTGGTGTACATCGAGGCATCGGGTGACGACGACGCCGTGGCGATGTGCCGCCAGCTGCACGGCATGCGTCTGGCGGGCTTCTTCGAACACGCCAACGCCGTGCTCGTCGGCAGGACGCGGGCTGCCGACGAGCCGCACATGACCGTGCGTCATGCTGTTCGTGACGCCCTGGGTGGGCTCGGCGTGCCCATCATCGGCGATGTCGAATGCGGCCACGTGCAGCCGTTCATGCCGATCGTTAACGGTGCGCTCGGGCGCGTCCGCCACGGTGCCGGCGAATCGAGCCTGACACAGACCCTTGTGTGAGTGTCCGATCTCACGAGATTTGTCGGTTGGTGAGACTGAGCATCCCCGCAGTCGGTTTCGGCACGGGGTTCCGGCAGGTGGGAAGGTGAGCTGAGGAAACCGTCCGCGGGGCTAAGCGCGGTTCCACTCTGGTAGTGGGTACTCACTGATGGGAGGTTGCGTGGCAAGGACCACGATCAGCGGCCCCAGTACAAGGATCGTGCTCAGCCCGACGACGATCCAAACCGTAGCTTTCCGCGCGCGCGTCGGGCGTTCGCCGCGCAGCCCCATCGGCATGGCAGCTAGCAGCAACACGACCCAGACCACGAGTGCGATGATGCCCATCCCGATACCGATCGCCCGCTCGCCGTCATCCGAATCGGAGTACTCGATGACCGTCAGACCTGGGCCCGCCAACGTGAGGCCGGATACTCCGAGCATCAGATCGCCGAGAAGTCCGAAAAGCGTCGCTAGGATGGCGAGGGAGACAACGCCGACGATGCGCATGGCGTTCATTTTGTCACGTGACGGGCACATCAGCCCAAAGCCGGACGATCACTCCCGGGGGATTACAGTGGGCGGTCACCCACCCCTCCTGAGCAGGTGTGCTGCACCGTAGCCAGCGTCAGGAAAAGAGCTGGCGAAGCGCGTCGAGGTCGCCGGAGTCGACGATCTTCTGAACGGCGTCGATGGTTTCCTCGTTGGTGAACATGCCCTTGAGGGTGTCGTTCTAAATTGCCCGCACGGCCCGCGTCAGCTTCGTGATCTTTCCGTGATGCACAGAGGCCGGATTCGGCCTCGTACGGGCGTTCGAATGTCGGTGGCTGCTGGTGCAATAGACATATGGCAGCGCTGGCGGATGTGACGGTGGAGCAGGTGACCACGCTCGATGAGCTGGTCGACCTGGCCCGTGACCTGGAGCGCTCGATCAGCAGCCTGCAGGCGGCCCGAGACGGCGTGCTGGCCTTGGCATCGCGGTGGGCGCTGAGCGCGGCGGGGGATGCTGATGAAGCCGACATCTCGATGCGGGCGGTGGCCGCGGAACTGGCCACGGCGCTGCGGGTGAGCGACCGCACCGTGCAGCGGCGCATGCTGGCCGCCGAGCTGGCGGTGGAGCGGTTCCCGCTGGTGTGGCAGGCGCAGGGCGCCGGGCGGATCAGCGCCGGGCACGCCCGGGTGATCATCGACGCCGGCGAACACATCGAGGATCCCGACGCTCGGGCGGAGTATTCGGCGCGGGTGCTGGAGTTCGCCGAGGACGAGTCGCCGAACCGGGTGCGCCCCGTCGCGGAGCGGATCGCCCAGCAGTACCAGGCCCGCACGATAGAGGAACGCCATCAGGACGCGCGCGAGCAGCGCAGTGCCTGGGCGAAGGATCACCCTGACGCGATGGCCGAACTGCACCTGTACGGCCCCTCCGCGCTGATTCATGGGGCGTTCGATCGGCTCACCACCATGGCCAAGGCCGACTCCGAAGCAAGCGCCGCCGGTTCAGACGACGATGGCTCGGATCCGCGCACCCTGAACCAGAAGCGCCTCGACATCGCGATGGATCTGCTTCTGACCGGTGCACCGACCGGACATGACACCGAAGACGGTCTGCTTTCCGCGATCACTGCGAACATCAGCATCACCATCCCCGCGCTCACCCTGATCGGGCGTGCGGGCGGTATCGCGTCACCCGCGGCAGAGTTGGACGGGCGCGGACCGATCGACCCGCACACGGCACGACTGCTCGCCGGGGCCGCGTCCGGGTGGGATCGACTGCTCACCCACCCGTTCACCGGCGTGCTGCTGGCCACCGACCGATACCGGCCCGGCCAGAGACTGCGACGGCAGCTGCGGGCGCGCGATCAGCGCTGCCGATTCCCCACCTGTCGGATGCCCGTGCGCGACAGCGACCTCGATCACACCCACGACGCCGCGCTCGGCGGACCGACCGAAGAGGGAAACCTCGCGGCGCTGTGCCGGCGACATCACACCCTCAAGCACCACTCCCCCTGGCACGTCACCCAGCTCGGCGACGGGCTGCTCGAATGGACCAGCCCCACCGGCCACGCGTACATCGACAAACTTCCGCCGCAGAACACCGTGACGTTCGCCGATGCCGATCCCTCCGCCGATGCACAGGTCGATCTCGAGTCGGACGACCCCGGCGACCACCACGACCCCTGGGCCGCGGTGCCGGCCGCTGCGCTCGCTCCCTTCTGACCGTGACGAGCTCTCCCTTCTGAGCCCGAGAACCGGCGTCTAGGGTTGCGGTTGTGCCGGTCTCACGTCTCACCCGCATCGCGGCAGCAGTCTGCGCCGCAGCATCCGCCGTCTGGCTGTGGGCGGAATACGTCGACAGGCGGGCCAGCAGCCGCCGACTCGGCGCGCCTGCCCCGATTTCGACCACCGCGAGCCGCCGACCACCCACCGGCGGACCGGCAGTCGGCAGCCCACGCACCGACGTCGTCGTCGTGCTCGGCTTCCGCAACCGCGGCGAGCGCGCGAACATCGTCAACCGGTTCCGCGTGCGCGCGGGCATCCGATCGCTCGACCCGACGACCGCACAGCAGCTGCTCGTGCTCTGCGGCGGCGCGGTCGGCGGCGAGATCACCGAAGCGGAGGTCATGCAGCGCTATGCGCGCGACGTGCTCGGCTTCGCCGGGCCGATCGCGCTCGATCCCGACAGCCGCTCGACCTGGCAGAACATCGCCAACGCCCTCCCCCACCTCGAGGACGCCGACACCATCAAGATCGTCTCCAACGCCCCGCACGCCGAGCTGGGGCGCGAGATCCTCTGGCGGCAGCGTCCGGACCTCGCGAGCAGACTGGTCCGCGGCGGCGAGCATCGGTTCGGCGAAGCTCCCCTGCTGAAGATCCTCGGTGCGCTGCGCGCACTGCAGTCACGACTCTCCGGCGCCTGGCGCACGGCATCCGAACCACGCCGCTGAGTCCCTGAGCCCTTGGGCCCGCAACCGGGGGGCGGCGCCCACTCAGGCAGCAGCGTGCTCCGCGATGAACGCCGCGACCAGCGGCGCAAGCGACGCACCCACCTCGTCGGCAGGACGCTTGTTGCCCTTCACCTCGAAGGAGTGCCCACCTCCGTCGATCCACTCGATCCGGGCATCCTGACACGATGACACCGCGTCCTCGAGCTGCGACAACGGCTGCACGAACGGGTCATTCGTGCCCTCCACGAACAGCTGCGGCGGGCGCACCGCGGGCAGATGCTCGACGCGCGGCTTCTCGGGCTTCCCCGGTGGGTGCAGAGGGTAGCCGAGGTACACCAGCCCATCCAGCTCCACACCCTCGGCCGACGCCATCGATGCCATCCGCCCGCCGTACGACTTGCCGCACGCCCACACGACGGCATGCGGCTGCTCGGCGCGGATCGCGTCGACCACCACCCGCCACGTCGCGATCGCGTGCGCGGCCGGGCCCGGCATGCGCCGCCCCGCCTCGACATACGGGAAGTTGAACCGCAGAGTCGTGAATCCCTGCTCGCGCAGGGTGTCGGCGAAGCCGACGAGGAACGGATGCCCCATGCCGGCGCCCGCGCCGTGGGCGATCGCCACGACACCGCGCGATGTGCCCGCGGGCTGCTCCCAGGCCGTCGTCACCCGCACTGCACCGCTCGGCAGCGGCACCTCGACGATCACGACGGGCTCCGCAGCAACGGCAGCCGCACGACCTCGCCACGCCGGGCGCGGACGACTGCGGCGATCACGACGACGAGATGCACGACGCACACGATCGCATAGAGCGTGATCGGGATGCCCTGAGGGAAGAATCCCGAAGCCGGCGCGCTCGGCTGCGTCATGCGGATCAGACCCCACACCAGCTGCGCCACCAGCAGACCGGTCGAGACGATGAGGAAGAGTGCGCCCCATTGTCGTGCGGACGTCGCATTCGCCTTCGCCACTGCACCCTCACGGGCCAGTGAGCGGTATGAGGCGACCATGCCGCCGCCGGCCAACAGCGGACCGAGCAGAGGAAGCGGCAGCAGCACGAGCAGGCCCCACGCCCAGGCCGACACACCGGTCACGGGGCGGGGCGTTGACGTCATCGTCCCTCGGCGGGAGGCTCTTCGGCGCCACCCTCACCAGTGCCGGCCTGACCGGTGCCGGCATCATCGGCAGCACCAGCGCCGCGGGCATCCGCCGCACCGGCATCCGACGCGCCAGCAGCACCTTCAGCCTCCGCGGCATTCGGCGTCGAATCGGCACCAGGCGCGGCAGCCGGCGCAGGCGCCTGCGCAGCGGCGGGCGCGGGAAGGGGCGGCGGCGGGGGCGGAGCGGGAGCCGTGTGCGGAGCGGGAGCCGTGTGCGGAGCGGGAGCCGTGTGCGGAGCGGGAGCCGTGTGCGCAGCGGGAGCGTGCGCCGCGCCCGCCCCCGACGCCGCGGCAGCACCCTGGCCACCGTGGCTACCCTGAGCGCCCTGGCCACCCTGAGCGCCCTGGCCACCCGGCGTGATCCGCTCCCCGTACCGGGGCGGCTCGCTCAGGTCGACCGCGGGGCGCGGCGTCACCGGACGCTCCTGGCCGACCACCTGACGCGCCTTCGCGAGCGAAGCCGCCTGCACGCGCACCTCGTAGTGGTCGGCGAGCATCTGCGACACACTCGCGAAGTCACGCCGCCGGCGCACGATCGCATACGTGATCAAGCTCATGATCATGCCGAGCGCGACACCCACGAGCAAGAACCCGAGGAACAGCGAGAGCGGTGCATCCGGGTTGCCGAACAGCATGATCGCCGACAGCAGCAATCCGATCAGCACGCCGTTGATCGCACCCGAGCGTGCGGCGGAGGCGTAGCCGAGCCGTCCCGTCACCCGCTCCACCGTGCGCACGCCCTCACCCACGATGGCGATGTCGCGTGCCGGCACCTCGCCGGCGATCAGTTTCGACACCGTCTTCTGGGCGGCCTCGTAGTCGCGTGTGGAGACGATGACCTCGCCGAGGTCATTGCCGTTCACCGGGCGATTCAGCATGCTCATCCCGCCATTGTTCCATCGACGCCTGTGGGACGACACCTGCCGCGGCCACACGGGCCGTCCGGACTACGCTGGAGCCGTGAGCACACAACGGGTCTTCGTCGCGCGTCTGGCCGGATGCGCCGTCTTCGATCCCGTCGGCGACCGGGTCGGCAAGGTCCGCGATGTCGTCATCGTGTACCGAAAAACCGCGGCACCTCGCGTGATCGGACTCGTCATCGAGATTCCCGGCCGCCGCCAGGTGTTCCTCTCGATCGGACGCGTCACGTCGATCCGTGCAGGGCAGGTCATCAGCACCGGCCTGATCAACGTCCGGCGGTTCCAGCCGCGTCACGGCGAGGTGCGCGTGCTCGCCGAGTTCCTCGGCCGGCGGGTGAGCCTCGTCGACGGCTCGGGCAACGCCATCGTCGAAGACGCCGCCATCGAGCAGGACCGCCACGGCGAGTGGGCGATCACCCAGCTGTTCCTGCGCAAGCCGAAGACCAACCCCTCGCCCTTCGCGAAGGGTCCGACGACCTTCGCGGCGTGGAGCGAGGTCGCCGAGCTGCGCAATCCCGGCGAGGCGCAGTCCGCCGAGCAGCTCGTCGCCTCGTACTCCGAGCTGCACGCCGCCGACCTGGCCACGTCGCTGCTGGACCTGCCCCAGCAGCGACGCATCGAGGTCGCCGAGGAACTGCCCGACGAGCGTCTGGCCGACGCGCTGGAGGAGATGCCGGAGAACGATCAGGTGAACATCCTCGATCGCCTCGGCGACGAGCGCGCCGCCGACGTGCTCGACGAGATGGAGCCCGACGACGCCGCCGACCTGCTCGCCCAGCTGCCCAAGGAGCGCCTCGAGCAGCTGCTCGCGCTGATGGACCCCGACGAAGCCGAGGACGTGCGCACGCTGCTGCGGTACGGCCCCGATACGGCCGGCGGACTGATGACGACCGAGCCGATCATCCTCTCGGCCGACGCGACCGTCGCCGAGGCGCTCGCCCTGATCCGCCGACACGAGCTGCACCCCGCGCTGGCCGCGGCGGTGTTCGTGACCCTGCCGCCGTTCGAGACGCCGACCGGCCGCCTGCTCGGAGTCGTGCACTTCCAGCGGATGCTGCGCTATCCCCCGCACGAACGCCTGGGGGCCATCCTCGACGACAGCCTCGAACCGGTCTCGGTCACCGCCTCGGCGGCCGAGGTCGCCAGGATGCTTGCGAGCTACGATCTCGTCTCACTGCCCGTGGTCGACCCGGTGCACCGACTGGTCGGCGCCATCAGCGTCGACGACGTGCTCGACTACCTGCTGCCCGATGACTGGCGTACGACCGATGCCGAGGACGCGACCGTGGAAGGTGCCCGATGATGGCCCGCGCCGCACGTCTCGACACCCCAGGCACCCGCGGTGCCGCACGCGTTCCCGCCCCCTCTCGCGACCGCTTCGGTCGATTCACGGAGTGGGTCGCCCGCGCGATGGGAACACCCGCGTTCCTGGTGATCCTCACCCTGTTCTGCGCCGCATGGATCGTGTGGAACACCCTGATGCCCGAATCGCTGCGCTTCGACGACGCGGCCCTCGGCTTCACCGCCCTGACGCTGATGCTGTCGCTGCAGGCCTCGTACGCGGCCCCGCTGATCCTGCTCGCGCAGAACCGTCAGGACGACCGCGATCGCGTGCAGATCGAGCAGGATCGGCAGCGCGCCGAGCGCAACCTCGCCGACACCGAGTACCTCGCCCGTGAGATCGTCGCGCTGCGCCTCGCGCTGGAGGAGAGCAGTGCGCAGGCGGTCAGCCGCGATGTGCTGCGACAGGAGCTGCGGGCGATACTCGCGGAGCTGGGCGATGACGATGCTCGCTGACCGCGTCCGCACCGCGGTCGCCGCGGTCACCGATCCCGAGCTGCGCCGGCCGATCGGCGACCTCGACATGGTGCGCGAGATCACCGTCGACGACGGGATCGCGCACGTGGGCATCGCACTCACCATCGTCGGATGCCCGGCGGCCCAGCGCATCGAGCAGGATGTGCGGGATGCTGCAGCATCCGTCCCCGACATCGTCGGCGTCACCGTCGATGTCGGCGTGATGACCCCCGAGGAGCGGCGGGCGCTCACCGAGAAGCTGCGCGACGGGCGGCCCGCGCGGCAGATGCCGTTCGGCCCCGACTCCCTGACGCGCGTCATCCTCGTCTCGAGCGGCAAGGGCGGCGTCGGCAAGTCGACCGTCACCGCCAACCTCGCCGTCGCGCTCGCCCAGCGCGGTCTGCGGGTGGGGCTGGTGGATGCCGATGTGCACGGCTTCTCGATCCCCGGCCTGCTCGGCATCACCCCGGGCACGCAGCCGACGCGCATCGACGATCTGATGCTCCCCCCGGTGGCGCACGACGTGAAGACCGTGTCGATCGGGATGTTCCTGCGCGAGGGCGAGGGCGTGGTGGCCTGGCGCGGCCCGATGCTGCACCGCACCGTGCAGCAGTTCCTCACCGACGTGTTCTTCGGCGATCTGGACGTGCTGCTGATCGACATGCCCCCGGGCACCGGCGACGTCGCGATCTCGATCGGGCAGATCCTGCCGCACGCCGAGGTGCTCGTGGTGACCACTCCGCAGCCGGCCGCCGCCGACGTCGCGATCCGTTCGGGTCTGGTGGCCCGGCAGACCGGGCAGCGCGTGATCGGCGTGGTCGAGAACATGGCGGCCCTCACCCTGCCCGACGGCACGGTGCTCGACCTGTTCGGCTCCGGTGGCGGCGCCGAGGTGGCCGAGGCGCTGAGCGCTGACGAGAACGTGCCGCTGCTGGCATCCATCCCGCTCAGTCCGGCGCTGCGTCAGGGTGGCGACTCCGGCGAACCGGTCGTGCTCGCTCGGCCGGACGACGTCGCGGCGCAGGCGATCATCACGCTGGCGCGCGACATCGCGCAGCACGGTCGCAGCCTCGCCGGCCGGTCGCTTCCGCTGCGGCCGAGCTGAGGCTCACCGAGATCGGGCGAGATCGGCCGAGATCGGGCTCAGGTGGCCTCGACGTCGAACGGCGGCGGGCTCATCCGCGAGAACGACGTGCGCACCATCGGCTGACGTACCGGCGTCACCGGGTCGGTCGTGAAGGGATTGCTCGACGCGGCAGGGGTCGCCGGCTTGGCCGCCGGGGTGCTGTCGAACTCCGGCTCTTCGAACAGCGCATCCCGGATGATGCGCCGCGGGTCGTACTGCCGCGGGTCGAGCTTGCGCCAGTCGACCTCATCGATCTCGGGACCGAGCTCGTCGCGCATCTTGCTTCGCGTGTCACGCAGGTACTCCCCCGCGCGACGCACGAACTTCGAGAACGACTCCGCCGCCTTCGGCAGCCGCTCGGGACCGATGATGAGCACAGCGACAAGCCCGATCAGCAGCAGCTTGTCGAAGGTCAGCCCCAGTTCCATCCCCTTAGGCTACCCGCCGCGCCTCACGCTGTGATCCACTCGGGGCACTTACGCTGTCAGTACCCCCGAACCTTTCTCAGGAGCGACCCATGAGCGAACACGACGCGAACGCCCGATTCGCCCGCGAGACCATCGTGGAGCCGTCGGCCATCTCCCGCGCCCGCGCGCACGCCGTCGAGCTCGGCGCCGCGCCGGTCAGTCCCGGCATCGGCGCACAGCTCGCGGTGCTCGCGGCCACCAGCGGTGCGCGCTCCATCGTCGAGATCGGCACCGGGGCCGGCGTCTCGGGGCTGTGGCTCATGCGCGGCGCCCCGCAGGCCGTGCTGACCACCATCGACAACGAGCCCGAGCATCTCGGTGTGGCGCGCCAGTCGTTCGCCGATGCGAAGATCCCGCCCGCGCGCGCACGCTTCATCACCGGCCGCGCGGCCGACGTGCTGCCCCGCATGAACGAGGGCGCCTACGACATCGTGCTCGTCGACGCCGACCCCGAGAACGTGATCGAGTACGTCGAGCACAGCCTGCGCCTGGTGCGAACCGGCGGACTCGTGCTGGTGCCGCGCGTGCTGGCCGGCGGCAAGGTCGCCGACCCGGTGCAGCGCGATGAGATCACCACCGCGTACCGCTCCCTGCTGCAGGAGACCCAGGAGTCGCAGGCCGTGCTCGCCGCCCTGTCGACCACCGGCGAAGGGCTGCTGCAGCTCGCCAGGATCTCGGAGTAGCGGCTCCGCAGACACGAAGAAGGGCGATGGACCATGTCCATCGCCCTTCTTCTCTGAGCTGATCTCGTGGGTGTCGGTCAGGCCGCGTTCACAACGGCGGCCAGCACGTCGTGAAGCTCCTTCGCTTCGTCGTCGTTCACGGATACGACCAGACGGCCGCCGCCTTCGAGCGGAACCCGCACGATGATGAGTCGCCCTTCCTTCACAGCCTCCATCGGCCCGTCGCCCGTCCTCGGCTTCATCGCTGCCATCGTGGCTCCCTTTCCTCGGTGGTATGCATCGAGTTTATCGGTATGCTGTGCGCCCCGTCGCCCGCCGCGACACGAGCCGCGTCGGGTGTGATCTACGGAACCTGCCAGTACGTCTGCGCGAGCCCGTACATGACGTGGATCCACAGCCACTGCAGCAGCAGGCACAGCAGCAGCATCCCCCAGCGATAGGTGCGCGACCGCGGCACCGCCAGCGCCCCGACGAGGGGCGTCAGGGGCATCAGCAGGCGGAACGTGCTCGACTGCGGGAAGAACACCGCCAGCAGGTAGAGCACGTAGCTGGCACTCCACAGCCGGATGTCACTGCCCAGCCGACGCACGGCGCGCGCACGCAGCAGGATCAGCGCGATCCCCACCACCAGGGCGACCAGCAGGATCCAGCCGAACCACGCGGGCATCCCCCATTTCATCGCCCAGAACTCGGCGCCGCGTACGAAGCCCTCGAACGGGAAGAAGTCGGGGCGGGGGTCGGTGAGCCAGTTGCGACGCCAGGACAGCTCGGTCTTCAGGTACGCGCCAGGATCACCGGTGACGATCGCCGCGATCACCTGCCAGCTGAATCCCACGACCGTGGCGAGCGCGCCCAGTGCGACGATGTGCACCATGTCGCGCACGGGCAGCGGCTCGCGTCGCCGACGCAGCCATCGCACGATGCCGTGCAGACCGAGGAACAGCGCGAAGGCGAGGATGCCGGGGCGGGTGTACCCCATCACCGGGATCAGCAGGTAGAGCAGCGGATAGCGGTGCCGCGACGCCAGGTCGAGTGCGACCAGCAGCAGCAGCACGAACAGCGTCTCGGCGTAGCCGACCTGGAACAGCGCCGCCAGCGGGCCGTTCGCGAAGAACACCACGGCCCACAGCGCCGCCGTCGAGCCGATCCGCGGTCTGAGCAACCGGTGCAGGGCGAGGCAGGCCAGGAATCCGGCGATCAGCGAGACCAGCAGCGCGCCGGCGCCCCAGTCGCCGAAGCCGACGACCTTCGCGAGATATGCGTACACCGGCATGAACGCCCACGCGTTCTCGGTCACATCCCCCGCGGGTGTCACAGGCAGCGTCGACGGGTACCCGTTCTCTGCCACCCACCAGTACCACTGCGCATCCCAGCCGAGCACGTACTCGCCCAGGGTCGGCTGAAGTCCGAACCGCGACGGTGGTGCAGACAGGCTCGAGGTCAGCACCATCAGCCCCGTGGTGACCAGCCGCGCGAGCAGGTAGATGATGGCGATGCGGCCGGCGACCGGAAGACGCGCCCAGGTGCGCACCGCCCAGACCCGCGCCGCTGGACCCCCGCCGGGGCCGCCCGCGGTCAGCTGCCGCTCAGCCACGCCCGCAGTCCGCGTTCGACCTCGTCGATCTGCGCGAGGGGCACGCGCTCCTCGTCGTGATGGGCGAGATGGGGGTCACCGGGCCCGTAATTGACCGCCGGCACGCCCATCGCCGAGAACCGCGCCACGTCGGTCCAGCCGTACTTCGCGTGCGCCTCGGCGCCGACCGCGGCGAGGAACTGCTGCGCGACGGGGGCGTCGAGTCCGGGCTTGGCGCCGGCGGCGGCATCGGTGAACTCGACCTCGAAGCCCTCGAACGCGCCGCGCACGTGCGCCTGGGCCTCGGCGACGCCCTTGCTGGGTGCGAAGCGGTAGTTGACCTCCACCTCGCACAGATCGGGGATGACGTTGCCGGCGATCCCGCCGCGGATGGCGACCGCGTTCAGGCCCTCGCGGTAGCGGAGGCCCTCGACCTCGATCTCGCGGGCGCGGTACTCGGCGAGCCTGGCGAGGATCGGGGCTGCACCGTGGATGGCGTTCTCACCGACCCATGAGCGGGCGCTGTGTGCGCGCACACCGTGCGTGCGAACGATCGCGCGCAGCGTTCCGTTGCATCCGCCCTCCACGCGCCCGTCGGACGGTTCGCCGAGGATGGCGAAGTCCGCGGCGAACAGGTCGGGCCGTGCGGCCGACAGCAGGAACAGGCCGTTCTTCGACTCCTCGACCTCTTCGTTGTCGTACCACATCCAGGTGACGTCGACGGCGGGTGCGGTCAGCTCGGCCGCGAGCTTCAGCTGCACCGCCACACCGGCCTTCATGTCGACCGTTCCGCGCCCCCGGATGTGCGGGGCGCCATCGACATCGACGTCACGAGTGGGCACATTGCCGTTGATGGGCACGGTGTCGATGTGTCCCGCGATCACGACCCGCTGCGCACGCCCGAGGTTCGTGCGGGCGACGATGGTGTTGCCGTGACGGGTCACCTCGAGGTGCTCGTGCGCGGCGATCGCCGCCTCGATCTCATCGGCCAGCGGCCCCTCACCTCCCGAGACACTGGGGATGTCGCACAGGGCGCGTGTGAGGTCGGCGGCGGACGCGGTCAGATCGAGCACCATGCGCTCCAGCCTATCGACGCCGTCACGGCGCGCGGACGACCCCCGCGCGGGCGTTACCGTAGACGGATGAGCAGTGAGCGCACCGTGTGGGGTATCGGACTGACGACCATCACCGACGAGGCGAGCGCCTCGCCCGGCACGACGCTGGATGCGTGGTTCGCCGACCTCGGCTTCGGCACAGGCATCGACACGGAGTCGGATGCCCGTGGCGCCGCCGACCTCGACCAGCACGCCGGCCCGGATGAGCGTCGCGCGGTGCGCACCGAGGTCGTGCGGGTCGCGATCGATCTGGACGCCGCCGTGGCATCCACCACCGACGCGTACCTGCGCCTGCACGCGCTGTCGCACCTGCTGGTGCGCCCCAACGAGGTCAACCTCGACGGCATCTTCGCGCACCTGCCGAACGTGGCGTGGACCACCGCGGGCCCGATGCTGCCCGCCGACGCCGCCCGACTGCGGCCCGCGCTGCAGCGGCACGGCATCCAGGTGCAGGGCCTCGACAAGTTCCCGCGGCTCACCGACTACGTGCAGCCCGAGGGCGTCCGCATCGCCGACGCCTCGCGGGTGCGCCTGGGAGCACACCTCTCCCCCGGCACGACCGTGATGCACGAGGGCTTCGTGAACTTCAACGCCGGCACGCTCGGTGCCGCGATGGTCGAGGGCCGCATCTCGCAGGGCGTCGTCGTCGGTGCCGACAGCGACATCGGCGGCGGAGCCTCGATCATGGGCACGCTGTCGGGCGGCGGCCAGCACCGCGTGTCGATCGGCGCACGCACCCTGCTCGGCGCGAACGCCGGGATCGGCATCTCGCTGGGTGATGACAGCGTCGTCGAGGCGGGTCTGTACGTGACGGCCGGCTCGAAGGTGGTGCTCAGCGACGCACCGGTGGATGCCGACGGCCGCAAACCCTCGGTGAAGGCCGCCGAGCTGTCGGGCCGCCCCGGCCTGCTGTTCCGGCGCAACTCGCTCACCGGCGCGATCGAGGCCACGCAGCGCACAGGTCACGGCGTGACCCTCAACGAGACTCTGCACGCCTGACCTGCCTTACCCCGGCCCGTCGAGGCCCCCTCTGGTAGCCCGGGCCCCTCCCTGGCGACGCAGTTCGGAGGGGGCGCGGGCGCCCTGAGGGGGCGTCGGCAGGAATCGGGCGTTTCGGCGCTTGCACAGGTGCGGCGGCACCGCACTGCTAGGGTTGATCCGACGCCCCTCGCGAAGCGAGACGTCTGCGTCGTCGATACACTCCGCACCGGCATCCGATAACGATCTCCGGCAGCGGCCCCTCGAGCGGCGAACCGATGCGCGATCCCGCGCCGTCGCCCACTTTCGCAGCACCGCTGCGCTTTTACGGAGATACCCCTATGCCTTCCTTCCTCGATCTCGGCGTGCCCGCGTCACTCGCGAACGTGCTCGCCGCAGACGGCAAGACCGAGCCGTTCGCCATCCAGCGCGACACGCTCCCCGATTCCCTCGCCGGTCGTGACCTGCTCGGTCGTGGCCGCACCGGCAGCGGCAAGACCATCGCCTTCGCGCTGCCGCTGGTCGCGCGCCTCGCTGCCTCGGGCGCGAAGCGCCAGGCCGGCCGTCCGCGCGGACTCGTGCTGGCGCCGACCCGCGAGCTGGCGACGCAGATCGCCGCAACCATCAAGCCGCTCGCCGAGGCCGTCGGCCTGCGCGTCACGACCGTGTTCGGCGGTGTCAGCCAGCGCCCGCAGGAGCAGGCGCTGCGCGGCGGCGTCGACATCATGGTGGCCTGCCCCGGTCGCCTCGAAGACCTCATGAAGCAGCGCATCGTCTCACTGGATGCCGTCGAGATCGCCGTGCTCGACGAGGCCGACCACATGGCCGACCTGGGCTTCCTGCCCGGTGTCACCCGCATCCTCTCGGCCACGCCGCCGCGCGGTCAGCGCCTGCTGTTCAGCGCCACGCTCGACCGTGGCATCGACGCACTGGCCAAGCGCTTCCTGCACGACCCCGTCAGTCACGAGGTCGATGAGGCCAGCGTGCCGGTGGGCGAGATGACGCACCGCGTGCTCGTCGCCGCCGACGCCGATGCCAAGAAGACGCTCGTGCACGACATGGCCTCGGGCACCGGGCGCCGCATCCTGTTCACGCGCACCAAGCACCACGCCAAGAAGCTCGCGAAGCAGCTGACCTCTGCGGGCATCCCCGCCGTCGACCTGCACGGAAACCTCGGCCAGAACGCCCGCGAGCGCAACCTCGCCGCGTTCGGCGCCGACCCGGCCGCAGGCGGGGTCCGCGTGCTGGTCGCCACCGATGTGGCGGCGCGCGGTGTGCACGTCGACGACGTCGAGCTGGTCGTGCACGTCGACCCGCCGGTCGAGCACAAGGCGTACCTGCACCGCTCGGGTCGCACCGCCCGCGCCGGCGCCGCCGGCACCGTGGTCACGCTGATGCTGCCCGAGCAGCGTCGTGACGTGCACGACCTGCTGCGCAAGGCCGCCATCAAGGTGTCGCCCGAGCCCGCCACGGCCGAAGCCGTCGCCGAGCTCGTGGGCGAGCGCGCGCCGCACGTGAAGCCCACTCCCCCTCAGCAGCAGCAGAAGAACCAGCCTAAGAAGAAGGCGGCCGGCGCAACCGGATCGCAGGACGGTACGGGATCGCAGGGCGGTCAGCGCTCGCGCGGTCGCGGCCAGCGCGGCAACCCGCAGGGTGGCAACGGCCAGGGTGGCAACGGCCAGGGCCGTGGCGGTCAGGGTCGCAACGCCCAGGGCGGTAGTGGCCAGGGCGGTCGCCGCAGCGGGCGCGGCCAGGGCGGGGCATCCGACCACAGCGGCAGCACTCGCAGCGGTTCCGTCGCACGCTACTCGAGCGAGACAGGTCAGGGTCAGCGTCCGACGAGCCAGCGACCGCCTCAGGGAGCCGGCCGCCAGGGTTCGCGTCGCGCCAGCCGCCCGCAGGGCCGCTGACAGGCATCCGACACTCCAGGTCGCAATGGATGCCGCTTCGCGGGCGCGCAAGCGGCATCCATTGCGACCTGAACAGCACCACGACGAAGAGAAGCCGGCCACCCCGCGAGGGGTGGCCGGCTTCTCTGTCTCATGACCCGGTGTCAGCGCGTCGGGAACTGCCGCTCGGGCGAACCCGTGTACAGCTGCTGGGGACGGCCGATCTTGGTCTGCGGGTCGAGGCTCAGCTCGCGCCACTGCGCCAGCCAGCCGGGAAGCCGGCCGATCGCGAACAGCACGGTGAACATGCGGGTCGGGAAGCCCATCGCCTTGTAGATCACGCCGGTGTAGAAGTCGACGTTCGGGTACAGGCGGCGCTCCTTGAAGTAGTCGTCCGCGAGGGCGATCTCCTCGAGCTCCTTGGCGAGGTCCAGCAGCGGGTCGCTGACGCCGAGGGATGCGAGCACCTCGTCGGCGGCTTCCTTGACGAGCTTCGCGCGCGGGTCGTAGTTCTTGTAGACGCGGTGCCCGAAGCCCATCAGCTTCACACCGTCTTCCTTGTTCTTCACGCGCTCGACGAAGCGCTGCACGCTCTGACCCGACTCGCGGATCTGTCCGAGCATGGTGAGCACGGCCTCGTTGGCACCGCCGTGCAGCGGGCCGGAAAGGGCCTGGATGCCCGCCGAGATCGACGCGAACTGGTTGGCGCCGGTGGAGCCCACCAGGCGCACGGTCGACGTGGAGGCGTTCTGCTCGTGGTCCTCGTGCAGGATCAGCAGAAGCTCGAGAGCCTTCGACATGACGGGATTGACCTCGTACGGCTCGGAGAGCACGCCGAAGTTCAGCTTCAGGAAGTTGTCGACGAAGCTGAGCGAGTTGTCGGGGTACAGGAAGGCCTGTCCGACGCTCTTCTTGTGCGCGTACGCCGCGATCACCGGCAGCTTGGCGAGCATGCGCACCATGTTCAGCTCGACGTGCTCGGGGTTGTTCGGGTCGGTCTGGCCCTCGTAGTACGTCGACAGCGCCGCGACTGCAGATGACAGCACCGACATCGGGTGCGCGGTGTGCGGCAGCGCCGAGAAGAAGCGCTTCAGGTCTTCGTGCAGCAGGGTGTGGCGACGGATGCGCTCGTCGAAGTCGGCCAGCTCGGATGCCGTGGGCAGCTCGCCGTAGATGAGCAGCCAGGCGACCTCGAGGTAGGTGCAGTTCTTGGCGACCTGCTCGATCGGGTACCCGCGGTAGCGCAGGATGCCCTTGTCTCCGTCGATGAAAGTGATCGCCGACTTGGTCGACGCCGTGTTCACGAAGCCGTAGTCGAGACCCGTGTAGCCGGTCTGGCGCGTCAACGTCGAGAAGTCGATGCTGTCGATGCCACTGGTCGAGCGCAAGAGAGGGAACTCCGCCGTGGTACCGCCGATCGAGAGAGTCGCCTTCTCGGGCTGAGCTGCGCTCACGCCAACCTCCTGCTGCGTCTGTGTCGTCAAGGGCGATGGCCGGGGGCAGCGCGTCTCGGGTCGAATGGCACCGGACCGCGCACGATCACATCGCTCTTACAGCCTAGCTGTGCCTCCGGCCTACTGTGACATCCACCAAGAGATCGCCACTTCGGGCAAGGATCACCACAAAGCGCCTCAGGTCGATACGGCGAGTCTGGCCGCCGCCTGCTGCACGCGCTCGAGCGGGGCGGTCAGCGACAGCCGCACATGATCGGCGGAGTGCGCACCGTAGAAGTGACCGGGGCCGGCCAGGATACCCAGTGCCGCGAGCCGATCCATCGACTCCCAGGCGTCGCGCCCCTCGGTGACCCACAGGTACAGACCGGCCTCGGAGCCGTCGATGCGGAACCCTGCCTGCCGCAGCGCGGGCACGAGGGCATCCCGACGCTGCCGGTACAGCTCCTTCTGCGCCGCGACGTGCGCGTCGTCGCGCAGGGCGACGGCCATCGCATGCTGCACGGGCGCGGGCGGCATGAGGCCGAGATGCTTGCGGGCCGTGAGCACGTCGCCGACGATGCGCGCGCAGCCCGCGATGAACGCGGCGCGGTAGCCGGCGAGGTTCGACTGCTTGCTGAGCGAATAGACGCTGAGCAGGCCCGCGCGCGTACCGCCGGTCACCCGGGGGTCGAGCACCGACGGGATGATCTCCTCAGCCCACGGGCCGTCCCAGCCGAGCTCGGCGTAGCACTCGTCGCTGGCCAGCACAGCCCCCAGTTCACGGGCACGGCGCACCGCGACCGCCAGCTCGTCGACGCTCCAGGTGCGTCCGTCAGGGTTGCCGGGGGTGTTGATCCAGATCAGCTTCGCGCCCTCGGGCCACTCGGCCGGGTCGTCGGCAGCGACCGCGACGGCGTCCACGATCGCCGCACCCACCGCATAGGTGGGGTACGCGACGCGCGGGTGCACGACGATGTCGCCCGCTCCGAGGCCGAGGAGCGTCGGCAGCAGTGCGACCAGCTCCTTCGAGCCGATCGTGGGCAGCACGTTCGCCTCACGCAGGTCGGGAACGCCACGGCGTCGGGCGTACCAGTCGACGATCGCGGCGCGCACGGCGGGCGTGCCGACGGTTTGCGGGTAGGCGTGCGCGTCGGTCGCCTCGGCGAGCGCCGCGCGGATCACCTCGGGCGTCGGATCGACCGGCGATCCGATGGAGAGGTCGACGAGACCGTCGGGATGCTGCGCTGCACGCTCACGGTAGGGGACGACCGCATCCCAGGGGTAGTCGGCGAGGTCGCGGACGCCCATCTACTCCCCCTGCGGGGGCAGCACCGAGATCACGGGGTGATCGAAGTCGTAGACGCCGACCTTGGCGGCGCCGCCGGGAGAGCCGATCTCATTGAAGAACTCGACGTTGGCCTTGTAGTAGTCGGCCCATTCCTCGGGGAGGTCGTCCTCGTAGTAGATCGCCTCGACCGGGCACACCGGCTCGCAGGCGCCGCAGTCGACGCACTCGTCGGGGTGGATGTACAGCATCCGCTCGCCCTCGTAGATGCAGTCCACCGGGCACTCGTCGACGCAGGCACGGTCCTTGACATCGACACAGGGAAGAGCGATCACATACGTCACATGACCAGTCTACGGCTCCTCGGGAGTGCGAGCCTCTGCCGGCGGAGTCGCCGCAGGCCGGGGCGACGACAGCGCGCGCAGCCTGGACATGTCGGGCCAGGCCACGACGAGCAGCACGATGCCCGACGCCACGTACATCCAGATGTTGCCCAGCGGCGTGTTCGGCACGATGATCGAGCCCCCGGGGCCGCGCTGCGAGATCACCAGGATCAGCGCCATCATGCCGATGCCCGCAGCCAGTGCGGCCCACCGGTCTCCGGTGAGCGCGCGCAGCGCGATCAGCAGCGCCCCGCAGCCGATGGCGCCGACGATCAGCCCGAGCGGCACCGGGCCGAGCGTGAAGCTGTGCGCGATGGTGGCGGCGACGCCGTAGACGGCGCCGACGAGAGCGGCGGCGAGCCATGACAGGCCGCGAGAGAGGATGCTGCGCACAGAGCAAGCCTAGTTGCCCGGCACCGGATGCCGAGTCAGACCGCCAAGCCGAACAGGCGCAGCAGTGCGGCCACGGCGGCGGCCGCCACGACGACGACGAGGAACGACTGCCGCATCCACAGGAGCCCCGCCGCCACCAGCACGGCGGGCACACGGGCATCCACGATCACCGCCTGCCCCTCACCCAGCGTCTGCACGGCGACGAGCGCTCCCAGCAGCGCGACGGTGAGCAGATCGGAGATCCGCGCCGGGCGCGGGGCTTCGAGCAGGCGGGCGGGGATCAGGTATCCGAACGCCTTCAGCGCCACGCAGATGCACGCGGCCAGCAGCACCGCACTCCACACGCTCACGGTGACACCTCCTTCACAGGCGGAGCGTCATCGCGCCCGAGCCAGTTGAACCAGCCGACCAGGATCGCCACGAGTGCGGCCACGAGCACCGGAAGCCCAGGCATCAGGAACGGGGTGAGCGAGGCGGCGACGACGGCCGCAGCGACGCCGACGGCGACCGCCTGGCGCTGTTTCAGCCGCGGCCACAGCAGCGCGAGGAACGCGGCAGCGGCGGCCGCGTCGAGCCCCCACGTCTTCGGGTCGCCGAGCACGTCACCCAGCAGCGCTCCGGCGAGGGTGGTGAGGTTCCAACCGATGAAGACGCCCAGCCCGGTGATCCAGAACCCGAGCCTGCGCAGCCGCGTCGAGCCCTGCGAGATGGCGACGGCGGTGGACTCGTCGATGGTGACCTGGGCGGCGGCCGCGCGACGCCAGAACCCGTCGCCGATGATCGACGACATGCGCATGCCGTAGGCCACGTTGCGCACGCCGAGCAGCGCCGCCGATGCGATGGCCGAGGGCAATGCGGCAATCCCACCCGCGCCGAAGACGCCGATGAACGCGAACTGCGAGCCGCCGGTGAACATCAGCAGGCTGAGCACGCAGGTCTGCCAGACGTCGAGGCCGGACGCCACCGCGAGCGCACCGAACGAGATGCCGTAGGCGCTGGTGGCGATCGCGACGCCGAGCCCCTCTCGCCACACTTCCCGGGCTGCGGCACCGTCGTCGACCTCGTCGACTGTTCGATCCACTGAACGCATGCCTATCATTCTGAACAGCAGATGACGGGCCGTCAAGCTGAACGTTCGTTTGACATACTAAACGGCATGGAGCTGCGTGAACGTCTGGCCCGCTCGCTGCGCCGCGAGCGCGAAGCCGCCGGTCTGTCGGTGTCCGAGCTCGCGCGTCGAGCGAGCGTGTCGAAGGCGACGATCTCGCAACTGGAGAGCGGTTCGGGGAACCCCAGCGTCGAGACACTGTGGGCGATCGGCGACGCCCTCGGCATCCCGTTCGCCACTCTGGTCGAGGAGCGCGTCACCGCCCCCCGCCTGATCCGGCTCGGCGATCACGCCGGCGTACCCTCGGCCGCCGCACCGTACCTGGCGACACTGCTCTCAGCCGCGGCACCCGGCACGCGACGCGACATCTACCTGATCCAGGCCGAGCCCGGGGAACCGCGCCGGTCTCTGCCGCACCACGCGGGAACCACCGAGCACGTCGTGCTGCTCAGCGGCGAAGCGCTGCTCGGCCCCGCCGAGGCACCCGAGCTCATGCATCCCGGCGACTACCTGTCGTACGCCGGCGACGCGCCCCACGTGTTCGAGGCGCGTCTGCCGGGCACCAGCGCGGTGCTGGTCACCGAACTGCGCTGATCGCCGTGGAGCTCAGTACCAGTTGACGGCCTGCGAGTGACCCCACGCCGCGCACGGCGAGCCGTACGCGCGCTGGATGTAGTCGAGGCCCCACGAGATCTGCGTGGTGGCGTTCGTGCGCCAGTCGCTGCCCGCGGTGGCCATCTTGTCACCGGGCAGAGCCTGAGGGATGCCGGTGGCGCCACCGTTCTGGTTGTAGGCCTGATAGTTCCAGCCGGATTCCTTGGTCCACAGCGAGACCAGGCACGAGAACTCGCCCTCGCCCCAGCCGTAGCGCTCGGCGGCCATCGCCCTGGCCGTCGCCTTGGCGCCGTCGGGGGTGTTGCCTGCGGCCAGTGCCTCCGCGGCACGACGGGCATCCTCGGCAGCCTTCTTCGCCGCCTTCTCGGCCGCGATCCGCTCGGCCTCGGCCTTCAGACGGGCATTCTCGGCGGCCTTGTTGACCCGCGCGGTGGTCAGCGCGTTCTGCATGGCGTCCCTGCGCCCGTCCACCGCAGCGATGCCGGCGGTGACGTCATCGGTGAGCTCGGCCAGACGCTGCGACGACAGGTCGTCGGCGCCTTCGAGCATCCGCACGTCACTGCGCAGTTCGACGAAGTCGACGGCGGTCGTGACCGTGCCGAGCGAGATGTCGGCGGTCGCGACGACGTTGTTCAGCGCCTCGGCGTTGACGAGGGCGATCTTGCCGTCGTCGACGGCGTCGGATGCCTGCTCGAGGGCGGCCTCGGTGGGGTACGCGCCGAGCGCGGCCGGTGCGTAGACGATTCCTGCGGCTGCGGTGGCGATCAGCGCTGCACCCACGGCGATGCCGATCAGGGGGCGGCGCATCGCCGAGTTCGCGGACGCGGCGGCAGCCACCCGGCGGGACGCACGGGTGTTCTGGTGGTGGAACATGGGGTATCGACTTTCGGGTCGTCGTC
The DNA here is from genome assembly GCF_037204185.1 of Microbacterium bandirmense. NCBI lineage: Bacteria > Bacillati > Actinomycetota > Actinomycetes > Micrococcales > Microbacteriaceae > Microbacterium > Microbacterium bandirmense. The sequence continues at coordinate 238,270 of NZ_JBBDGM010000002.1, read as the reverse complement.
GGCCCGGACCCACGCGGGGCTGCTCATCGGGAGCGGGTACCCGGGCACGAAGAACGAGTCTCTCCCGGCGACCTGGGCGAAACCCCGCGCCGACCTGGATGTTCCGTGTCCGGAACCCGAGAATCAGCGCGTCACGCTCTCGAGAAGATGTGTTATGGATTCGTTACCTTGGGTGGAGACGGGTCGGGGATCTCCTCCGGCTTGTACCTCGGCAGACGCGATGCCGGGATGATCGCGAGCGCGCTGATCCCGGCCAGCAGCAGCAGTCCGAGCTTGAGGGTGCGCAGGCGCACCTCCTCGTTCACGGCGACGGCGGCATCGACCTGCGCCTCGGTGGCGTCGGTCTGCTCGAGCACGCTTCGCAGCTCGTCGTTGCTGATGAAGTTGACGTTGTCCATGTTCACCTGGGCGACCAGCGAGGGCGGGATCTCAGGATGCTCCACCACCGCGCGGCCGACGCTGAGCCCCAGCAGCGAGACCAGCAGCGCGCCCGCCACCGCGGTGCCGACGGCCGACGCCAGGTTCTGCGTCGTGCCGCGCAGCGAGCCCACATCGCCGGCCAGCTTCGTCGGCGCCGCCGTGACCAGCACGTTGAACACCAGAGTGACCAGCGCCCCCTGCCCGACGCCGAACACGAACAGCCCGAGGATGGTCGGCAGCGTCTCCCAGTTGTTGTTCACGACGAACGCCAGCCAGCACAGGGCGGCTGTGGTGAGCACGAAGCCGAAGACGCCGATCACGCGCGGCGGGTACTTCTTGTAGAACCGCACGACCAGCGTCGCCGTGACGAAGACGGTGAGGTTGAACGGCATCATCGCCAGCGAGGTGTCGAACGGCGTGCGTCCCTGCACGATCTGGATGTACAGCGGGATCGAGAAGTTCACGCAGGCCTCGAGCGCGACCACGATGAACATCGCGTACACGGCCGCACGCTCCCGCGGGGAGTCGATGACGCTCAGATCGATCAGCGGCACCTTGCCCAGGCGCATGCGCCGCCGCGTCCACAGGAAGAACGCCTGACCGAGCATGATGCCGATCACGATCAGCACCGGCGCCGGTGACAGGCCGAAAACGCTGAACGGCGCCCCCTCCGAGGCGGTCGTCGCACCCCAGGTGTTGAGGTTGTTGAAGCCGAGGGTCAGCATGACCACGGCCGCACCGATCAGGACGGCGGCCACCAGATCGATCCGGATCGACGCGTCACCCCGGTCTCCGCGCAGTGTGAAGCTCAGCGCGAAGACGGCCACTGCGATGCCCAGCACGATGAAGAACACCGGACGCCAGCCCACGAGCGTGCCCAGCGTGCCGCCGATCAGGAACGCACTCACGCCCGAGATCGCGCGCGCCGAGCCGAGCGCGCCGACGGCAGTCGCCTGCTGCCGTCCGCGGTAGTTCTCGGCGATCAGCGCGACCAGTGCGGGCACGATGATCGCGGCGGCCGCACCGGCCACAGCCTGGCCGGCGATCGCCCACGCGACCGTGGGCGAGAAGATCATCATCAGCGATGACCCGGCGAACAGTGCCACCACCACCCGGAAGATCAGCACCCAGCCGATGAGTTGCCCGAGTTTGGCGCCGGTCATCACGAGGGCGGCGACCGCGAGCCCGTAAACGACGATGGTCGAGCTGGCGATCGTCGGCGGCACGCCGAAGTCCTCGACCATGCCGCCCAGCGAGATCGGCAGCGCGGCGACGTTGAACGACATCAGCACCTGGGCGAGGAACAGGCTCACCATCGGCAGCCAGGAGGTCTTCTGCTCGGCACCCTGTGCGGTGCCGACGGTGTCGGCGGTCATGCGCGTCCTTCCGTGGTGACGGCGACCCTGGGCGCCGAGGCGAACAGATTGAGACCGAGGGCGCGGGAGAGGTGCCCGATGGCTAGCTGCGACCGCACCGAGTTGCCGGCACGGTCCAGTCGCGGCGAGAACGCCCCCGCGGCGCCCTTGCCCGGCGCGACGGCGACGATGCCGCCGGCCACACCGGATTTGGCCGGGATACCGATCTCGAACAGCCACTCGCCGCTGCGCTCGTACAGTCCGGAGGCGGCGACAACAGCGAGCGTGTCCCTGCACACGTCGGCGGAGACGACCCGCTCACCCGTCACGGGGTTCACTCCCCCGTCGGCGAGCGTCGCGCCCATCACGGCGAGGTCGTGTGCGGTGACGTTGAGCGCGCACTGGCGCGTGTACACGTCGACGATGTCGTCGGAGTCACCCTCGAGACGTCCGTAGCTGGCCAGCAGCCGGCCCAGCGCCTGGTTGCGCTGATTCGTCAGCATCTCGGAGCGGTAGACCTCGCCGTCCATGGCCAGAGACCGGCCGGCGAACGCCGAGAGACCCTCACGGATACGCTCCCACTTCTCGGCGGGGGTCGCGCCCGGCATCAGCGCGGTCGTGGCGATGGCGCCGGCGTTGACCATGGGATTCATCGGATGCCCGGCGTTGAGCTCCAGCGCCATGACTGAGTTGAACGCCAGGCCGGTGTTGTTCACTCCGACGATCTCGCGCACGCGCTCGTGCCCGTGCTCCTGGATCGCCAGCGCGTAGACGAACATCTTCGAGATGGACTGGATCGAGAACAGGTGCGTCGCGTCGCCGACGTCGTGCACGCCGCCGGTCACGTCGACGACCGCCAGGCCGAACAGCGCGGGGTCCGCCGCCCCGAGGATCGGGATGTAGTCGGCGACCGCGCCGGAGTCGTCCGCCCGGTGACGATCGAACGCCTCCTGAACCAGCTCGTCGACGCGTTCCCATCCGGGCAGCGCCCCGGTCGATACGCGCTGATCGACTCCCTCGAGGTCAGTCGGGATCACCGGGGCCTCCTCATCTCTCGGTCACACCGTAGACCCCCCAGCGGGGGTCTGTACAGGTGCGCCGAGAAACGGCGAGGAGGTTACGCGTTCGCGTCCTGGCGCTTGAGGCGCGATGCCTCGCGTCCGCGGATCGTCTGATCGAGGATCACCTTGCGGATGCGCACGACCTCGGGGGTCACCTCGACACATTCGTCGTCGCGCGCGAACTCCAGGCTCTCCTCGAGCGACAGCTCCCGCGGCGGCGTCATCGACTCGAACGAGTCGGCGGTCGCCGAGCGCATGTTGGTGAGCTTCTTCTCCTTGGTGATGTTCACGTCCATGTCATCGCTGCGCGAGTTCTCGCCGATGACCATGCCCTCGTAGACCTCCTGCGTGGGCTTGACGAAGAACGACATGCGCTCCTGCAGGGCGATCATCGCGAACGGGGTCACCACACCGGCGCGGTCGGCGACGATCGAGCCGTTCTGACGCGTGGTGATCTGGCCCGCCCACGGCTCGTAGCCATGCGAGATGCTGTTGGCGATGCCGGTGCCGCGGGTCGTGGTCATGAACTCGGTGCGGAAGCCGATCAGACCGCGCGCCGGGACCACGAACTCCATGCGCACCCAGCCGGTGCCGTGGTTGATCATGTTGTCCATGCGGCCCTTGCGGTTCGCCAGCAGCTGCGTGATCGCCCCGAGGTACTCCTCGGGGGCGTCGATGGTCAGGTGCTCGAACGGCTCGTACGTCTTGCCGTCGATCTTCCTGGTGACCACCTGCGGCTTGCCGACGGTGAGCTCGAAGCCCTCGCGGCGCATGTTCTCGACCAGGATCGCCAGGGCCAGCTCACCGCGGCCCTGCACCTCCCAGGCATCGGGGCGCCCGATCTCGACGACCTTCAGCGAGACGTTTCCGATCAGCTCGCGGTCCAGGCGGTCCTTCACCATGCGGGCGGTCAGCTTGTGCCCGCGCACCTTGCCAACCAGCGGCGAGGTGTTGGTGCCGATGGTCATCGAGATCGCCGGGTCGTCGACGTGGATCTGCGGCAGCGGCCGCACATCGTCGGGGTCGGCGATCGTCTCGCCGATCGTGATGTCCTCGAAGCCGGCGATCGCGACGATGTCGCCGGGGCCGGCCTGCTCGGCCGGGTACCGCTCGAGGGCGCGGGTCATCAGCAGCTCGGTGATGCGGGCGCTGCTGGTGGTGCCGTCGGCACGCACCCAGGCGACGGTCTGGCCCTTGCGCAGCGTGCCGTTGAACACGCGCAGCAACGCGAGACGGCCGAGGAACGGGCTCGAGTCGAGGTTGGTGACCCACGCCTGCAGCGGCGCCTCGTCATCGTACGACGGTGCCGGGATGTGCTCGAGGATGGCCTCGAAGAGCGGCTCGAGGTCGTCGTTATCGGGCAGTTCGCCGTTGGCGGGGCGGGTGCGCGATGCGGCGCCGGCGCGGCCGGACGCGTAGACGACGGGCACGTCGAGCAGGGCGTCGACGTCGAGGTCTGGCACGTCGTCGACGAGGTCGGATGCCAGGCCCAGCAGCAGGTCCTGCGCCTCGGCCTCGACCTCGGCGATGCGCGCGTCGGGGCGATCGGTCTTGTTCACCAGCAGGATCACGGGCAGCTTCGCCTCAAGCGCCTTGCGCAGCACGAAGCGGGTCTGCGGCAGCGGACCCTCCGAGGAGTCGACGAGAAGCACGACGCCATCGACCATCGACAGCCCGCGCTCGACCTCGCCGCCGAAGTCGGCGTGGCCTGGCGTGTCGATGACGTTGATGGTCACCGGCTTGTCGGTGTGGGCGCCGTTGTAGGTGATCGCGGTGTTCTTCGCGAGGATCGTGATGCCCTTCTCGCGCTCGAGGTCACCCGAGTCCATGGCGCGCTCATCGACGTGCGCGTGTTCGCCGAAGGAGCCCGTCTGGCGGAGCATCGCGTCGACGAGCGTGGTCTTGCCGTGGTCGACGTGCGCGACGATCGCGACGTTGCGGAGATCAGAGCGGAGGGCGTTCGCCATTCAGGAGTCCTAAGCGGAGTGGGGTGGGATGGGATGCCGCTTGTGCCGACGAGGACCGGCGAGACGACGTTCCAGGATAACGTACGGTCGCACCTGGTTTCTGAACGCCAGGTCGTAGCATCGGGAGGGTGAGTCGGACGAGGACCTGGTGGGAGATCGCGATCGTGCTCGCCCTCGGTCTCGGACAGTCGGCGGTGTACGCGATCGTGCAGATCGCCTATCGGCTCACCGATGAGACGCCGCTCGGCGATCAGACCGCGACGCTGAACCCCTCCCGCAGCGACCGTGAGGTGTTCGATCTGATCTACCAGCTGCTGTCGATCGGCTTCGGGATCGTGCCGGTGCTGCTGGTCTGCTTCCTGCTCTGGCAGGACCGCAGACCTCGCCTCGGCGCCCTGGGATTGGACGGCACGCGACCCGCGCGCGACATCGGCTGGGGCACCGTGCTGGTGCTCGCCATCGGCATCCCCGGGCTCGGCCTGTACCTGCTCGGCCGGTCGCTCGGCTGGTTCGTGGCGGTGAACCCCGCGGGTCTGGACGCGCACTGGTGGACGATCCCGATCCTGCTGCTCTCCGCCGCGCGGGCATCCATCCAGGAGGAGTTCGTCGTACTCGGCTACCTGTTCGCGCGTCTGCGTGGGCTGGGCTGGGGGCCCTGGCCGATCATCATCGCCACCAGCGTGCTGCGCGCGAGCTACCACCTGTATCAGGGCCCCGGCGCGTTCGTCGGCAATCTCGCGATGGGCCTGCTGTTCGGCTGGCTGTTCGCGCGCACCGGACGGCTGCTGCCGTTTCTGGTCGCGCACTTCCTGATCGACGCGACCGTGTTCGTCGGCTATCCGTGGGTCGCGGCGACCTGGCCGGCCCTGTTCGGACTGCCGGGCTGACGACGCTGCGGCGCCGTCACCCGGCGATCAGTCGAACAGGTCGCTCAGCCAGCTCTCGCGCTTGCGACGCTGCGGATACTGCTCGCGCCGATCGTAGCGCGGCTCGTCATAGCGGGGTTCGCCGCGTCGCTCGTACGACGGCGGTGCGTAGCGGTCGGCCTGCGGCTGAGGCGCGGATGCCGAACGGTCGATGATCTTGTCGAGCTCGCCACGGTCGAGCCACACGCCCCGGCATTCGGGGCAGTAGTCGATCTCGATGCCGCTGCGCTCGCTCATGACCAGGGTGGAACCATCTGCGGGACACTTCATGCTGAAAGCGAAACAGGTCCGGCTATGAACGCGCTCCGCGCGCGGCAGCAGCGATCACGCTCACCGCGTGACGACCACGGCGACGACGGCCCACACCACGAGCACCACACCCACCAGGATCGTCGTCCGATCCCAGGTGCGCGCGAGAGCAGCATCCGATGGGCCGGGCGCGGCATCCGCACGGAGCTTGTGGAGGCGCGCGATGCCGTCGTCGGTCTCGGCGACCCCTTCCTCCTTCACGCGGCCTGGGGCCAGGCGCCGGGCGCGCGAGCGCGCCGGTCCGCCGAAGCACGACACCACCGTGCCGTCGTCGAGGGTGACCTCCAGCTGCCAGCGCATCTGCATGCGCTTCACGCGCGGCCACGGGATCCGCGTGCGCCGCAGCAGGTTCTGCACCTGCATCCCGGTCTCGTCCGCGCGGACGTCGGAGGCGACGCCGACCACGTACACGCACCACACGACCAGCAGCGGCCATGGCGCCAGCAGCAGCATGTTGGCAATGCCGGAGCGCACCGCCGCGTCGACGAGCAGCAGCACGGCCACCACGACCGTCAGCCCGAGCAGCACGAGTGATCCCGTGCCGCGGAAGACCCGTGGTGGCCGTGCCCCGCTCATGAACGCGACCCCGACATCAGACCGCGCCACCGCCGAGGGTGAGCGACGCACCGGGGATCGCATCCAGCAGTCGCCGGGTGTACTCCTCCTTCGGCGCGGCGAAGATGTCGTCGACGCTGCCCTGTTCGACGATGCGCCCCTTCTCCATCACGCACACCATGTCGGCCGCGACGCGGACCACGGCGAGGTCGTGAGTGATGAACAGGTACGTCAGGCCGAGCTCCTGCTGCAGGTCCGACAGCAGGTGCAGGATCTGGTCCTGCACCAGCACGTCCAGCGCTGAGACGGCCTCATCGAGTACGACGATGTCGGGCTTGAGAGCCAGCGCGCGCGCGATCGCCACACGCTGCCGCTGCCCGCCGGACAGCTCGTTCGGGTACCGCCACGCGAGTTCCTGCGGCAGCGCGACCTTGTCGAGCAGTTCCAGCGTGCGCTGATGCTGCTCGTCCTTCGTGCCGACGCCGTGCACGTGCAGCGGTTCCGAGATGAGACTGCCGATGCTGCGCAGCGGGTCGAGCGATCCGTACGGATCCTGGAACACCGGCTGCATCCGGCGGCGCAGCTTGAACACCTCGACGCGCGACATCGTGCTGGTCGCCATGCCGTCGATGAGGATCTCACCGTCGGTGGGCTTCTCGAGCTGCAGCAGCATCTTGGCCACGGTCGACTTGCCCGAACCGGACTCGCCGACCAGTGCCATCGTCGTGCCGCGCGGGATCGAGAACGACACGTCGTCGACCGCGCGGAACTGCTCATGGCGGAATCCGCCCGTGCGGATCGAGTAGTCCTTCACCAGTCCGCGCACCTCGACGACCGCGGGAGCGGTCGAGACCGGCTCAGCCTTGCGCTCGGCGATGCCGATGCGCTGCGAGGCCAGGCTCGGCGCCGCGGCGACCAGACGCTGGGTGTAGGGGTGGCGGGGGTTGGTGAGGATCTCCTCGCTGAGTCCGGCCTCGACGATCTCGCCCTGGTTCATCACGATGATCCGGTCGGCGCGCTCCGCGGCAAGGCCCAGGTCGTGCGTGATCAGCAGCACCGAGGTGCCGCGCTCGCTGGTCAGCGTCGCCAGGTGATCGAGGATCACCCGCTGCACCGTCACGTCGAGCGCGCTGGTGGGCTCATCGGCGATCAGCAGCTTCGGGTCGGCCGCGAGGCCGATTCCGATCAGCGCCCGCTGGCGCATGCCGCCCGAGAACTGGTGCGGGAACTGGTGCATGCGGCGGGCAGCGTCGGCGAGTCCTGCCTGCTGCAGCACCTCGATCGCCCGGTCATTCACCTGCGCCTTGCCCTGCGCGAGCCCGTTGGCGCGCACGGCCTCCTTGACCTGGAAGCCGATCGACCACACGGGGTTCAGGTTCGACATCGGGTCCTGCGGCACGTAGCCGATCTCACGGCCGCGGATCCGCTCCATCTCCTTGCGGCTCGCGGTCGTCAGCTCACGCCCGTCGAGCGTGATGCTGCCGCCGGTGACGGTGCCGGTGCCTGGCAGCAGGTCGATGATGGCCGCAGCGGTCGTCGACTTGCCCGAGCCGGACTCGCCGACGATCGCCAGGGTCTCCCCCGCCATCACGTCGAAGCTCACGCCGTGCAGCACCTCACGCGATATCTTGCCGCTGCGGAACGCGACCTTGAGGTCGCGGATGCTGAGAAGAGGTTCGCTCATCGCTGTGCCCTCGCCTTCGGGTCGACGGCGTCGCGCAGCAGCTCGCCGAGGGTGATGAATGCCAGCACCGTCAGGGTCAGCGCCAGCGACGGCCAGAACAGCGCCATCGGCGCGGTGCGGATGCTGGTCTGCGCCTGACTGATGTCGTTGCCCCACGACATCGTGCTGCCGCCGAGGCCGACGCCGAGGAACGACAGCACCGACTCGGCGACGATCGCGGCGCCCAACGACAGCGTGGCGACGACGATCACCGGCGCCATGGCGTTCGGCAGCACGTGCACGAGCAGCGTGCGGAAGCGCGACAGCCCGACCGCCTCGGCGCCCATCACGAAGTCGGCCTGCTTCACTCGCAGGATCTCGGCTCGCATGATGCGCGCCGTCGCTGCCCAGGCGAACCCGCCGATGGCGAAGGCGAGCACGATCTCGTTGCGCACCGGCATCACCGACATCACCACGATCGCCGCGATGATGTACGGGATGGTGAAGAAGATGTCGCCGACGCGCGAGAGGAACGAGTCGAGCCAGCCGCCGTAGAAGCCGGCGAACGCACCCATGACCATGCCGATGATCGTGCCGATCGCCGTGGCCAGCACGCCCACGATGAGCGAGGTGCGCGTGCCCCAGATGATCCGGGAGTACACGTCGCAGCCCTGGCGCGTGAAGCCGAGCGGATGCCCCGACTCGGGCCCGCCGTTGCTGTTCGCGAGCTGGCACCCGTTATTGGGTGGCACGTTCGTGAACAGCGACGGCGCGATCGCGACGACCACGATGAGCAGCACGAAGAACGCCGAGACCCAGAACATCGGGCGGCGGCGCAGGTCGCGCCACGCGTCGAGCCAGAGGTTGCTGCGCTTCGCGTCGATGCGGACGGCATCCACCTTGACGGTGGCTGTCTCCACGGGAGCGACGTAGTGCTCCGGATTCGATTCAGTTCGAGACATAGCGGATCCTCGGGTCGAGCAGGCCGTAGATCAGGTCCACGATGATGTTGATGAACACGTACACGACGACGAACACGGTGACGAACGACACCACTGTCGGGTTCTCACCGCGGATGATCGCCTGATACAGCGTGTTGCCCACACCGGGCACGTTGAAGATGCCCTCGGTGACCGTCGCGCCGACCATCAGGATGCCGAAGACGGTGCCGAGGTCGGTGACCATCGGGATCAGCGAGTTGCGCAGCACGTGCACGGGGATGACACGGCGCCGCGGCAGGCCCTTGCTGTACGCCGTGCGCACCCAGTCCTGACCGAGGGTCTCGATGGTCGACGCCCGGGTCAGCCGCATGCTTGTGGCGTACACGCTGACGCCCAGCACGATGGCCGGCAGCCAGAGATCACCCCAGTCGTTGTTGCCTCCGACCGTCGGGCGGAACCACCCCCATTGCACGGCGAGGAAGTACTGCGCCAGGAAGGCGAGCACGAAGATCGGCAGCGCGATGAAGATCAGCGCGAGCACGAGCATCGAGTTGTCGAAGATGCCGTCCTTGTTCAGCGCCGAGAACAGGCCGATAACGATGGCCAGCACGAACGCGATCGCGACCGACATGATGGCCAGGCGCAGGGTGACGGGGAACGTGCGGGCGAGGATCTCGCCGACCGGCTGCCCCGAGAAGCTGATGCCGAAGTCGCCCCGGAAGATGCCGGCGATGTAGTAGAAGTACTGGACGATGAACGGTTCATCGAGGTGGTAGTGCGCGCGCAGCCGCTCGAGCAGAGCAGGATTGGGCTGGCGGTCTCCGAACAGCGCAGCGATCGGATCGCCGGGCATCGCGAAGACCATGAAGTAGATCAGCAGGGTGGCGCCGAAGAACACCGGGATCGCCTGCAGGATCCGTCTGAGGATGTAAAAGGCCATCCTCGACCTCCCTTCGGGTACGGGACACACAGGGAAGAGGCGGTGGTGGGATCACCACCGCCTCTTCCTCAGGTGTGATCGATCAGCCGATCTTGGTGATCTCGTTGTACAGCGGCACGGAGTTCCAGCCGAACTGCACGTTGTCGACCGTCGTCGAGTAACCTCCGACGACGTTGGAGTACCACAGCGGGATGGCCGGCAGGTCCTGCAGCAGAACCTCCTGCGCCTGCTGGAACAGCGAGTTCGCCTCGTCCGGATCGGTGGCCGAGATGCCCTCGGAGAGAAGCTGGTCGAAGTCGGCGCTGGAGTAGTCACCGTCGTTCGAGCCGGCGTTGGTCGCGTACAGCGGTCCCAGGAAGTTGTACAGACCCGGGTAGTCGGCCTGCCATCCGGTGCGGAAGGCGGTCTCGATGGTGCGGTCGGTGACCTTGCCGCGCAGCTCGGCGAAGGTCGGGTACGGAGCACCCGAGGCCTCGATGCCGAGCACGTTCTTGATCGAGTTCACCGTGGCGTCGACCCAGGCCTGGTGGCCGCCGTCGGCGTTGTAGGCGATCTGGAACTCACCGCTCCACGGGCTGATGGCGTCGGCCTGCGCCCACAGCTCCTTGGCCTGCGCGTCGTTGAACGCGAGCACCTCGGCGCCGCTCAGCGAGTCGGACCACCCGTCGATGACCGGCGAGGTGAAGTCGCTGGCCGGGGTGCGGGTGCCCTGGAAGATCACGTCGGTGATCTCTTCGCGGTTGATCGCCATCGACAGCGCCTGGCGGCGCAGGTTGCCCTCTTCGCCGCTGAAGTGCTCAAGACGCTCGGGGATCGTGAACGACTGGAAGATCGCCGCCGGCTGGTTCACCGCGCGGTCGCCCAGGTCGGACTCGAAGGAGCCGAATGCCGAGTCGGGGATGGCGTCGAGAACGTCGAGCTCATCGGCCAGCAGGTCGAGGTACGCCGCGTCCTGCGTGGCGTAGAACACGATGTTCAGACCGCCGTTGGCCGGCGTGCGCGGGCCGTCGTAGTCGGGGTTGACGACGAGGTTGATGCCGACATCGTGCTGCCAGGCGCCCTCACCGTCGAGCATGTACGGTCCGTTGCCGATCGGGCTCTCACCGAAGGCGTCCATGTCCTCGAAGGCCGCGTCGGGCAGCGGGTAGTAGGCCGAGTAGCCCAGACGCTGTGCGAAGTCGGAGGCCGGCTTGTTCAGCGCGATCGTGAACGTGTACTCGTCGACCTGCTCGAGGCCGGTCAGCTCGGAGTCCTCCTCGTAGCTGAAGCCCTCGATGTCTTCGAAGAAGTAGCTCGAGAGCTGCTCGTTCGACGCCAGTGCTCCGTAGTTCCACGCCTTGATGAAGTTGTCTGCCGTGACCTCTTCGCCGTCGGTGAAGGTGAGTCCCTCACGGATCTTGACGGTGAGGTTCTGCGGGTCTTCGACCGTGATCTCCTCGGCGACGTCGTTGTAGACCGAGCCGTCGGCCGCGTACCCGATCAGGCCCGCGAAGATCGAGTCGAGGATCTTGCCGCCACCGGTCTCGTTGGTGTTGGTCGGGATCAGCGGGTTCTGCGGCTCTGAGCCGTTCGCCGTGATGATGGCGTTCGGGTCGCCCGAGCCCTCACCGGTGTTTCCGGAATCGGTGTCGCCGCTGTCGCCTGCGCACCCGGTCAGCGCCAGGGCGCCGGCTGTGAGCAGACCGACCCCGACGAGGGTGATCTTGTTTCGCTTCATCGGAATGTCCTCCTGTGGACAGGTACGAAGGGCACGACATCGGCGTCGCACCACCTATACGCCCAGGCTACCGCCGCAGCCACGGATCACAATGCCTCCGTTAATGAACCGTTACTGACTTCACAGAGGACGACGCCCCCGCCCGGGTCGGCGGGGGCGTCGTCGTGCCCGAGCGGGGATGCTACGCGAATGCCTCGATGGGCGGGCAGGCACACACCAGGTTGCGGTCACCGTAGGCCTGGTCGATGCGGCGCACCGGTGGCCAGTACTTCGCGGCCATCAGCGAGCGCACCGGGTAGGCGGCGACCTCACGGGAGTAGGCGTGCTCCCACTCCCCCGCGATCAGGCTCTCGGCGGTGTGCGGGGCACCCACCAGCGGGTTGTCGTCGGCCGGCCAGGTGCCGGCGGCGACGGCATCCGCCTCCGCCTTGATCTGGATCATCGCCTCGATGAACCGATCCACCTCGGCGAGGTCCTCGGACTCGGTCGGCTCGACCATCAGCGTGCCCGCGACGGGGAACGACATGGTCGGCGCGTGGAAGCCGTAGTCGATGAGTCGCTTCGCGACGTCGTCGACCGTGATTCCGGTGGTCTCCTTGAGCGGACGCAGGTCGAGGATGCACTCGTGCGCGACCCGGCCCTGCTCGCCGGTGTACAGCACCGGGTAGTGCTCGGCCAGGCGCGCGGCGATGTAGTTCGCCGACAGCACCGCAGCCGCGGTCGCATCGCGAAGGCCCCCCGGGCCCATCATGCGCACGTACGCCCACGAGATCGGCAGCACGCCTGCCGAGCCGTACGGCGCGCCCGAGACCGGACCGCCCTCGAAGACGTATCCGCCGGCGTGCTCGGCCTGCTGCGCCTGCGGGTGACCCGGCAGGTACGGCGCGAGGTGCGCCTTGGCCGCCACCGGGCCCACTCCGGGGCCGCCACCGCCGTGCGGGATCGCGAAGGTCTTGTGCAGGTTGAGGTGCGACACGTCGCCACCCAGATCGCCGAACCGGGCATAGCCGAGCAGCGCGTTCAGGTTGGCGCCGTCGACGTACACCTGACCGCCGGCGGCGTGCACCGCTGCGGTGATGTCGGTCACCTGCTCCTCGTACACGCCGTGGGTCGACGGGTAGGTGATCATCAGCGCCGACAGCGTCTCGGCGTTGGCCTCGATCTTGGCGTGCAGGTCGTCGAGATCGACGTTTCCGAGCTCGTCGGTCGCGACGACGACCACCTTCATGCCGGCCAGCACCGCTGAGGCGGCGTTGGTGCCGTGCGCCGAGGACGGGATCAGGCACACCGTGCGCTGCTCGTCGCCGTTCGCGAGGTGGTAGCCGCGGATCGCGAGCAGCCCGGCGAGCTCACCCTGCGATCCGGCGTTCGGCTGCAGCGAGACCGCGTCGTAGCCGGTGACCTCGGCGAGCCACGCCTCGAGCTGGTCGATCATCGCCAGCGAGCCTTCCACGTCCTCCACCGGGGCGAAGGGGTGCAGCTGCGCGAACTCGGGCCAGGTGATCGCCGCCATCTCGGTCGCCGCGTTGAGCTTCATCGTGCACGACCCCAGCGGGATCATGCCCCGGTCGAGCGCGTAGTCGCGGTCGGCGAGCTGCTTGAGATAGCGCATCATCGCCGTCTCCGAGCGGTGCACGTGGAACACCGGGTGCGTGAGGTACTCGTCCTCGCGCAGCAGGGCCTCCGGCAGCGCACCCTCGGAGCCCGCGCCGAAGAAGCCGAACACCCGCTCCTCCTTGCCGCCGAACAGCACGGCGACCTGGTGCAGGTCGGTGAACGTGGTGGTCTCATCGACCGCGATGCCGACGGTGTCGGCATCCACGGGGCGCAGCAGGATGCCCGCGGCGTGGGCGTCCGCGACGATCGTCGCGGCCCGTCCCGGAACGCGCACGTTCAGGGTGTCGAAGAAGGCGTCGTGCACGACCGAGGCGCCGGTCTCGACCAGCCAGTCGCGGAGCAGCGCGGCCTTGCCGGCGACCTCCGCGGCGATCGCGCGCAGCCCATCCGGACCGTGGTAGACGGCGTACATCGACGCCATCACGGCGAGCAGCACCTGGGCGGTGCAGATGTTCGAGGTCGCCTTCTCACGGCGGATGTGCTGCTCGCGGGTCTGCAGCGCGAGCCGGTAGGCCGGGTAGCCGACGGCATCCTGCGACACTCCGACGAGGCGACCGGGCAGCTGACGCTCGAGACCGGCGCGCACAGCCATGTATCCGGCGTGCGGACCGCCGAAGGCCATCGGCACGCCGAAGCGCTGGGTGGTGCCCACCGCGACGTCGGCGCCGAGCGACCCCGGCGAGCGCAGCAGCGTCAGCGCGAGCAGGTCGGCGGCGGCCACGGCGATGCCGTTCACCAGGTGCGCGGCGTCGAACACCGCGGACGGATCCCACACGCGACCGGAGGCGCCGGGATACTGCACGAACACGCCGAACAGCTCCTCGGGCAGCTTCTCACCGCCGGCGAGGTCGCGCTCGACGAGTTCGACGCCCACGGCGGCGGCGCGGGTGGCGAGCAGCGACTTGGTCTGCGGCAGCGCGTCGGCGTCGACCACGAACACGTTCGACTTCGACTTCGAGGCGCGCCGCGCGAGCAGCATCCCCTCGGCCACGGCGGTCGACTCGTCGAGCATCGACGAGTTCGCCGTCGACAGTCCGGTGAGGTCGGAGACCATGGTCTGGAAGTTGATCAGCGCCTCGAGTCGGCCCTGCGAGATCTCGGGCTGGTACGGCGTGTACGCCGTGTACCAGGACGGGTTCTCAAGCACGTTGCGCTGGATCACGCTCGGGGTGAGCGTGCCGTGGTAGCCGAGCCCGATCATCGGACGGTTCACCGTGTTGCGGTTCGCGAGGGCACGCAGCTCGGCGAGCGCCTCTGCCTCGGAGGCCGCCATCGGGATGCCCGAAGCGTCGTCATCGGCTGCGCGGCCCATGAAGATGCTGGCGGGCACGGCCTGGCGCATCAGATTCTCGATCGGCGCCTCGGCCTCGGGATCGAGACTCGGTGTCGGATCGATGCCGAGGGTCGTCAGCATCTGCTGACGCGCCTCAGTCGTGATTCCGATATGACGGTCTGCGAATGAGGTCACTCTCATGCCCCCGTGATCGCGACGTAGCCGTCGCGGTCGAGCAGCCCGTCGAGGGCGCCGTCGGCGACCTCGACCTTGATCAGCCAGGCATCCTCGAACGGCGAGGAGTTCACCAGGGCCGGGTCATCGACGACGGCGTCGTTGATCTCGACGACCTTGCCGGTGACGGGCGCGTACAGCTCGGAGACCGACTTGGTCGACTCGGCTTCGCCGAACACGTCGCCGCGGCTGAGCTCGGTGCCCACCTCGGGCAGTTCGACGAAGACGATGTCACCGAGGGCGTCGGCGGCGAAATCGGTGATCCCGATCGTGACGACGGAGCCCTGCTGGGCGACCCACTCGTGCTCTTCGCTGTACTTGAGGGTGGTGAGATCGGTCATTTCTTCCTCCGGTAGAAAGGCAGTGCGATACGGGTCGCGGGGATCTGGGTTCCCCGCACATCCAGGAACAGTTCGGTGCCCTCCGAGGCCTCGGAGGGGTCGACGTAGGCCATCGCGATCGGGTGGCCGAGGGTGGGGCTGAGCGCCCCGCTGGTGATCTCGCCGACGACGGTGCCGTCCGCGAGCACGACGGGGTAGCCGGCTCGGCCGGCACGGCGACCCTCAGCGGTGAGGCCGACGAGAACCCGGGCATCCGACGCAGGTGACACGGCGTCCTTGCCGACGAAGTCCTCCTTGTCGGCGACGACGACGCGACCGAGGCCGGCCTGTGCGGGGCGGATGTCGCGCGAGAGCTCGTTGCCGTACAGCGGCATGCCGGCCTCCAGGCGCAGGCTGTCGCGGGCTGCGAGGCCCGCCGGCACCAGACCGTGCTCGGCGCCGGCCGCGACGATGTGGTCCCACAGGGCGGCGGCGTCGTCAGCATCCACCAGCAGCTCGAAGCCGTCCTCGCCCGTGTAGCCGGTGCGCGCGAGCAGCAGCGGCTTGCCGTTGTAGGTGGCGGATGCCCACGCGTAGTACTTCTGGTCGGCCCACGGCACCGTGAGGTCCTCGATGGCGGTCACCCCGGCGAGGATCGCCTCCGAGTTCGGTCCCTGCACCGCGATCAGGCCGAAGGCGTCGGAGACGTCATCGACGGCGACCTCATGGTTCTCGCCGGCAGCGCGGGCCTGGAGCGCCTCGCTCACGGCATCCCGGTTGCCGGCGTTGGAGATGATCAGGAAGCGATCGTCCGCCAGTCGGTAGACGATGACGTCGTCGATGATGCCGCCGTCCTCGGCGAGCAGCAGCGAGTACTTCGCCTTGCCCACCGTCATGGCCGACAGTCGCCCGGCGAGCGCGTAGTCGAGGTAGGCGGCCGAGCCGGCGCCATCGACGAGGAACTCGGCCATGTGCGAGATGTCGAAGATGCCGGCGGCCTCGCGCACAGCGCGGTGCTCGGCGAGGTCGGACGTGTAGCGCACCGGCATCTGCCAGCCGCCGAAGTCGGTGAAGGAAGCCCCGAGCGCCTCGTGGCGCTCGCGGAGCGGGGTATAGCGTGGTTCGGTCACGGAGTTCTCCCGGTCAGGATCGGGCAGGACGTCGTCATCGTCGTCCTCGGAACTCCCCCTCTGTCATCGGGCCTGAGAGCTTCGCCCGCACGTCGACCGGATCGCGGACCCGGGTCATGAGGAGGCTTTCACCGTCGGCGGATGCCGGAGCATCGCTTTCCAGAGCGGCCGGACGTGCGCGGTATGGCTACCTGAGAGATTGGCGGGGAGGCTTGCTCCTTCGGTGTCCGGTCGCGTTCACCGGACTCTCCCGCACACGTCGTACGGCCCATGTTCAATTTGCCTCTACAGCATAGCCGCAGACGGGGCGCGAAGCGCAGAGCGCATAGGCTCGGGATGTGACCGATGCGACAGGTGCTGGCGATGCCATCCGCGTCGCCGTGTCGACGGTGATCTTCTCGCTGCGCACGGCCGAGGACGGCGACCGGCTGATGCTCCCGCTGGTGCGGCGCACGCGAACCCCGCACCTGGGTCAGTGGGCACTGCCCGGCGGTTGGCTCGACCCTGCCGAGGACCTCGATGCGGCAGCATCCCGCACCCTCGCCGAGACCACCGCTCTCAAGCCGAGCTACCTCGAGCAGCTGTACACGTTCGGTGACGTCGACCGCGCGCCCACGCGCGCGATCTCGATCGTGTACTGGGCGCTGCTGCGCTCCGACCTCGTCGACGCGCAGCGCGCGGCGGCGGGCGCGCCCGAGAACGTCGAGTGGTTCGACGTGGACGCGATGCCCCCGCTCGCCTTCGATCACAACCGCATCGCCGACTACGCACTCTGGCGCCTGCGCAACAAGGTCGGCTACAGCCGTATCGCCGCCGGGCTGCTGCCGGACGAATTCACCCTCACCGAACTGCGCGAGGTGTACGAGACCGTGCTGGGTCAGAGGCTGGATCCGTCGAACTTCCGCCGCCTGCTGGAGGGGTCCGACGAGCTGGTGCCCACTGAGTCGTTCCGCACCGGCAATCACCGCCCGGCACGTCTGTTCCGCTACGTCGCCTCCGCCTGACGGCCTCGTTCGGCCGTGTCTCTTCCGACACCCCGGATTGCACTTATGGTCAGCACGACATAATCTGTTCTCGCCCGGTAAGTGTCGAGACGACCATAAGGCGGTCACGGATGTCCACCCTCTCCCTCACCCCGATCGACCCCTCGGTCGACCACGCGTTGCAGGCGATCGTCACCGGCGCCTCCACCGATGCGACCTGCACGACCGACCTCGCCGCCGGCCCCTGGGATTTCGACACCCGCCCTGGCTACGGTCCCGGCTCGTCGATGGGCGATGTCATCCCCACCGGAGCCCCTCGCCAGGGTGAGCTGCCCGCCGCGTACCGCGAAGCCGGCGAAGACGAGCTCGACGCCCGCATCCGCGCCGCGAAGCAGACTCTGGGTGACCGGGTCGTCGTGCTCGGCCACTTCTACCAGCGTGAAGAGGTCGTGCGGCACGCCGATTACGTGGGCGACTCCTTCCAGCTCGCGAACGCGGCACTCGAGCATCCCGATGCCGAGGCGATCGTGTTCTGCGGCGTGCACTTCATGGCCGAGACCGCCGACCTGCTCTCGCGCCCCGAGCAGTCGGTGATCCTGCCGAACCTCGCCGCGGGCTGCTCGATGGCAGACATGGCCGACATCGACCAGGTCGAGGACTGCTGGGAGCAGCTCGCCGATGTGCTCGGCCCGCTCGACGAGGCGGATGCCGACGGACGTGTTCCCGTCATCCCGGTCACCTACATGAACTCCTCCGCCGCCATCAAGGGCTTCGTCGGCCGGCACGGCGGCATCGTCTGCACGTCGTCGAACGCCGCCACCGTGCTGGAGTGGGCGTTCGCGCGCGGCCGCCGCGTGCTGTTCTTCCCCGACCAGCACCTCGGACGCAACACCGCCAAGGCGATGGGCGTGCCGCTGGATCGGATGCCGATGTGGAATCCACGACGCCCACTGGGCGGCTCGACCGCCGAGCAGCTCGAGGACTCGCAGGTGATCCTGTGGCACGGGTTCTGCTCGGTGCACCGCCGCTTCACCGTCGATCAGATCGACCAGGCGCGCGCCGAGCACCCCGGTGTGCGCGTGATCGTGCACCCCGAGTGCCCGATGGAGGTGGTCGATGCGGCGGACGAGGCCGGCTCGACCGACTACATCCGCAAGGCGATCGCCGCGGCCACCGAGCCCACGACCTTCGCGGTCGGCACCGAGATCAACCTGGTGCGACGCCTGGCCGCCCAGTATCCGCAGCACGAGATCTTCTGCCTCGACCCCGTGGTGTGCCCGTGCTCGACGATGTACCGCATCCACCCCGGCTACCTTGCCTGGGTGCTCGAAGAGCTCGTCGCCGGCCGGGTGCAGAACCGGATCCGGGTGACCTCCGACGTCGCCGATCCCGCGCGCGTGGCGCTGGAGCGGATGCTGGCGGCCAAGCCCCGATGAAGACACTCGTCGTCGGCGGCGGCATCGCCGGACTCACGGCGGCGCTGCGTGCCGACGCGCTGGGTCACGAGGTCGAGCTGATCGTCAAGGGTGCGCTCGGCGACGGCTGCACCCCGCTCGCGCAGGGCGGCATCGCCGGCGTCTACGGGCACGGCGACTCCCCTGAGCTGCACGCGCTCGACACCATGCACGCCGGCGGAGGCCACAGCGATCCGGCCGCGGTCGGCGCCCTCGTCGACGGTGCCGACGCGGCCCTCGCCGCGCTCATCGCCGCCGGGGTGGCATTCGATCGCACGCACGACGGTGAGATCGCCCTCGGACTCGAGGCCGCACATCGTCTGCCGCGCATCGCCCACGCCGGTGGGGATGCCACCGGTGCAGCGATCTCGTCGGCGCTGGTCGCCCGGGTGCGCGCGTCCGGGATCGATGTGCGCGAGGGCGTCTTCGCCGCCGACGTGCTGCTCGACGGCGGGCGTGTCACGGGCATCCGATCCCTCGACGGCACCGCGCACTCGGCGGACGCGGTCGTGCTCGCCACGGGCGGTGCCGGGCGTCTGTTCGCCCACACCACCAACCCCGCCGAGGTGACCGGCGACGGCATCGCCATGGCGCTGCGCGCCGGTGCGGCTGTGGCTGATCTGGAGTTCGTGCAGTTCCACCCGACCGTCCTCACCGACGGCGACGCTTTTCTGATCTCCGAGGCCGTGCGCGGTGCCGGCGCGGCGCTGGTGGATGCCGACGGTCGCCGGTTCATGGCCGACGAGCATCCACGCGCCGAGCTCGCGCCGCGCGACGTCGTCGCCCGGGCAGTGGCGCGCGTCGCGGATGCGCAGGGTGTCCCCGTGCGGCTGGACGCGACGGCGCTGGGCTCTTCCGCGCTCGCGCAGCGGTTCCCGACGATCGACGCCGAGCTGCGGCGCCGCGGGCTGGACTGGTCGCGTGAGCCGGTGCCGGTGACGCCTGCCGCGCACTATCTGATGGGCGGCATCGCGACCGATCTCGACGGACGCACGTCGCTGCCCGGGCTTTGGGCCGTGGGCGAGACCGCGCGCACGGGTGTGCACGGCGCGAACCGGCTGGCGTCCAACTCACTGCTCGAGGGCGCGGTCTTCGGCGCTCGCGTCGCCGAATCCCTCGATTCGGGGGTCCCGAGCGGCCTCAGGTCGCAATCGATGCCGCTTTGCAGCGCCGATAGCGGCAGTTTCTGCGACCTGGGCGAGCGTTCGACCGTCACCCGCGCCGAACTGCAGCGGTTGATGTGGGAGAAGGTCGGGCTGCTGCGCAGCCACGACGGGCTGTCGGATGCTGTCGCGCAGCTGCACCGGTGGCACCTGCCCACGGGATCGACCGTCGCCGACCACGAGGACGCGAATCTGCTGACCGTGGCGCGCGCCGTGGCATCCGCCGCTCTCGCCCGCACCGAATCGCTCGGCTCGCACCATCTCTCCCCCGCACCGCACCCGGCACCCGCCCTGATCGGAGTCCCATGATCGCCCAGGCCACCCTGCACCGCTCGGTGCGCGCAGCACTCGAGGAGGACGCCCCCTGGGGTGACATCACCAGCACCGCGCTTCTGCCGGAGGCCGCCACCGCGACCGCTGATCTCGTCGCCCGCGAGGATGGTGTGCTCAGCGGCGGAGAGGTGTTCGCCGCCGCGTTCACCCTGACCGATCCGTCGGTGCGGGTCGACCTGCACTTCGCGGACGGCGACCGGTTCACCGCAGGTGACGTGCTCGCGTCGGTCACCGGATCGGCGCGCAGTCTGCTCACCGCCGAGCGGGTCGCGCTGAACTTCACGCAGCGGATGAGCGGCATCGCGACGCTCACCGCCCAGTATGCGGATGCCGTCGCCGGCACCGGCGTACGGATCGCCGACACCCGCAAGACGACCCCGGGGCTCCGCGAGTTCGAGCGACATGCGGTGGTCTCGGGCGGCGGCAGCAACCACCGCCGTTCGCTGTCGGATGCTGTGATGGCCAAGGACAACCACCTGGCCGTGCTGCAGGCGGGCGGCCAGGACCTGGCGACCGCGCTGCGGGCGGCCCTGAGCACCCTGCCCCACACGACGCACGTCGTGGTGGAGGTCGACCGGCTCGACCAGATCCCGGCCGTGCTCGACGGCGGCGCCGACACGGTGCTGCTCGACAACTTCTCGCTCGATGATCTGCGCTCCGGCGTCGCACTGCTGGCGGGGCGTGCGACCGCCGAGGCCTCCGGCGGGGTGAATCTCGACACCGTGCGGGCGATCGCCGAGACAGGCGTACAGGTGATCTCGGTCGGCGCCCTGACGCATTCGGCGCGTGCTCTGGATCTCGGGCTCGACCTGCGAATCGGCTGACGTGCTGTATCTCGATCACGCCGCGACGACTCCGGTGCGCCCGGAGGTTATCGAGGCGATGCGCCCCTATCTGACCGGCGTGTTCGGCAACCCGTCGAGTCACCACACGGTCGGCGAGGCGGCCGCCGAGGCGCTGGAGTGGGCGCGGGGCCGGGTCGCCGCGGCGCTCGGGATGCGAGCGAACGACGTGGTCTTCACCTCGGGCGGCACCGAGGCGAACAATCTGGCGGTGAAGGGGATCGTGCTGGGCGCACTGGCGGCAGGCGCTGCGCCTCGCGGACTCGTGACGACGCCGATAGAGCACGAGTCGATCCTGGAATCCGCCGACTATCTGCACCGGCTGCACGGCACTCCGGTGACTCTGCTGCCGGTCGACGCCCACGGTCGCGTGTCGCCCGACGCGCTGGACGACGCGCTCGCCGACGACACCGCGCTGTTCAGCATCGGGCACGCCAACAACGAGGTCGGCACGGTGCAGGACGTCGCCTCGCTCATCGCCGTGGCCCGGGGGCGCGGTGTGCCGGTGCATGTGGATGCCGTGCAGTCCGCCGGCTGGCTGCCCCTCGATGACCTCGGCGCGGATGCGGTCTCGATCGCCGGACACAAGCTCGGCACCCCGAAGGGCATCGGCGCGCTCGGTGTGCGCTCACGCGTGCCGCTGGAGCCCCTGCTGCACGGCGGCGGGCAGGAGCGCGGGCGGCGCAGCGGCACCGAGAACGTCGCCGGTGCCATGGGACTCGCCACGGCGCTGGACCTCGCCGAGACCGAGCGCGTCGAACACGCCGCAGCCGTCGCGGAGATGACGGCGGAGTTCATCACGGCTGTTCTGAACACAGTGCCGCAAGCTTCCCTCACAGGTTCCCCCGAGCACCGCCTGCCCAACCTGGCGAGCTTCACGTTCGCGGGCACCAGCGGCGAGGCGGTGCTGCTCGAACTCGAGCGCCGCGGAGTGGTGTCGTCCAGCGGATCGGCGTGCGCCGCCGGCAGCGACGAGCCGTCCCCCGTACTGCTGGCACTGGGCATCCCCGCTGCCACCGCGCAGACATCCGTGCGCTTCACGTTCGGTCGCATGCCGCTGCCCGCCGGGTCGGCCACGCAGCTGGCATCCCTCGTCGCCGCCGCCGTCGCCGCCGTGCTCTGACGCGATCCGGGCCACAGCCGACGCCGTAGACTCGTGTTCGTGCCCGACCCTCTGGTGACCCTGATCGTTCCCGGGCGCGACATCGCCGCATTCGCTCTTGCCGCGATCGCCTCGCTGCGAGGGCAGAGCGAGCAGCGCTGGCGGGCCCTGCTGATCGACGACGGCTCGATCGATGGCACCGGCGCCGTGTTCGCCGCGGCGGCCGACGCGGACGACCGCTTCGAGGTGCTGCACCACCACGAGGCGCGTGGCCTCGGCGCCGCCCGCAACGTCGGCCTCGCGCACGTCGACACCCCGTTCGTGGGGTTCCTCGACGCCGACGACGAGCTCACCCCGCACGCCCTCGCCACCTGGCTGCGCACGCTCGACGAATCCGGCAGCGACTTCGTCGCCGCGGCCTACGTGCGCACCCGACTGATCGACGGCGCGTACCGTGCCGGCCGGGTGCAGCCGTGGGTGTCGGATGCCACCGGCCCGCGCCGTCTGGGAGTGACCCTCGCCGAGCATCCGGCGGCTTCGGCGAACATCGTGGCCTGGTCGAAGCTCAGCCGCACGGAGTTCTGGGGCGAGCGGCGCTTCCCCGAGAACGTCGCCTACGAGGACCAGGTCGTCGCGCAGCGGATGTACACCGAGGCGCGGTCCTTCGACGTCATCCCGCAGGTCGCCGTGCACTGGCGGGTGCGCGCCGACGGCACCTCGATCACGCAGGGCAAGGCGCAGCTGCCCGTACTGCACGACTATCTCGCCGCGCTCCTGGGCGGCATCGACGTGCTGACGGCGGCCGGGGCGTCAGAGGCCGTCCGCGCGCGCATCGAGCTGATCCTCGCGATGGACCTTCCTCCGCTGCAGCGCATCGCGGCCCAGCATCCCGATCCGGCGTACCGGGCGGCCGTGGCATCCTTCGAGGATGCTCTCGCAGCACTGCCGGAGTTCGCGACCGCCCGGCCAGACCCGACGCTCGTCGACGCCCTCAGCTGGTGAGACGCCCTCAGCTGGTGAGAGGCTGAAGCCATGAACCTCGACTCGCTCTTCTCCCTGCGCGGACTGACCGCGGTCGTCACGGGCGGATCCTCCGGGATCGGGCGGGCCATCGCCCTCGCGATGGCCGCGGCGGGGGCATCCGTCGTCATCGTCGCGCGTGACGCGACCCGCATCGAGAGGGTGGTCGCCGAGATCTCCGCGGTCGGCGGCCGTGCGGCGGGGGTCGTGGGCGACCTCAGCACGCGAGACGGCATCCGCGAGGCCGGGGATGCCGCCGCCGAGCCGTTCGGCGAGCCCGACATCCTGGTGAACTCCGCCGGCATCAACCTGCGTCCGCCGTTCGACGAGATCGACATGGACGTCTGGGACGCCACGATGTCGGTGAACCTCGAGGCGCCGTTCCTGCTGAGCCGGCGCTTCGCGCCCGCCATGCTCGAGCGCGGGTTCGGCCGTCTGATCCACATCAGCTCGCAGCAGGCGCACCGCGCTTTCGTGACCAGTGGCGTGTACGGCGTCTCGAAGGGCGGCCTGGAGTCCCTGACTCGGTCGCAGGCCGAGGCATGGTCGGCGCGCGGCGTCACCGCGAACACCCTGGTCCCCGGCTTCGTGCTGACCCCGCTGAACGCCCGGCTGCAGGAGGACACTGAGAAGGTGCGTCAGCTCGCCGAGCGCACCATGGTCGGCCGCAACGGCCTGCCGGAGGACTTCGGCGGGATCGCGGTGTTCCTCGCGGGGCGCTCTTCGGGTTACATCACCGGGCAGTCGCTGTTCGTCGACGGCGGCCTGTCGGTGCACTGACAGGCCGCACGCCGGTGCGTCTCAGTCGACAGTCGCCAGCAGCTCCGGCACAGGCTGGGAGTGGTGCGGCACCGGCGGAATACCGGTCGACAGCGTCGGAATCGCAGTCGTCAGAAGGTGCTGTCCTCGATCGCCCGTGAGGCCGCGAGCTGCTGCGCAGCCAGGGTCGCATACAGTCCGCCCTTCGCGAGCAGCTCGCTGTGGGTGCCGGACTCGACGATCCGCCCCGCTTCGACGACATGGATCATGTCGGCCGCGATCACGGTCGAGAGCCGATGCGCGACCGACAGCGTGGTGCGGCCCTGCGCCGCGGCATCCAGCGCCTCCTGCACGACGCGCTCGGACACCGTGTCGAGGGCTGAGGTCGCCTCGTCCAGCAGCAGCACCGGCGGGTCCTTCAGCAGCACTCGTGCGATCGCGATCCGCTGCTTCTCTCCGCCGGAGAGTCGGTAACCCCGCTCACCCACGATCGTGTCGTAGCCGTCGTCGAATCCGGCGATCACATGGTGGATGTTCGCCGCGCGGCAGGCGCGCTCGATCTGCTCGTCGGTCGCGTCGGGCTTCGCATAGCGCAGATTCTCACGGATGCTGGCGTGGAACAGATACGTCTCCTG
This sequence comes from Microbacterium bandirmense, assembly GCF_037204185.1. Lineage (NCBI taxonomy): Bacteria > Bacillati > Actinomycetota > Actinomycetes > Micrococcales > Microbacteriaceae > Microbacterium > Microbacterium bandirmense. Next base: position 213,551 of record NZ_JBBDGM010000002.1, on the reverse strand, counting down.
CGAGACGATCCCGATCTGATCGATCACCGACGCCTGGGTGAGATCGCGCACGTCAGCGCCGGAGAAGCGCACGGTGCCGGCGGATGCCTCGTACAGTCTCGGCGCCAGGTACAGCACCGTCGTCTTGCCCGCTCCGGACGGGCCGACGAACGCGACGTGCTGGCCGGGATCGGCGACGAACGACACGCCGTCGAGCGTCGGCCGGCTCTCCGGTGCGGCATCCGGGTAGCGGAAGACGACATCCTCGAACTCGATGCGCCCGCGTGGTCCCGGCGCCTCGGCCACGTCGGTGGCGGCGGGTCGGTCACTGATCTGGGGCACCATGTCGAGGTACTCGAAGATGCGGGCGAACAGCGCCGCCGAGGTCTGGAGGTCGAGCGCGACGCGCATCAGCCCCATCAGCGGCATCAGCAGCCGCGCCTGCACGGTCGTGAACGCGACGATCGCACCCGCCGTGATATCGGGGGCACCGCCGGTGATGAAGAAGCCGGCGACGAGGTAGATGATCGCAGGCACGCTCGACATCAGCACCTGCACGACGGCGAAGAAACCCTGACCGCTCATCGCGCGCTTGACCTGCAGCCGCACCTGGTTGCGGTTCTCGTTCTGGTACCGCACGGATTCGGTGCGCTGCCGGTTGAACGACTTCGACAGCAGGATGCCCGAGACGCTCAGTGTCTCTTGCGTGATGCTGGTGAGCTCCGACAGCGACTCCTGCGTCTCTGCGGCGATCCGCGCCCGCACCTGACCGACGCGACGCTGGATCAGCACGAGCACGGGCATCATGATCACCGCGATGATCGTCAGGCGCCAGTCGATGAGGATCATCGCCACGAGCGACGCGATGACGGTGACGGTGTTGCCGAGGATGCTGGTGACCGTGTTCGTCAGCACACCCGACACGCCGCCGACATCGTTCTGCAGCCGTGACTGGATCACCCCGGTCTTGGTGCGGGTGAAGAAGCCGAGCTCCATCGCCTGCAGGTGCTCGAACAGCCGCACACGCAAATCTCCGGTGACCTGGTTGCCGACCGTCGAGGTCAGCCACGTCTGCGCCACACCGAGCACCGCCGACAGCAGGAACAGCCCGATCATCAGGCTGACCAGGATGATCAGCAGGTTCATGTGCGGGCCGCCTCCGTCGAGCGGGAACAGCGCGTCATCGAACACGCGCTGAACGAGCAGCGGAGGGATCACAGCGAGTCCGGCGCCCACGATCACCAGCAGTGCAGTCATCACCAGCCGTCCCCGGTACGGCGTGAACAGCGTGACGACACGGCGCCCGAGCCCCGAGACCTTCGGAGCACTCGCATTCAGACGTCGCTGCGCCTCCTCGTCGACTCCGCGGAATCCCCCGCCACGACCGCCACCCATGCTCACCCCCACAGAGTATCCCGCGGGGAATCACCAGATCGGGAATGCGATCGCGCGCGAGGGGGTTAGGATGGACGGCTGACTTCTCGCATCCGTCTCGCGGATTCGCGTCCTCCATCTTCCGCACACCATCTCCGAGGAGACCCATGGCCGCCCTTCACACTGGGTCATCCCCCACCGTTCAGGACCCCACAGCCATCCCCCGCAAGGACATGGCTGTCATCTGGGTGCTGCTGACCGCCGCCTTCGTCGCGATCCTCAACGAGACGACGATGGGAATGGCGATCCCGCATCTCATCACCGATCTGCACATCACGCCGATCGCCGCGCAGTGGGTGACCAGCGCGTTCATGCTCACCATGGCCGTCGTCATCCCGACCACCGGGTTCCTGCTGCGCCGCTTCACGACGCGCCAGATGTTCCTCAGCGCGCTGACGCTGTTCTCGGCCGGCACCCTGCTGGCGATCTTCGCCGTCGGGTTCCCGATGCTGCTGGGTGCGCGCATCGTGCAGGCGTCGGGCACGGCCATCATGATGCCGCTGCTGATGACCACCGTCATGAACCTCGTGCCGCCGGCATCCCGCGGCCGCATCATGGGACGCGTCAGCGTGGTCATATCGTTGGCACCGGCTCTCGGTCCTACCATGTCGGGATTCCTGCTGGACCACTTCGGCTGGCGTGCGATCTTCGTCGTCGTGCTGCCGATCGCCCTGGTCGCGATGTTCATCGGCTGGCGCTGGCTCACCGATGTCGGCGAGACCACGCACGCCCCGATCGACGTGCTCTCGGTCGTGCTCTCGGCGTTCGGATTCGGTGGACTCGTGTACGGCCTCAGCCAGATCGGCAGCCTCTCCACTGGCGCCAACCCCGTGCCACTGGTGCTCGCGCTCGTCGTGGGCGTGATCGCGCTCGGCCTGTTCCTGTGGCGCCAGGTGGTGCTGCAGCGCAAGGACGACGCGCTGCTCGATCTGCGCATCTTCCTGTCGAAGGACTTCTCGCTGGCGATGACGCAGATGTTCCTGCTGTCGCTGGCGTTCTTCGGAAGCATCACGATCATCCCGCTGTTCCTGCAGGACGCACTCGAGATGGATGCCACCGGAGCGGGCCTGGTGGTACTTCCCGGCGCGCTGGCGATGGGTCTGCTCGGCCCCGTGATCGGCCGCATCTACGACAGCCGCGGCACACGTGTGCTGCTGATCCCCGGATCGATCCTCGCGGCCTCCATGCTGTGGCTGTTCACCACGCTCGACACCGGCAGCTCGGTGTGGCTGGTGCTCATCGCACAGACGCTGCTGGCGGTGGGACTGGCCCTGTCGTTCACACCGCTGTTCACCGCCGCACTGGCATCGCTGAAGCCGAAGTTCTACTCCTACGGCAGCGCAGTCATCGGCACGATCCAGCAAGTGTCGGGGGCCGCGGGCATCGCCGTAATGATGACCGTCTTCACCGCGATCGTCGACGCGGGCGGCGGCACCGAGGTGCCCGCGGCCGTTGCGGCGGGCACGCGCACGGCGGTGACGATCGGAGCGATCATCGCCACCGTGACGATCATCGGCGCGTTCCTGATCCGCAAGCCGGCAGACGACACCGACGAGGCCCCGGCCCACGCCGGACACTGAACCGAAACCGCCGGCACCCGGCTCAATCGGCAGCCGGCTCAGTTGGCAGCCGGCTCAGTCGGCCTTCTCGGCCACTGAGTCGGCGACCGGCGCACCCGGCATGGCGCACACGCCGTCGACGCACACGCCCATGGCGGTGCCGTCGCCGAGCAGCTGCAGCCCGGGCGGCGGTCCGCTCGCCGCGTCGCCGAGGGTCTTGCGCTGATCGGTCATGCTTCGATGGTACGCGCCCTGCGCCACATCGGGGCCGGTGCTTCCACCGACCCCCGGGGCGGTGTACCGTGCGGTGACATGACCAGCATCCCCGGCGATGCGCGTGCCGACGGCCGCGACGAGACGTCCGATGAGCGCGCGGACCGCAACTGGGAGGAGCTGATGCAGGAGCTGCGGGTGATGCAGACCGGCACGCAGATCCTCACCGGCTTCCTGCTGGCGGTCGCGTTCCAGCCGCTGTTCACCGAGCTGAGCACTCCGCAGCGGGTGCTGTACATCGTGCTCGTGCTCCTGGCCGCGACGGCGACTGTGCTGGCTCTCACGCCGGTGGGCATGCACCGCCTGCTGTTCGCTCGCGGCCGCAAGCCCGAGCTGGTGCGCGCGGCGAACCGCATCGTCAAGGCGAATCTCGTCGTGATCGCGGCGCTGACGGTCGGGGTGACCGTGCTGATCATCGACTTCACCTTCAACCACGTCTTCGCGTTCATCGCTGGCGGTATCGGCGTGATCGCGATCATCGCCCTGTGGGTGCTGCTGCCGGTGCCGCTGCGCCGACGATCCTGACGGCCCGGCCTGTGAGGTCCGCAAGCGCGAGGTGGGAAACCCCTCAGAGTCGGTGAGCTGAGGTTGAACGCGCACGCCAGGTGCGGAATCGTGGCCGGGACATCGCGCCGGACGGCGTGGTGTCCGCAACCGGAAGGAGAGCGCGATGCTCACCCTGACCGAGAACGCCAACACGATCGCGGCGACCATCGTCGCCCAGCAGAGCCCCGGTCCGGATGCCGGCCTGCGCATCCATTCGTCGGGCACCGACGCCGAGCCGCGCTTCGCGGTCACCGTCGCCGCCACCCCCGAGCCCGGCGATGCCATCGTCGGCGACGAGGAGATCCACGTCTTCCTCGAGAAGGCGGCCGCCGAGGCCCTCGATGACAAGGTGCTCGACGCCGCCGTCGACGAGCAGGGCGCCGTATCCTTCACCCTGCTCCCGCAGCCGGCCTGATCACCGGACGCCACCGAGCGAATTCGGAGCCGTCGCCCGCCGGGCGGCGGCTCCTCTGCGTCGTCCGGGCGTATGCCGGGTCGCGCATGCGCACTGACCTAGCGTGGGAGCATGCTCCGACGTCTCCTCGCGCGGGTGTACTGGATGTTCAGCCGCTGGACGCTGAAGACGCAGCCGCCCCCGACCACACCCACCGTGCTGGTCGGCGCACCGCACACGTCGAACTGGGACTTCGTGCTCATGCTCGCCATCGCCTGGCGGCTCGGCGTCGAGGTGCACTGGCTCGGCAAGGCCAGCCTGTTCCGCGGATGGCGGGGAGCGATCATGCGAGCGCTCGGCGGCATCCCCGTCGACCGCGACGACCCGAGCCGCGTCGTCACCGAAGTGGTGACGCGAGCCCGATCCGGCGAGGTGTTCGCCTTGGTGGTGACGCCCGACGGCACGCGCAAGGGACACACGCATTGGAAGTCGGGCTTCTACCGCATCGCCCGCGAGACCGGGATGCCCGTCACCCTCGGGTACGTCGACCGCACGACCATGACCACCGGGCTCGGCCCGACCATCGAACTCACCGGTGACGTGGCCGCCGACATGGACAGCATCCGCGCGTTCTACGCAGACAAAGCGGGCCTGCGGCCGGAGCATCGCGTCGAGCCGCGACTGCGCGAGGAGCGCGGCAGCGCGGGCTGACGGCAGGGTCAGACGAGTGAGCGCTGGGCGCTCCCCCGGGCTCGGATGCTGTCGCGCACGACAGCGAACACGCGGTACAGCATGGCGATGAACACGACCGCCCACACCGCCACGGCGACCACCAGTGCGATCTGCCCCACGGATCCCGCCGCGGGGAGCTCGTCGGCCGTGCCGAGTGAGATGGATGCTGCCGCGAACATGCCGATCGGGAACACCATCGACCACAGCGTCGCGACGTAGCGCAGCGGCACCCTGTGCACGGCGTGCCGCCAGACGCCGGCGCCCACGAGAAGCGGGATCAGCCACACGCAGAACACCCAGAAGATCACCACCGTCGCGGCGATCAGCGGGCGCACCGCGTCCACCATCGGCGAGCGATCCATCTCGACGATGCCGGCGCCGGCCACCACGGCGATCGCCAGGGCGCCCATCGCCACCCAGTACGCCGGGTCGAACTGCTGCGGAGTGACTCCGAAGTGGACGACGCGCAGCAGCACCAGCATGGCCATGGCCGCGTACAGGATGACGCCGACCGACCAGGCGAGCACAGCCAGCATCCCGACCCAGGGCGCGGCGAGGGCGTCGACGTACGGCCGCAGTTGCGTCATGCCGATGGCGAGTGACTGACTGGCCACGGCCCAGATGAACCAGGTGCCGTTCGCCCGCGCGAGGATCGGCTTGCCGTCGCGGGTCATCAGCACCTGCCAGGGCAGCAGATATCCGAACACGAACCAGAGCGCGGCGCCGAGTAGGAACAGCGGCGTCGCGACCGCGATCATCCCCTCCTTCGCCAGGCGCACGCCGAGCACGTCGGTGGCTGCCACGACGGTGAAGAACGCGAAGGCGATCTCGGGGTCGCGCAGATCGGCGACGACCTGCTGCCGGAAGCCGACGGCACGCCAGATGTAGAGCGCCCACAGCACGATGTAGAGCACGACCGCGATCCACATCAGCACCAGCGAGAGCACCTCGACGCCGACGTCGTGCAGACCGACCGACACGATGCCCGTACCCATCACCGCGGCGAAGTAGCCGGGCGCCAGGTGGGCGATCGCGTGCCGGATCGGGCTCATGAGCAGATCATAGGACGGATGGATGCCGCTGACGGGTCAGTCCCAGTCGAGGTACTCCTCGATGACCACAGCCGTCTCGATCGGGTGCGTGGCCGGGAAGTAGTGGTCGGCACCGGCGATCGTGGTCACGCTGGCGCGCTCGGGAGCCGTGGCACGGAGCGCTTCGGCGTTCGCAGCGGGGGTGACGTCGTCGTGCTCGGCCTGGATGATGAGTACGGGGATGCCCGGGGCGAGTGCGATCTGCTCGTCTTCGACGCCGAGCATGAGCAGCCCGCCCACGCGGTCGACATGGTCGGCGGCGAACACGCGGGCGACGGTGCTGCCGTAGCCGTGTCCGCCGATCCAGGTGTCGTCGATGCCGAGGTGATCGAGCACGGCGACAGCATCCGATGCCCGCTGCTGCGGGCCCAACCCGTCGGCGGCGGCGCGTGCGCCGATGCGCACGACACGGAACCCGGCCTCTTCGGCCAGGTAGTGCGAGATCACACCCAGGCCGTCGGCCTCGAGTTCGCGGTTCGTGACGAGCACGAGCGTGACGGGGCCCTCACCCTCGTCAATGAACGGCACGGCGCGGCCTTCGGGCTCGAAGGTGCTCTTCTGTGTCACGGTCGGTGCTCTTTCCTGTGGAGGTGCGCGGTGCGTGGCCGCCCTCAACACCGTATGCAACGGCACCGTCTGTCGACAAGTTCAGGAGCCCGTGCCCGTGGAGGGACCGCTGTGCCCTCAGCCGCAGAACGACCTCAGCCGCAGAACGAGCTCAGCCGCAGAACGAGTCGAGAGTGCCCTTGACCTGCTCGACCGCCTCGATCGACTCCGGCGCGGTCGGGTCGACGGACTCGGCGAGCTTCTGCGCGTTCGAGCGGATGAGCTCGCCGGGCTTGCCTCCGATGTCGTCGGCGAGCCCCTCGAGCGTCGCGACCAGGTCGTCCCGTGTCGACGCGACCTGATCCGCCGTCGCATCGCCCTTGTCGAGCAGCCCCTCATACTGCGCGTACGCATCGTCGAAAGAGGTGCACACCTGGTCGACGTCGACGCCGACGGCATCCCCCGCGAACTGGGCGACCTGAGAGCAGCCCGCCAGCAGTCCGACGGCGAGCACAGCGGGGATGAGAGCGAGACGGCGCATGCTGCCAGGCTAGCCGTCCAGCCTGTGCATGGGTTCCACCCGGTCGAAGCTGGCGCACGCCGGTTTCGCACGGGGGGCCTTTCCTGCGGCGCTCCCCCGGGCTAGCGTGAACAGGTCGCGGACGTGACCGGGTCGCGGACGTGACCGGGCACACAGCACTGTCGGCGAGGAGCGGTCATGGCGCAGTACATCATCTACTTCAATCAGCAGTGGGTCGGCGACCACAGCGACGACTGGCTCGCCTCGCGCGGGCCCCTCGCGAACGCGGTGGTCGATGAGATCAAGTCGGCCGGCGCGTACGTGTTCGCGGCGGGTGTCGATGAGGACATCGACGGTGCCTTCAGTGCGGACGCCACCAGTGGCGAGCTGGCGGTCCGCACCGGCCGCGTCGCCCCGGGTGAGGCGTACCTCGGCGGGTTCACGATCATCGACGTGGACGACGAGGAGACGGCGAAGATGTGGGCGGGCAGGCTGGCGATCGCGTGCGGCTGGCCGCAGGAGATGCGCCGGGTCTACTGATCGGCGCGATCCGCGACGCCGCCGTCCAGTGGCGCCCGCTGGTGCCGACGTCTGCAAGACTCGTCGACGTGAACACGATCGAGCAGTGGGAAGCAGCGGTCGCCGAGCTGTGGGAGCGCCTGGACTCGATGGGCCGCGAGGACGGTGTCGCGGCGATGCGCACGCTGGCCGCGGCGTGCCCGGCGTCTGATGGCAGGGCGGCGTTCGAGCTCGCCGGGATGTACGACTCGATGGGTTTCGAGGCAGGGGCGAGCATGGAGTACGAGCGGGCACTCGATCTCGGACTCGACGAGGCCCGACACGCACAGCTCGCCGTGCAGTACGGCTCGACCCTGCGCAACCTCGGCCGGCTGGACGAGGCCATCGCCGTGCTGCGGGCCGCCCCGACCCACGAATCGACCGGCACAGCTCCCCGGATCGTGCTCGCCCTCGCGCTGCACAGCGCCGGACGCAGGGACGAGGCGCTGCGGATCGCGATCGAAGCGCAGATCGATGCGCTCCCGCGCTACCACCGCTCGATGCGGAACTATGCCGCAGCCCTCACCGAAGGGTCGGGCTGAGCCTGTCGGCGCCGCGGCGTGCACTTATCCATCACACTTGATTCATGGACGATCTGCGGGTACCGGCCGGGCCCGGGGCGCCTCACGGCCTGCGTGTGCCTGCGGCTGAACTGATCGAGCAGTTCTCGCGGGCATCCGGCCCCGGTGGACAGGGCGTGAACACGACCGATTCGCGCGTGCAGCTCAGCATCGATCTCGGCACGAGCAGCGCGCTGAACGACGCCCAGCGGACGCGCGTCATGCGCCGGCTCGACACGCGCCTGGTGGCCGGCGTCCTCACGATCGCCGCCTCCGAGCACCGATCGCAACATCAGAACCGCGCGGCGGCGCGACTGCGCCTCGCCGAGATCCTTCGCGAAGCCGTCGTCCCGGCGACGACGAGGCGACCGACCAGACCGACCACGGGATCGCGTCGACGGCGGCTCGAACAGAAGCGGCGCCGGTCGGAGACGAAGCAGGGGCGGAGACGCCCCGGCACTTCCGACTGATCGCACGGCTCCTCGGCATCCGTTCGGACGTCGCGCAGCGCCCGTTACGTTAGAGTTCTTCTCGGCGTCCAGTGAGATGAGCGCCTTCCCTCCCGCACGGCTCTGCCCGGCGGATGCGCGCAGTCGCGCCCCTGAAATCTCGCGCTCTCGAGCTGAGAGCCCCCCTGACAGACAGACAGTGGACACGCATGGCGATCGCTCCAGCGGCCAAGGACGACAACAGCAGGTACCGGCCCGATCCCTCCGTGCTGACCGCTCTGCGGACCCCGCGCATCCTCACCCGCGAGGTGCTCGCCGGACTCGTCGTGGCGCTCGCACTGATCCCGGAGGCGATCAGCTTCTCGATCATCGCCGGAGTCGATCCGAAGGTGGGCCTGTTCTCTTCGTTCATCATGGCGGTGACGATCGCGTTCGTCGGCGGACGCCCTGCGATGATCTCCGCGGCGACGGGTGCGGTCGCCCTGGTGATCGCACCGGTCGTTCGCGACCACGGCATGGACTACTTCATCGCGACCGTGCTGCTCGCCGGTGTCCTGCAGATCGTGTTGGCGGTGTGCGGGGTCGCCAGGCTCATGCGCTTCATCCCGCGCAGCGTCATGGTCGGTTTCGTCAACTCGCTGGCGATCCTGATCTTCACGGCGCAGCTCCCGCAACTCATCGGGGTGCCCTGGATGGTATATCCGCTCGTCGCAGCAGGGCTTGTGATCATGGTGCTGATGCCGAAGATCACGAAGGTGATCCCGGCACCGCTGGTGTCGATCATCGTCGTCACCGCCGCCGTGGTGGTCTTCGCGATCAGTGTGCCCACCGTCGGCGACCAGGGCGAGCTTCCGCGCAGCCTGCCCGAGCTGTTCATCCCGAACGTGCCGCTCACGTGGGAGACTCTGACGATCATCGCGCCCTACGCCCTGGCGATGGCACTGGTCGGCCTGATGGAGTCGCTGATGACAGCGAAGCTCGTGGACGACGTGACGGACACGCACTCCAACAAGACGCGAGAGTCGTGGGGGCAGGGCGTGGCGAACCTCGCGTCGGGTCTGTTCGGCGGCATGGGCGGCTGCGCCATGATCGGGCAGACCATGATCTACGTGAAGGTGTCCGGCGCGCGCACGCGCATCTCGACGTTCCTGGCGGGGGTGTTCCTGCTGATCCTCATCGTCGTGCTGGGCGATGTGGTCGCGATCATCCCCATGGCCGCGCTCGTGGCGGTCATGATCATGGTGTCCGTCGGCACGTTCGACTGGCACTCGATCCGCCCCTCGACGCTCAAGCGGATGCCCAAGAGCGAGACGTTCGTCATCGTGGCCACCGTCGCCGTGGTGGTCGCCACGCACAACCTCGCGATCGGCGTCGTCGTGGGCGTTTTCGTGGCATCGGTCATGTTCGTCCGCCGTGTCGCCCACCTGTTCGAGGTGCGCCGCGTAGTCGTCGACCAGGACGGCTCGCCACACGCGCACTACACGGTGGAGGGGCAGTTGCTGTTCGCCTCGAGCAACGACCTCACCACCATGTTCGAGTATGCCGACGACCCCGATCGTGTCGTCATCGACTTCACGAGGTCACACATCTGGGACGCGTCGACCGTGGCCGCGCTCGACGCCATCGAGACGAAGTACGAGCAGCACGGCAAGCGCGTCGAGTTCATCGGCATGAACGCGTTCACGACCGAATTCCACACGCGCCTCACAGGAGAGCTGGGAAGCGGTCACTGATGCCGTGCTGTCCGCGGAGCCCCGGAGACCCGTGGCTCTGCGGTCTCCCGACGGGCCATTCACAACGCACTAACATTGCCGCATGAACAGAGCTGCGGCTATCGCGAGGTTCATCGACTGCCAGTACGTCGCGGAAGAGGGCGACGTCCGAGAGAACGTCGAGAACCTGTTCGCTGCCGAGCTCGCGTATCACGTCGGAGGTCAGACGCTCGATCGCGAGGACCTCGTCGCGATGGGCACCGCGGTGCGCGCGACTCCGCGGCACTCCCGGCGCATCGAAGCACGAGATTTCGAGCAGGAGGGCGCCGTCGTTCGGTGGCGCCTTTCAGCACGTCTGCCCACGGCGGACTCCGACGGCGAGGATCTGCATCAGGAGAGTATCGTGACCGCGATCTTCGGCGCAGACGGGAAGATCATCGAGGTGCGGTCGGAGCCAGCCGGCTGAGGATGCGTCAGCGGCGTGGCGTCGTTCGTTGGTCGACGTTCGTCAGGCGATTCTGAGGCACCCCGCCTGGCGCAGTCTGCGCAGCGCCACCGAATGGTTCTGGACTCATGTACCGTTTCCCCTCCGGGGAAGCCCTCATGATCGGCCTCGTCGAACACGCGGCCAGGCATTGGAACGAGATGCTGCGCGCACATGCAGGTGCCGACCCGGAGTCGCTCTCACCCTTTGATCGACACCGCACCTACGTCGTTGTCGCGACGACCGCAGACGTATCGCGCGCGGACTACTGGGTCTCCTCCGACGCCCTCTACCACCCGACGCTCACTGAGCCGTGGCATCGGCATCTGGGGCCGTGGCACGACACCACGACGCTGACCGAGCCGGCACGGTCGCTCCTTACCGCAGCACGCTTCTGCGCCGACGGCGCGTGGATGTCCGAGGCCACTGGTGTATTCGCGGCCGAGTCACTCGACGGCGTGCAGCGACAGGCTCTCGCTCTCGTGGATGCCGCCGAACAGAACGCTGCGGTCATGCGCGAAGAAGAGGCACGCACATGAACCGATGGATGCTCCTGACTGGCGCGATAACCGCAGAAGTCACGGGAACGCTCGCTCTGCGGGCTGCGACGGATCACCCGCTCTGGATCTTCCTCGTCGTGGTCGCCTATGTCGCCGCATTCACAATGCTCGGTCTGACGCTACGCACAGGGATCAGGATCGGCGTGGTCTATGGGATCTGGGGAGCGACAGGTGTGGCACTCGTGGCCGTTCTCGGCCTGATCATCTTCGATGAGGCCCTGAGCAACGGCGACGTGATCGGCATCGCAGCAATCACCGCTGGCGTTGCTCTCGTCGAGCCTGGCTCCCGCCCGCGCCGCCAAGACCGGGCGCAGGTGCGGCAGACATGAGCTGGATTTGGCTTCTCCTGTCGATCGTGTTCGAGGTCACGGGTACGTTGTCGCTCCGAGCAAGCGACGGATTCCACAGGAAGCACTGGCTTGCGCCAATCGCGCTTAGCTACGGCCGCGTTCACCTGTCTCGGAGTCACATTGCGTTCCGGCAGGCATATCGGCGTCGCGTACGGGCTCTGGACGGCTATCGGCATCGTGCTGGTGGCGGTCATGGCGCGCACCATCTGGAAGGACCCGCTGACCCGACGCATGCTTGCGGGAATCGGCCTGATCATCATCGGCGTAGTCCTGATCGAAGTCGCGTAGTGCGACGGGCCACCGACGGGTCAGGTCATACCTTGAACCGGAACTCCACCGAGTTCCGGCACGGACAACCATCGGCACGGAGAACCGTCTCCACCGCTGATCAGGTGGCCACGGGGGTCCAGAACCGCTCGACGGGCATGACGTGCAACCGGTCCGAGTAGGTGTACGAGCGACTGCCCGTCGTGAGCATGAAGCCTCCAACGAACCGGTCTCCCACAAGGTCACGAAGCTGTGCCAACCCACGGAAATCCTTCCCTGGAGCTCGCTCGCTCGCCTGGACTTCGAAGGCGAGAACTCTCCCGTCGTCGTACTCGACGATGAGGTCCACCTCACTCCCGTCGCTCGTGCGCCAGTGACCCAGCCTGACCGGTTCGTCGAGCCACGAAGTCTGCTTGCGAAGTTCGTTGACAACAAACGTCTCCAACAGGTGGCCGAAATCGGTGAGCGACGTCGGGTCCACGCCAGTCAGCTTGTCCAGCGTGAGCCTCAGCAGACGAGCCGTATAGCCATCTCGGTACGGTCCGTGTTCAGCTGGACCCATGAAGATTGATCGCGTCGTACCTAACCTCACTGTCCACAGCCGCGAAGAACTCGACCAGGCAGCCAGTCAGCATGCGCAGATCCTCGGCATGACCGTCCTCATGGACCACGGCTGGATCACAACGCTCGGCGACGACCAAGGACATCAACTCAGCATCATGACCCGCGATGCCACGGCACCCGTCAATCCCGATGTGTCAGTCTTCGTCGACGACGTCCACGCCGCACTCCATCGGGCAGAGACCGCCGGGATCACCATTGTCCATCCCCTCACGCAAGAAGGCTGGGGAGTCTTGAGATTCTTCTACCGTGACAGCGGTGGGCAAGTCATCAACGTAGGCATGCACGTCTGATCCTGCCGGCATGGAGCCGTCCGCCGCCCGCGAAGCAGCCGCATTGCAATTGTGCAGGCAACGGGTGCCACGCAGGCTGAAGTGCCACCCGATCACACGTTGAACCGGAACGCCACCACGTTCCGCAGCCGAGCAACCTCTCGAGCGTCACAGCGAGCTCATACGGAGGTCACTTGCCGCGGACGTGACCCCGCAGCGCATCGGCGAGCGGTGGCAGATGGGTCTCCACGACATCGCGGACGACGTCGGCGTCGACTCCGAAATACTGGTGGACGAGGATGTTGCGGAAGCCCCGGACCTGCGGCCAGGGAACCTCCGGGTGCGCACCAGTGATGTCCCCGGGAAGATGGTTCGCGGCTTCACCGATGATCTGCAGATTGCGCTCGATCGCGTCCTCTGCCATCTCTACAACGTCTGCATCGCCACCGAGAGCGGCGACATAACGCTGGCATCGCTCGATGGCCTCCAGAATGTCAGCGATGCGCTGGTCAGGGTCACGGCTCATAGCGCGACCGCGTCCGCGAGAGCCGAGCTCGAGATCGGACGCTTGAGCAACTGGACGGGAAAGATGTCGATGTCGTCCCGGCCGAACAGGGCTCGCGTCTCCTCCATCAGGCCGGATGCCCGCATGAGCAGGTTTCCGTCCGAGGGATCCATCTCGACGAGGATGTCGATGTCGGAGCTCGAATGCGCGGTTCCGCGGGCGACAGAGCCGAAGAGCCTCGGGTTCGTCGCACAGTATCGGTCGAGGAGCTTCTGGAACTCATCACGACGCGCGACGAAGAGCTCGCGCAGGGCGAGCGTCTCAGGCGTCATGGTGTCCTCGGGCATACCTCCAGGATACCGGCCCGGACCCGAGCACGGGCCGACGCCCGGCACGCTCGGCTGGCCGTCCAGTGCGGGTCGACTCCGCGCAACCTCGGTGGACTCAACGAGGCGATCAGGGTCCAGCGAGCCGCCGCCGCGCTATCAGCGCTCGTGGCGCAACTCTGCCGCGGCACTCACGGAGTCAGCGCCTTCGGACGATCTGGCTAGACGTTGAACCGGACTCCACCGCATTCCGGCAGATACCAACCTTTCGCGTGCGCACTCACCATGCGCGACCCCGCAGGTCGACCGCACCCACCGGCCAATCGGCGGCCTCAACCTCGACCGGAAGGATAAGCAAAGGCTGCCCGGGCGGGTCCTCGCTCGGCCGACCCGACGTATCGATCGAATGCTCCGTAGCAGAGATCCGAATCCAGCCGCACGAGGTGTAGAACGAGACCACTTCCTCGCGACAGCCGAGATAGCCGAAGGCGATGCCACTGGCCGCTTTCATCGCCTCTGCGGCACTGGCCATGAGCCGGCTCCCTATGCGCTCACCCCTCACGGCATCCGAGATCAGCACACCCCCGACACCAGCGATCTCGACCTCGTCGTCGCCGACGGCTACCGTACGTCTCGACCAGCCGATATGACCGACAGTTTCGCCATTGTGCTGAGCGATGACATGAACGGCGTGCGGTGCATACCCGTACGGCATGTCGGGGTCCCACTCGCCGAAGTCGTCCAGGTACTCGGCATCGAAGAGCTGGCGCAGGCCCACGAGGTCCCTGGAGGTCAGTGCGTCGTGCGGGACGACATTGATCGCAATGTCCGGCACGCGCTACGCAACCTGCAACGGGGTGATCGCAGCGATCTGCTCTCCCGCGAGATCCTCAGCCCGGTCAAGCTCGTAGTGGCTCTGCAAGTTGATCCAGAACTCAGCTGAGGTGCCAAAGTACTTCGCCAGCCGCAGCGCGGTGTCCGCGGTGATCCCCCGCTTGCCGTGCACGATCTCATTGATCCGCCGCGGCGGCACTCCGATAGATACGGCGAGCTTGTTCTGCGTGATGCCGAAGCCCTCGATGAAGTCCTCCATGAGCACCTCACCCGGGTGGATCGGCTCGATCTTGTCAGTGGTAGTCAACGATCTGCACCTCCTCTGGTCCGGCGTCGGTCCACACGAAGCAGATCCGCCACTGGTCGTTGATCCTGATGCTGTGCTGCCCGGCACGGTCGCCCTGGAGAGCTTCGAGGCGGTTGCCGGGTGGTACACGAAGGTCCTCGATGGACTCCGCGGAGCCCACTTGACGAAGCTTGCGCAATGCGACTCGATGGATCCTCGGATCGATCGAGCGCACGCGTTCACGACGCCACAGCCGCTCGGTGTCCTTGTTGCCGAACGATCTGATCACGCGACCAGTGTATGACGGTGTCCGTCATTAACGCTAGACGTTAAACCGGAACTCCACCGCATTCCGGCACGGAGAACCATTACCGGATGGCTGGCGATGCCCCCTCGCCCGTCGTACCTCCGCTGCCGCCGAGCACGATCTCACCGAGTCGCGCGCCGAAACCCGCACATAGCACGTGAGCCTGCGCCAAGGGAATCCACCGACATGTCCAACGCTGCGGAGGCCCGCCATCAGAACCAGCAGCCGGTCTTTGCGCACGACGTAACCGACAACCTTCTGCACGAGGCGGCGATCCGGTCCGACCGGCACGCGCTACGCGACCTGCAACGGCGTGATCGCAGCGATCTGCTCCCCAGCGAGATCCTCCGCACGGTCGAGCTCGTAACGGCTCTGCAGGTTGATCCAGAACTCCGCCGAGGCGCCGAAGTACTTCGCGAGTCGCAGCGCGGTATCTGCGGTGATCCCCCGCTTGCCGTGCACGATCTCGTTGATCCGCCGCGGCGGCACCCCGATCGACACGGCGAGCTTGTTCTGCGTGATCCCAAGCCCTCGATGAAGTCCTCCATGAGGACCTCGCCCGGGTGGATCGGCTCGATCTTGTCAGTGGTAGTCAACGATCTCCACCTCCTCCGGTCCGGCGTCCGTCCACACGAAACAGATCCGCCACTGGTCTTTGATCCCGATGTGCGCTGACCGGCTCGATCACCATTCAGCGCCTCGAGCCGTTTACCGGGTGGGACGCGAAGGTCATCGAGCACCGCCGCAGATCCCACCTGGCGTAGCTTGCGCAACGCGACTCGATGGATCCTCGGATCGATCGAGCGCACGCGCTCACGACGCCACAGCCGTTCGGTCTCCTTGCTACCGAACGATCTGATCACGCGACCGGGGTATACCGCGGGCCGTTAATAGCGCTAGACGCTAAACCTGAACTCGGCCGAGCCTCGCACGGACCAACCTCTGGAATTCGGCGACTGATGCACCCGACAGGCGGGGATCTCGTGGCACCGGGCACTTCCTGGTTGACAGATCACACCACAGGCACGGTCACGGGTCCCTCATCAGGAGTCGGAGGCTCGAAGTGATCGAAGTACCTTGCGGCGGTCGCCGTATCCAGAGCGAAATCGTCGCTGTGTGAGCGTCTGCGCGAGGCCACACGCCGTAAACACGTCTCACGGTCAGTCGAAAGGTAGATCGTCTCAGGAACCACCCCGAACGGTTCCAGCACATGCCTCCATTCCTCCCTCATGGCACGCGACCAGAAGGAGAAGTCGAGCACGACCTCACGTCCATCTTCGACGAGATCCACGAGACGACGTCGGAGCTCGATCTCGATCTCGCGATGCGCATCATCTGTCAGCGGCATGTGTCGGATACCCCTGCCCCAGGCCTCTTGATCGAACGAGAGCCGAACGAATCCGTCTGCCTCCATCCGACGAGCGACGGTCGACTTGCCTGAACCCGCCGGTCCGCACATGAAGACGACCCGAACCATGGGTATCAGTCTACGGACATACCCCTGGCCGACTTGTTCGACCGCACCGATGGCGTGTCCACGGGAAGCGGCTCGCGCCCGAAGACCAATCCGCGTCAGTACGAGCGTGCCCGAACCCGTCCAGGCGCGAGCGGCATGCTCAACTCGGACGCATGGAGGCAGTAATCCATCTCCCCGACGTCGATATCCACGACGCTCGCGCAGCCGTGTTCCCCGTGCGGATGGGAGTTCCGCTACACGTTGAAGCGGAACTCCACCACGTCGCCGTCCTGCATGACGTAGTCCTTGCCCTCCAGGCGCGCCTTGCCCTTCGCGCGCGCTTCGGCGACCGACCCCGTCGCGACGAGGTCGTCGAACGAGATGACCTCGGCCTTGATGAAGCCCTTCTCGAAGTCGGTGTGGATGACCCCGGCCGCCTGCGGCGCCTTGGCGCCCTGCGGGATCGTCCAGGCGCGAGACTCCTTGGGCCCGGCCGTCAAGTAGGTCTGCAGACCGAGCGTCGCGAACCCGATGCGCGCCAGCTGGTCGAGCCCCGACTCGGTCTGTCCGGTCGCTTCGAGCAGCTCAGCAGCATCCGCGGGGTCGAGGTCGATAAGCTCGGACTCGATCTTCGCGTCGAGGAACACGGCCTTGGCCGGCGCGACCAGCGCCTCCAACTCGGCCTTGCGCGCGTCGTCGGTGAGCACCGACTCATCGACGTTGAAGACGTAGATGTACGGCTTCGCGGTCAGCAGCCCGAGCTCGCGCACCGGCGTCAGGTCGATGCCCGAGGTCGAGAGCAGCTGGCCGCGCTCGAGGGCATCCTTCGCAGCATTCGCCGCCTCGAGGACCGCACCGTCGATCGTCTTGCGCTTGACTTCTTTCTCGTAGCGGGGAAGCGCCTTCTCTATCGTCTGCAGATCGGCGAGCATCAGTTCGGCGTTGATGGTCTCGAGGTCGTTCTGCGGGTTGATCACACCGTCGACGTGCACCACGTCGTCGTCGACGAAGCCGCGGACGACCTGCGCGATGGCATCCGCCTCACGGATGTTCGCGAGGAACTGGTTGCCGAGCCCCTCCCCCTCGCTCGCTCCGCGCACGATCCCGGCGATGTCGACGAACGACACCGTCGCCGGCAGGATCCGCTCGCTGCCGAAGATGCCGGCGAGCACGCCGAGGCGCTCATCGGGCAGGTTGACGACGCCGATGTTCGGCTCGATCGTCGCGAACGGGTAGTTCGCCGCGAGCACGTCGTTCTTGGTCAGAGCGTTGAAGAGGGTGGACTTGCCGACGTTGGGCAGGCCGACGATTCCGATAGTGAGAGCCACGGGCACCAAGTCTACCGGTGGCCGCTGCCGCGTCCGCGCCGCAGCCACCGCCCGCCCGTGCTACCCGCGAACAGCGCGGAACGCCGAGGTCACGTAGGGCAGATCGATCGTGTCATCCTCACCGAGGCCGAGTTCGTCGAACAGCGCATCCATCCCCTGTCGCACGCTTTCGCGTTCGGAATCGGATGCTGTGATCAGGTAACTGCGCGACGAGGCCATCCGGTGCAGCTGTGCCCGCGTCATCGGGCGCACCCACTCCCACCGCTCACCCTCGAGCGCCCCGAACGGCGCGGCGACCGAAGGACCGCCGGAATCGATCAGCTCCTCCGCGGCGCTCGACTGCATGATCTCGGTCAACCGGCGCACCCAGTCCACGCGGTTGTCGCGAGTGTTCCAGATCAGGCCGAGCGTGCCGCCCGCGCGCACGACGCGACCGATCTCGGCCGATGCCGCGGTCACGTCCACCCAGTGCCAGGCCTGTCCCAGCACGACCGCGTCGACACTGGCATCCGGCAGCGGCAGCGTCTCGGCGGTGCCGGCGAAGGTGGGCACACCGGGCACCGTCTCGCGCAGCTTCGCGAGCATCGCAGCATCCGGATCGACGGCGACGACTTCGGCGTCCGGGGCATCCGCGAGCACCCGCGTGAGCTTGCCGGTGCCCGCACCCACATCGACGATGCGCCGCGCGCCGTGCGGCAGCCGCTCGAGCATCCAGGCCACGGCCTCGAACGGATAGTCGGGCCGCGCCGCCTCATAGTGGTCGGCCGCCGCGCCGAAGGAAGTCGCCCGCGCATCACTCATGCCCTCAGACTACGGCGCGCCTGGCCGGCATCGGCGGTCGCCCGAACAGACTGGGATCGTGCCCTTGGATTTCACCGCTATCGACTTCGAGACGGCGAATTCCAGCCCCGCCTCGGCCTGCTCCGTCGGACTCGTGCGCGTGCGCGACGGTCAGGTCGTCGCCCAGACCGGCTGGCTGATCCGCCCGCCGGCCGGCCATGACGAGTTCAACGTCTGGAACGTCAGGATCCACGGCATCCAGCCGCACGAGGTCGTCGGGGCCGCCACCTGGGCGCAGCAGCTCGACAGGCTCTGCGGCTTCGCCGGGTCGGACGTGCTCGTAGCGCACAACGCCGGCTTCGACCTGAACGTGCTGCGCCGATCATGCGAGGTGGCCGGGTTCACCGCTCCCCCGTACCGCTCGCTGTGCTCGCTGGCCGTGGCCCGCAAGACCTACGAGCTCGAGTCGTACCGCCTGCCGATGGCGGCAGCGGCGGCCGGATTCGGCGACTTCGCGCACCATGACGCGCTGGCCGACGCCCGCGCCTGTGCGCAGATCGTGATCGACGCGGCGCGACGTGCCGCGGCGGACGATGTGGATGCCCTCGGCGCCGCCCTCGGCGTGCGCCTGACCGACCCGCCGTCGGAATCCGCGTCCGAGCGTGCAGTGGCCTGAGCCGCGCGCATCCGCGACAATGGTGGGGTGACGAACGATCTGAGCCTCGAGGTCATCGAGGGCACCTTCGACCTCGCCCGCCAGGGCCGCACCGCGCAGCTGGGTGAGATGATCGACGCCGGCGTGCCGGTCGACGTGCGCAATCCGCGGCAGGACACGCTGCTGATCGTCGCCACGTACGCCGAGCAGGCCGAGGCGGTCGCCGACCTGATCGCCCGTCGTGCGGATCTCAACGCCGTCAACGCGAACGGGCAGACGGCGATCTCATGCGCGGTGTTCCGCCGCAACGAGCCGCTGCTGCGGATGCTGCTCGACGCCGGTGCCGATCAGGACGCCGGTGCGCACACGGCCAAGCAGGTCGCCGATCAATTCGGGCTCACCGACATGCGCGCGGTGCTCGACGCGCACTGATTCGCGAAAGGTCCTGCGAGCCGAGCGTGAGGCTCAGGCGCCGCCGGGCACCCACGACAGCAGGGCGATCACGACGCCGGACGTGACCAGGAACGCGCCGATCATCCACCACGAACTCAGTTCGTGGCCCTCGTCACGGCGCACGCGGAAGAGCACGTCGGTGCGGCGGGCCGGGTCGAAGGCGGGCTGAGCGGAGGCCGTTGCCTTCTGCGCCGCAGCGGCGGCCAGCTGCTCATCGGTCACTCGCAGGATGCGTCCGGTCTTGGTGGTGACGTGCTGCACACGCCCCGCGTTCTCAGACTGCTCGTTCGACGACATCCCGAGCTCTCCCGTCCTGCTTCCGCCGGTGCACCTGCGGCATCGGTCGTTCCCATTCTGCCAGGGTGCGCTGAGAATGACGGTAGCCGGGGGTCAGAGCCACTTCGAGACGAGGTGGTCCGAGGTGATGCGGCGGAGCGTCCCAGACGCGCCGCGCAGCACGATGCTCTCGGTGTAGAGGTAGCCTCCCTCGCGGCGCACCCCGCGCACCAGCTGCCCGTCGGTGACGCCGGTGGCCACGAAGATCGTGTTCTTGCCGGTCACCAGATCATCGGCCTCGTAGACCTTGTCGATGTCGAGCCCGGCGTCGATGCCGCGCTGCCGCTCCTCGTCGTCGCGCGGCCAGAGCACACCCTGGATGTGACCGCCCAGCGCCTTGATCGCACACGCGGTGACGATTCCCTCGGGGCTTCCGCCGATGCCGACGCACATGTCGGTGCGGGCGTTGTGACGGGCGGCGTTGATTCCGCCGGCGACGTCGCCGTCGCTCATCAGGCGGGTGCCGGCACCGGCTTCGCGGATCTCCTGGATGAGCTTCTCGTGACGCGGGCGGTGCAGCACCGAGACGACCATCTCGTCGATGGGCTTGTCGAGCGCCTTGGCGAGGCGGCGGATGTTCTCGCCGATCGGCAGGCGGATGTCGACCACGCCGACGCCCGCGGGACCGGTGACGAGCTTGTCCATGTAGAACACGCTGGAGGCGTCGAGCATCGAGCCGCGATCCGAGACGGCGAGCACCGAGAGTGCGTTCTGCCGGCCTGCCGCCGTGAGCGAAGTGCCATCGATCGGGTCGACGGCGATGTCGCACTCGGGCCCGCGGCCGGTGCCGACCTCTTCGCCGTTGAACAGCATGGGGGCGTTGTCCTTCTCACCCTCGCCGATCACGACGCGGCCCTGGAAGTCGACCGTGCCGAGGAAGGCGCGCATGGCGTCGACGGCGGCGCCGTCGGCCGCCTCCTTGTCACCCCGACCGATGAACGGCACCGCGCGGATCGCCGCGGCCTCGGTGGCGCGCACCAGTTCCAGCGCGAGGTTGCGGTCGGGGCGAAGGGGGCTGAGATCGGCAGTAAGGCTCACCATGCGGTCAGCATAACGATCGGATGCAACGAAACCGCCGACTTTTCCGAAGACGGCAGCGAAGGATTCGACCTTCTTAACAGCCACCCAAGAAAGACGAGCGCAAGGCTGCAACAGCCGAAGGATCTCTCCTCCGCGCGGCTACAGTTGAGGCTGACCCCCGCCCTTCAGAAGCAGGAGAATCCATGCCCATCGCCACTCCGGAACAGTACGCAGAGATGCTCGACCGCGCGAAGGCCGGCGGCTTCGCGTACCCCGCCTTCAACGTCTCCAGCTCGCAGACGATCAACTCCGTGCTGCAGGGTCTGACCGAGGCCGGCTCCGACGGCATCATCCAGGTCACCACCGGCGGCGCCGACTACTTCGCCGGCCACACCGTCAAGGCCCGCGCCACCGGCGCCCTCGCCTTCGCCCGCTACGCGACCGAGGTCGCCAAGAACTACCCCGTCACGGTCGCGCTGCACACCGACCACTGCCCCAAGGACGCGCTGGCCGGCTTCGTCGAGCCGCTCATCGCAGCATCCGAAGAAGAGGTGAAGGCGGGCCGCAACCCGATCTTCCAGTCGCACATGTGGGACGGCTCGGCCGTGCCGCTCGACGAGAACATCCAGATCGCGAAGGAGCTGCTCCCTCGCATGAAGAACATCAACGCCATCCTCGAGGTCGAGATCGGCGTCGTCGGCGGCGAGGAGGACGGCGTCGCACACGAGGGCTCCAACGACGCGCTCTACACGACCTTCGCCGACGTCGACCAGGCCATCCAGGCGCTGGGCCTCGGCGAGCAGGGCCGCTACATCGCCGCCCTCACCTTCGGCAACGTGCACGGCGTGTACAAGCCGGGTGGCGTCAAGCTGCGTCCTGAGCTGCTGGGCGCGATCCAGGCCGAGGTCGCCGCGAAGTACAACACCGGCGCCAAGCCGCTCGACCTGGTGTTCCACGGCGGGTCTGGCTCGAGCGACGAGGAGATCGCCCTCGCGGTCGCCAACGGCGTCATCAAGATGAACATCGACACCGACACGCAGTACGCGTACACGCGTGCGATCGCCGACTACATGTTCAAGAACTACGACGGCGTGCTCAAGGTCGACGGCGAGGTGGGCAACAAGAAGCAGTACGACCCGCGCGCCTGGGGCAAGATCGCCGAGACCGCCATGGCTGCGCGCGTGGTCGAGTCGACCAAGCAGCTCGGCTCGTACGGCCAGTCGAAGAGCTGACCTGCCCCCACTGGGCCTGAGCACTGTGGGTCCCTGAGCCTGCCGAAGGACCCAAACGACTGAGCGCCGCCGGATGCTGTCCGGCGGCGCTCAGTCGCGCTCAGGGCGGATCCCCCTGACCCGCCTTGTCAGTCGGATCCGGCTCATCCGTCGGTCCGATGCCAACTGCCGACTCGGGGGCCATGCCGTAGAGGGTGCCTTGGAGTCGCGCCCCAGCGCGTAGCGAGGCCAATGCTGCCACGCTGTTCGGCTCTTGCATGAGATGCCTTTCGGAATGAGACGCGGTGAGCGTTGGCTACTCCACCTCGAACGTCCACGCCCCGTCAGCCATGACGGTGATCACCGACGGTCCGGCAGAGAGCGGAACGGTGCCTCTGTACTGGCCGATCTCGTTGATCAGCAGCCCCATGTTGAACGCTTCGGAGGTTTCCTCTTGCACGACGAAGTTGCGTGAACCTGCGTGCGTCGCCGCGAGCGAGGCCGGGCCGCCGTCGTACAGGAAGACCGCGTCGCCGGTGCCGGCGGTAGCGAGACCGGGTGCGGCGCCCATCGGACGGATGTCGAAGGTCCAGGCGCCGTCGGCCATGACCTGCAGCTTGACGCCATCGCCAAGCACCGACATGCCCCATGCCGTGGTGCCGCTGTACGCGCCGATGGTGTTCACGAGAAGTTCGCCCGTTGACCCGTTGTTCGCGTCGAGCACGCTGACGGCGAAGTTGCGCTGCCCCTGGTGGGTAGCCATGACGATTCCGCCGGTCGCGCCGGCGGGCAGGTCGATCACGGTGTCACCCGACCCTGACTGCTGGATGGGTGTGAAGTCGCCGAAGGTGTCATTCGCCCAGGATGCTGCTGTTGGTTCTTCCGGAGCGGGTTCTTCCGCTGCCGCTTCCTCGACGGGTGTGTCCTCAGCCGGCGCTTCTTCTGCGGGTGCGTCGACAGGCTGTTCTTCCGTCGATCCGTCCTGCGAGATCGAGGTGTCGGGTGCGCCGGCACCACCGACAGCGCCACTGATCGCGCCGACCAGCACCAGCACGCCGGTCACGATCCACGCGACCAGCTTGGTCTTGTCGTAGCCCTCCAGCGGGCGCCCGGCCTTGTCTCGCATGGCCCCGGCGAGGATCAGGATGAGGTCGACGAGCCACCAGATGCCGAGTCCACCGAGCGTGAGCAGCTTCAGCAGTCCCGTGCCGACCTTGCCGAGATAGAAGCGGTCAACCCCGAATACGCCCAGGAGCAGTGACAGCAGCCAGGTGACGACGAACTGCTTGCCCTCACCGTTCGGCATGGCGGACGGCGCGTGCTGCACGTAGGACGGTGGCGCCGCGTACGCCGGCGGCGCCTGGGGCGTTGGGTGAGCCGGAATCGCCGGGTACGTGGGCTGCCCGCCCGGTGCGGGAGGAGGTGTAGGGATCGACATGGTGTGTTCCTTTCGAACGGGGTTTTGAGGAGGTGCTTGGCGGTGCCCGCGGTCAGTCCTGGACGAAGATGACGTTGGCGCCGCTGTCGGGGTGGTAACTCCACGACACCGTGTAGCCGTCCCACGAGCCCTGCTGGCGGCCGTCCAACGCGCGGGTCACGCTGATGCGCTCACTGATGTGACTGGGCACGTCCAGCTGCTCGCACACGCATTCCAATGCGAGACTGCTGATACCCAGCGGATCGTCATCAGTCGACTTGGTGTTGACGATCAAGGTCTTACCGCTGTCTTCGACCGTGACGACGCCGTTGAACTGTTCCTCGAATTCATTGCTGTCGACGGACTCGTCGGATTCCGGCTTCGGCGCTTCCGTCGTCTGGATCTCTTCGAGAAGGAGGTCGACGGGCTTCGTCCCTGAGCAGTTCTCGCCAGCACTGCCGATCGCAGTCGAACATCCGGTCAGCGCCAGTCCGAGGATCGCCATGGCGGTCGCATACGCCGCTCTTTTCATCTCATCGCTCCTTTGTCGATCGAACGTGGTGAGCGGGTCCCCCCGAAGACATCCCCAGTGCTCACCCGCTCACCACTGCGGGTTGATGCCCGCAGATCACAAGCTAGGGATGCATCGCGGTTGCGGACCGCTTGCAGCCTGATAAGCCCCCTTATCGCACAACGATTGCGTGAGAGTGCGGGCGGGCAATACGTTCATCTCATGAGCACACGCACGAGCGAAGAGCAGCGGCTGGGCATCCCGGCCGCGCCCGACGCGCGTGCGCTCATCTCACTGCCTCAGATCGCTGCGCTCGCGCGAGTGCAGAGGCCGGTCGTGTCGGTGTGGCGCGCGCGTTTCGCCAGCGGCACCGACGCGTTTCCCACAGCCGTCACCTCCCGCGCGGGCCAGGAGCTGTTCGACGCCCTTGAGATCGCCAATTGGCTGATCGAGACGTCTCACGGCAAGAATCCCGATGCGCTCGAGGATGCTGCCGCGTTCTCGTCAGCATCCGATGACGCACCCGTGGACGCAGAGTACGAGGAAACCGTCGAGGCGCTGCTCGCGCTGCGGGTTGCTGACGGCGTTCCCCTGACGGTTGGGGAACTTTCCAGCCGAGCCCGGCGCGCCGATCCAGATGATGCGGCGTTCAAACGCGAGATCGAGGCGCTGGTCGCCGGGTCCACGCTGCCTGCGTTCGTCGAGCGGATGATCGATGCCGCCTACTCCCCCGCCGGGGCTTACGGTGCCCTTCGTGCCCAGACCGCGTCGCGGAGTGCGGACGGATCAGCCGGTCCGATCGCCGCGGCCGGAGCCGACTTCGTCGCCCGACTCACGCAGTCGATCGTCAGCCCCGGATCGGCACCGCTCGTGGATGCACCCGGTGCGCTCAGCTCGGGTGAGTTGCTGGCGACAGCATCCGATCGATTGGGCGACGCCGTAGAGCTGCACGTGCCCGCCGAGGCACGGACCATTCGCCGTCGGCTGATCATTCACGATCGTGCGCCGATGCTGGCATCCGATCTGCCCTCGGCCGGCATGCCGGCCGTCTGGCTCGCCCGCCTGCGCGGAGACGACGCGGCTGCGGAGCTCGCCCAGCTCGAGGATCTGCTGGTTGATCTCAGCGACCGCCAGCGGCTGATCGTCGTCGGACCAGACGCGATGCTGACCGAACCGCTGGCCGGCCCGGCCGCGGTTTCGCGCGAGTTTCTGCTGCGTTCGGGTCGCGTCCGTGGGATCGTGCGGCTGCCGGCCGGCCTCGTTCCATCGGCGGTGCGGCAGTCGCTGGCGGTGTGGCTGATCGGCGAACCGCAAGGACGCGCTGCCCTTGCCGACCGGTTCACCGTTATCGGTGATCTGCGCGGCGTCACTCTCACGTCCGCTCGCACGCACGATCTGATCACCGACCTCGCAGCATCTCTCGGCACGGCCCGCGAAGCGCTGGCCCACGCATTCCGCTTCGCGCATTTCGTACGCACATCGACGCTGATCGCCGCTGCCGGCTCGCTGGTGGCTGCCAGCAGGCCGCAGCGTGCTGCCCGTTCCGACCCTGCTGAGACCACCGCGCTGATCGACCAGAAGCTCAGCGACCTGGGCAACCCCGACCTGATGCCCGCACTTCTGCCGTCCACGATTGCGCCCCCGCCAGACGTGTTGCTCGACGAAGCACTCGATGCCCGGGAGGCGCGGCTGATTGCTGGCACCCGACTCGACGCGGCGCACACGAACGCCACTGACGGATATCCCGTGATCGGACGCGATGAGGTGCGGGCGCAGGCGGCATCCAATCGACGCATCGACCGCGTCGTGCTGGCACTGGAGTATCCGCGGGCTCAACTGACGCTGCCCGGCGATGTGATCGTGCTGTCGGGCGCACGCCCGGCAGCGCTCGTCGACCCTGACGGGTCGAGCATCGTCGAGTATCCGGCGCGGATCCTGCGCTTGCTCGACGATGCGCTGGCGCCCGAGGTGGTCGCCGCCGACATCAACGCGCTCGGTTCTGCCGTACCGCTGCGGCGCTGGGTGCTGCGGCGCGTGTCCGCGGGTCAGAAGGCCGTGCTGCGCGAGGCGCTGGCGGGCATTGTCACAGCTCGGTGGGATGCTGAACGCAGGGCATCCGCCCTCGCCGAACTCGAGGCGTTGGTGACGGATGCCGTCGCCGCGGGGGCACTGGCAGATGCCGGGCCCGCGCATCAAGCGCTGACGTCGTCAACCACTGGGGAACAGAACGAAGGGGACAACCATGACTGATCAAGCGATTGTGCCGGACGCGGCGCCCGGCTCACCCGAACCCAACCGAGACAGTAGTTGGGCGACCGCTCTGATCGTCGCCGGCGTGCTCGTGGGTGGTCTCGTGATCGGCGGAACGGCCGGGTGGGGAGTCACCTTCGTGCAGATGACGCAGCAGGTTCAGGCTTTGCAGGGCGACAACGACGATCTCACGGAGGAACTCGCCAAGGCGACCGAGTCACGCGATCGGCTCGCCGGCGAGCAGGACGAGGTCATCACCGACTACACCGACAAGCTGGCCGAGCTCAGCGAGAACGAGGCGGCACTGCGCGAACGCGAAGAAGCCGTCACGGCGAAGGAAGAGAAGATCGCCGTCGTCGAGGCGTCGTCATTCAGCTCAGGCATGCTCATCGTGGGGGCCGATGTCGCACCCGGCACGTATCGCACGAGCGAGGCCAACGACTGCTACTACGCGTGGATGTCGAGTACGAGCGCCGATGCCGACATCATCGACAACAACATCATCAGCGGCACGGCGACCGTGACGCTGAAGAAGGGTGATGTCTTCGAGTCCAGCACTCGGTGCGGCACCTGGACCAAGATCGGGTGACCGCCGCGATCACCCCATGCACGAACCAACAAGAAGGAGCCCTTTGATGGCTGCACGGACGAAGGCCACGGCTGCGCCGTCGACGATGAAAGAGCTGAAGGACACGCTCTGGAGGGCCGCCGACAAGCTGCGCGGGTCGATGGATGCCTCGCAGTACAAGGATGTGATCCTGGGGCTGGTGTTCCTGAAGTACGTTTCGGATGCCTTCGACGAGCGCCGTGCGCAGATTCACGCTGAGCTCTCGAGCGAGGGGTACGACGCCGAGCAGATCGGCGAGTTGATCGATGACACCGACGAATACACCGGCCGCGGAGTGTTCTGGGTGCCGGCGAACGCTCGATGGTCGTTCCTGGCGGAGAACGCGAAGGGGCTGGCTGCTTCTGCCGAGGCGGCCGAGAAGTCGGTCGGGCTGCTGATCGATGAGGCGATGGATGCTGTCATGCAGGCCAACCCGTCCCTCAGCGGCACGCTGCCGCGCATCTTCAACCGCGATAACGTCGACCAGCGTCGGCTCGGCGAGCTGGTGGATCTGTTCAACTCGGCCCGCTTCGCGGGCCAGGGTCAGGGCGGAGCCGACGGACGACGGGCACGAGACCTGCTGGGTGAGGTGTACGAGTACTTCCTCGAGAAGTTCGCGGCGGCCGAGGGCAAGCGCGGCGGGGAGTTCTACACGCCGGCCGGTGTGGTGCGGGTGCTGGTCGAGCTGCTGCAGCCGACGCACGGGCGGGTGTACGACCCGGCGTGCGGGTCCGGCGGCATGTTCGTGCAGGCCGAGAAGTTCATCGACGCGCATCACGGCGAGGGATCGAACATCTCGGTGTACGGGCAGGAGCTCAACGAGCGCACCTGGCGCATGGCCAAGATGAACCTGGCGATCCACGGGCTCTCGGGCAACCTCGGGCCGCGCTGGGGCGACACGTTCGCACGTGACCTGCACCCGGATGTCGAGTTCGACTACGTGATGGCGAACCCGCCGTTCAACATCAAGGACTGGGCGCGCAATGAGTCCGACCCGCGGTGGCGCTACGGCGTGCCGCCGGCTGGCAACGCGAACTACGCGTGGATTCAGCACATCCTGTCGAAGCTGGCGCCAGGGGGCACGGCCGGTGTCGTGATGGCCAACGGGTCGATGTCGTCGAACTCGGGCGGCGAGGGGCAGATCCGCGCGCAGATCGTCGAGGCTGACCTGGTCTCGTGCATGGTCGCGCTGCCGACCCAACTGTTCAGGTCTACGGGGATCCCGGTGTGCGTGTGGTTCTTCGCGAAGGACAAGACGGGACCTGTCGACCGCACCGGTCAGGTGCTGTTCATCGACGCGAGAAACCTCGGCCACATGGTCGACCGCGCCGAGCGCGCCCTGTCAGATGATGACATCGCAAAGATCGCCCACACCTACCACGCCTGGCGAGGGTTTCCCGCAGCCGCCCCGGTCGACGCCTCCCGGTCGTCGAGCGAGCCGCACCCCGACGGTGACACGCCCCGGTCGTTGAGCGAGGAGCGCAGCGACGAGACGAAACGCGATCCCGACACCCTCCCCCGGTCGTTGAGCGAGGAGCGCAGCGACGAGACGAAACGGGATCCCGACACCCTCCCCCGGTCGTTGAGCGAGCCGCAGGCGAGTCGAAACGGGCTGAGCGAGCGCAGCGAGTCGAAGCATCAGACCGCCAACTACCAAGACGTCCCCGGCTTCTGCTACTCCGCCACTCTCGCCGAGATCAAGGCCGCCGACTACGCCCTGACCCCCGGCCGCTACGTCGGCGCCCCCGAGGAAGAAGACGACGGCGAGCCCATCGAGCAGAAGCTCGAGCGACTGAAGGGCGAGCTGTTCGCACAGTTCGAGGAGTCTGAGCGGCTGGCTGCCGTGGTGCGCGAGCAGCTGGGGAAGGTGTCGTGAGACTCGATGAAGCATGTGCTCACATCGTCGACTGTGAGCACAAGACCGCCCCTATTGACGAGGCCGGCGAGTACTTCGCTGTCGGCACGCCCGCCATGCGCGACCACTGCATCAATTACGCCGAGGCTCGAAGGATCTCACAAGCGACGTTCGAAGCATGGACGCGCCGTCTCAGCCCACAAGCCGGAGACTTGCTGTTGGCACGCGAGGCTCCCGTGGGCCCAATTGTCCGGCTACCCTCTTCAGCAAACGTGGCGCCTGGACAACGTACTGTGTTGCTGCGTCCTGACCCTTCGGTGACGTCGAGTGACTACTTGTACTATTTGCTTCGCTCACCCCGGATGCAATCTGAGCTCCTCGTGAAGGCTGAGGGGTCAACAGTTCATCATTTGAATGTCGCAGACATTCGTGCATTGAACGTCACTCTCCCCCCTCTGCCCGAGCAGCAGGCAATCGCCGAGGTGCTGGGCGCGCTCGACGACAAGATCGCCGCCAACACACGCCTCGCCGCCACCGCCGATGCTGTCGTGCGATCGCTAGTGGCGTTGCCGCACCGCGCAGATTCGATCCCGCTGTCCGAACTGTTCACGTCCCCCCGTGTCACAGTCGATCCGACGAGTATCGAAGCTTCGACGCCGTATGTCGGCTTGGAACATGTCCCCCGCCGCTCAATGTGGCTCAACGAGGTCGGAATCGCACAGGACGCGACGAGCACAAAGAGCGCATTCGAACGCGGTGACGTGCTGTTTGGCAAGCTTCGCCCCTACTTTCACAAGGTGGCGACTGCGCCGTTCAGCGGAGTCTGCTCGACCGACATTCTGGTCCTGCGAGCTCGCGAGACTGAGCTGTCAGGCTTTGCTTCGGCATCTGTGGCATCCGACTCTGTGGTCGCGTCGGTCACGGCGTCCAGCGAGGGCACCCGAATGCCGCGCGCGTCGTGGAAGGATCTCGCCGCCGTCGATGTTCCATGGCCAGGACGAACCGAAGCTCTCCGCATCAGCCGGGAGATCGCCTCGATCCGCGAAGCTGTCATCGCCAAGCTTGCGGAGAACCGCACGCTCGCCGCCACGCGCGACACGCTGCTCCCGAAGCTCATGTCCGGAGCCATCCGCGTCCGCGATGCAGAGGCCACCGCAGCGGAAATGCTCTGACCCGTGAAGTACTTCGAAGAACTGGTCGAGCCTCTCTTCGGCGCGTGGACGGCGGGTGTGCTCGTACTCACCCTCCTTGTGATCTGGGCCGTGAAGACCGTTCCAGGGTGGCTCTCGAACCGCCGAGATGCCCTGCGCGGCTCGCCGTCATCGCCGAAGTACTGGCGCTCACGCTTGGCAGAGGCCATCGAACAGCACCGCGACACGATAGACGACGGCGAGCGCTCACAGCTTCGCGCCCGCATCACCGAAGCTCGGATCATGGTCGAAGCGCACGAAGCAAAGCGCCGGGTCGGCATCGGCGGCGTGGTTCCACTGTGGCTCCTGGTCGGATTCTTCGGCCTCGCGGCAGCCATCACCTGGGCGAGCGCGATGGTCAACCAGTTGCCCGTCGCCGCCGTCGTCGCCGTCGTGCTCGGTCTTCTCCTGATCGGAGCCGAGATCCTCGCTCTGAACACATCTACCGCCGGCACTGAGCGACTCTACGCACTTATCGCCGCCGGCAGGTTCGGACACAGTGATCTCGTGCGCTCCGACCCGTGGCTCGTACTGCGCACATACGATTACTGGCGATCGGAGTCCGACCGCCGCGCACTCATCCGGCAGCGAGTGAAGGACGACAAGCGGCGCTCCACCCAGTGGGTGCGATTCGAACGCGGCCTGCTCGGTGTCGGCCCCCGTCAAAGTATGGCCGAGATCGACCACGACATCTGGGCACGTCTTTCGCCTGATCCCGTTTCCGTCAGCACAACACCTGATCTCACATCAACCTCAGGGACGTGTTAGGTTATGACTGAACACACGCGACGGCTCCTGCCGGACTGTGACACCGTGCTGGCGATGAACCGTCGATCTGGGGGCAGCGATGCAGTGACCTTTCTGCAACGGCTTCAGCCGAGGTTCCGTGCGCGCTACCAGCGTTATCTCGTTTACCTCCGCGACGGTATCCCGATCAAGTCCCCTGAGAACTTTCGACGCCTGAGTCCACCGGGACATGACCCCACGGTCTTTGAGATCAAGGTCGACAAGTACAGGCTCTACATCGTCCGCAACAACGTCGGCTGGTACGCGACGCACGGGTGCGAAAAGCCCAAGGACAGCCGCGTGTCGCATGAGATTGACAAAGCACTCACCATCTTCTGGGAATGGAACGGAGAAACTCCATGAATGACGCAGCGGTCTTCCCCATCGGAGACGCTGAGTACGATGCGACGTATGCCGAGGAATCAGCGATGGTCGATGCATCAGAACTCATTGCCCGGGCACTCGAAGCAAGCGGAATGAGCCAAGCAGACCTCGCACGCATCCTCGGAATCAGCCGCAGCGAAGTAACAGCACGTCTGAAAGGCGAGCGCAATATCACCGTCCGCAAATTGGCTGCCACTCTCCACGCACTCGGTGCGACGCTCACGCTGGCATCCGACACCCCCACCCACCGCCCCCGACGCCAGCCAGAATGGCAGTTCGGGCACGACCAACCAAGGCAGACACGCACCGCGGCACCTTGGATTTTTGAAGGCCACCACCATGGTTGAGGACATCCGTCTCGAGAATCCCCTCGTGCTTGCCGTTCAGGCCTCGATAGCGAACGTCTCCGAACCCCACGTCGACTGGACCATCGGCTACGCACCCGAAGTCGACCCAGACGAGAACAGACGCTTTGTTCTCGCCCGTCTGCACGCTGGTGACGAAGACGGAAGCGTCACGATCGAGATCGGAGCGGGCCAGAACACGGGCCCGATGGAGCGGATCGACGCCGACGCTGACACCGCATTCGGTGTGCAACTCGCCGCTTCCCCCTCACTCAGCATGCTGTACGGACTCGCACGGATCACTGCGCAGAGTCTGCTCGGAACGATTGACTCCGACCTGAAGCTCCCTTGGGAAGCGCCTACCCCGGAGGTCACGCGCCTGGTGCGCCCCGCAGAGAACGACGAAGAAGGTGCAAGCCTCGATGACTGACGACACCACTCTCGATACCGACGAGCTCAGCCTGCTCGGCTACGAGATCGAACTGATCAGCGATGGCGATGGGGTGGCCGTGATCGGCCCGCCTGCGGCGGTGGAAGAGTTCCTCACGTCACGTCGACTCGATTCACGCGAACTCGGGGTGCAGAAGCTCGGCTCCAAGCTGAGCGGCGCATCCGGCGCGCTGCAAGCAGGCACACAGGTCGCTGAGCACTCCGGCCGCTGGATCAAACTCACCGAGAAGTCCGCGAAGGCACTGCATGATCTGCCTCCGATGAAGGGCTCCTCCGGTGAAGTCGCCCGCGCCATCGTGATGAAGAAGGGCAAGACCAACCACATCCTCGAGTTCGTCCGGCAGCCCGGGGTGGGCGGCATGCTCACCAACCCCGCGATGCTCGCGGGAGCTGCGGGAATCATGGCGCAACTGGCCATGCAGGAGACGATGGACGAGATCATCGACTACCTCGCGAAGATCGACGCCAAGGTCGATGATGTACTGCGCGCCCAGAAGGACTCCGCGCTCGCCGACATGATCGGCGTGCAGTTCGTCATCGACGAAGCGATGACCATCCGCGACGAGGTCGGCTTCGTCTCGGACGTCACGTGGTCGAAGGTGCAGGGCACCACAGCGACGATCGCGAGCACGCAGGCCTATGCGCTGCGGCAGCTGGACGCATTGGCCGAGAAGCTCGAACGCACGACGAAAGTCGGCGATCTCGCCGAGCTCGCAAAAGACGCGGCATCGACCGTGGAGGAATGGCTCGCTGTACTCGCCCGCTGCTTCCAGCTGCAGGATGCGATCGCCGTACTCGAGATCGATCGTGTGCTCGACGCATCGCCCGACGACCCTGGCGAGGTCGAACGGCATCGTCGAGGGCTGCGCACCGCCCGCGATAACAGGAAGACCCTGATCGCCACGTCGACAGCATCCATCGTCTCGCGCATGGATGCTGCCGCCACACGCGCCAACGCAAAGGTTCTCTTCTCACCGAACGCCTCACGCGCCGTCGTGCAGGCGAGCAACCGCATCGGCGGCGACGTCACCGACTTCCACTCCCGGCTCAGTATCGAGCACGCCCGCGATGTCATCGAGGCAAAGCGCTGGATCGAAGCGGCCGACGACGTCCGCGAAGACGTGGTCGCCGCTGGTGTGGGCACGGCGAAGACGGTCGGCCGGTTCGCCGGCGACACCGCCGAAAGCGCGCGAACAGGCACCGGCAAACTGCTTTCCGGCCTCGGCGAGCGCCTGCTTCGCAAGGACGACGGAGACGACACCGACCGCGCCGATGACCAGGAGCCTTTCGAGAACGAGTCGTCGGGGCCCGGCTGATCGCCCTGGTATAAACCTGCACCGTCATATACAAAGGTTTATAAAGAAATATAAAGGAGTATAAACGTGGCTCGCACCAATGACAGCCCGTTCCGCGCTGGCTTCGGCAAGACGCCGCCGATGCTCGCCGGCCGCGACTCCATTCTTGACGACTTCTCCGCCTCACTGGCCGAAGGCACGTGGAGCACCGAGCGCACGATGCTCATCGAAGGTCTGCGAGGCGTCGGCAAGACGGTGCTGCTGAACGCGCTCGAAGACGCCGCTCGCGAACGCGGGTGGCTCGTCGTCTCCGAGACCGCAACACCCGGGTTCCTCGACCGGATCACGCACGGACACCTTCAGCGAGCGATCGATCAGCTCGATCCTCCAGCCACTCGGCGTCTCACAGGCGGAGGTACCGCCGGAGTGAGCATCACTACCGAGACAGTGTCCCCACGGCAGTACCCAACCACTCTTCGAGACCAGCTGACGACGCTCGCGAACCTGCTCACACCGCGGGGCATCCTCATCACGCTCGACGAGATCAACGGCGCCACCATCGACGAACTCGCCGACTTCGCCGCAGAGCATCAACACGCCATCCGAAATGATCAGGAGATCGCCTTTGTCGGAGCCGGTCTTCGCAACGCCATCAGAGACGCCCTCAGCCACCGGAGTCTGACTTTTCTGCGGCGCTCGTTGCGTCCGCCCATCGACTTCCTGGACTACGACGACGCAACCGACGCGCTGCGGATCCCGATCCTCGACCGCGGACGCACGATCGGTGATGCGGCACTCGACTATGCGGTCCGCGCCACCCAGGGGTACCCGTTCCTCGCACAGTTGATCGGGGATCTGGCCTGGAAGCAATCGCCTGACCAGACGGAGATCTCGCTGGACGATGTCAAGCACGCCTACCGTCGGGCTCGTCGCACGATGGGAAGCAACATCCATGAGCCGTCGCTGAGCGACCTCTCCCACACCGATCGCACCGTACTCGCTCACATGGCGGCCGACGACGGGCCGACTGCAGTCAGCGATGTCCGCGAAGCGCTCGGCGTGACCGCACAGTATCTGAATGTCTACCGTCAGCGTCTGATAGACGCGGGAATGATCGTTCCCGCTGGTCGAGGAATGGTCGACATCGCGATGCCCTATCTACGCGAATATCTTCGCGACCACATCGTCTCGGATGCGACCGTCAATCGAGCCATGTCCAGAACGAGCTTCCCGCCACCACCAGCTCTCGACGAGGAGTCGTCAGCATGACCGCCATCCCCGAGTCCATGTGGGAACAGAACGTCAAGAACACCCTCGCCGAGCCCCTCGGCTGGATGCCGCTCACCGGCGACCAGATCGCGCCGGGCACCGGCGAGCGCGACAGCTGGGACGAACTGCTCATCCGCCCGCGTCTGCTCGAAGCCATGCGCCGCCTCAACCCGGGCGTACCCGCGCAGTACCTGCAGCAGGCCGCGGTCGAGATCGCCTCGCCGTCGTCGCAGGACGCGACCACCGAGAACCACCGCATCCACCGCTGCCTCACCGAC
Organism: Microbacterium bandirmense; assembly: GCF_037204185.1. NCBI lineage: Bacteria > Bacillati > Actinomycetota > Actinomycetes > Micrococcales > Microbacteriaceae > Microbacterium > Microbacterium bandirmense. The sequence continues at coordinate 178,511 of NZ_JBBDGM010000002.1, read as the reverse complement.
GGCTACCAGCTCAGCTACATCGACCAGGACGGCGTCGAACACAACCCCACCCTGCGGCTGCTGAGCACGAACCCCGTGGAGAACGACTGGCTCGCCGTCAACCAGGTCACGATCAGACAATCCACACCCGGCCGCGGCGAGGTGCACCGCCGCTTCGACATCGTCCTCTACGTGAACGGGATGCCCGTCAGCATCCTCGAGCTGAAGAAGGCCGGCGTCGGCGCAGCATCCGCCTACGACCAACTGCAGACCTACCTGCGCGAGCTGCCGATGGCCTTCCGATTCTGCGTCTTCGCGCTTGCCAGCGACGGACTCGAAGCGAAGTACGGCACCCCGTTCACGCCGCTCAACCACTTCTCACCGTGGAACGTCGACGACGACGGCAAGCCCCTGCAGCAACCGCGCTTCGAGAACGGCGAAGACGTGCAGCCCCTCGACGACGCGCTCAGCGGCCTGTACAACCAGGAGCGGTTCCTGCAGCTGCTGCGCAACTTCACCGCATTCGACGAGGGAGCCGCCGGCCTCATCAAGCGCATCGCGAAGCCCCACCAGTACTTCGCCGTCAACAAGGCGGTCGGCAAGACCATCCAGGCCGTCGAGACCAACGGCAAAGCCGGTGTCGTCTGGCACACGCAGGGCTCGGGCAAATCGATGGAGATGGAGCTCTACGCGAACATCGCCTCCCGGCATCCGAAGCTCAAGAACCCCACGATCATCGTCGTCACCGACCGCAACGAACTCGACGGCCAGCTGTTCCAGACCTTCGACCGCAGCCTGCTGCTGCCCGAGAAGCCGGCGCAGGTCAGCACTCGCGCGCAGCTGCGCGACGAGCTGACCGCCCGCAACACCGGCGGCATCTACTTCACGACCCTGCAGAAGTTCGGCTTGAGCAAGGCCGAGAAGGATGCCGGCATGCAGCATCCGCTGCTCAGCGCGAGGCGCAACATCATCGTCGTCGTCGACGAAGCCCACCGCAGCCACTACGACGACCTCGACGGCTACGCGCACCACCTGCGCCGGGCGCTGCCGCACGCGACCCTGATCGCGTTCACGGGCACGCCGATCTCGTTCGCCGAGCGCAACACGCAGGAGGTGTTCGGCGACTACATCGACATCTACGACCTCACCCGCGCCGTCGACGACGGCGCCACCGTGCCCGTCTACTTCGAACCGCGCCTGATCAAGGTCGCGTTCGCCGACGACGCCAACCCCGAAGACATCGACCTCGCCGCCGACGAGTACACCGTGGGCCTCGACGAGACCGAGCGCGCCCGTCTTGAGGCATCCGTCGCCGTCGTCAACGCACTCTACGGCGCCCCCGAGCGCATCGCCGAGCTGGCGGACGACCTCGTCGCACACTGGGAGAAGCGCCGCGAAGCGATGCGCACCTTCGTCGGCGGACCGGGCAAGGCGCTGATCGTGGGCGGCACCCGCGAGATCTGCGCGAAGCTGTACGACGCGATCGTCGAGCGTCGCCCGGAGTGGCATTCGGATGCCCTCGATGCCGGCCGCATCAAAGTCGTGTACTCGGGCACCGCGAGCGACCAGCCGCCGATCAGCGACCACGTGCGCCGCGAATCCGCCAACGCGGCCATCAAGGACCGACTGAAGGACCCCGACGATGAGCTGGAGCTAGTGATCGTCAAAGACATGATGCTCACCGGGTTCGACGCCCCGCCGCTGCACACCCTGTACCTCGACCGTCCACTCAAGGGCGCGCTGCTCATGCAGACTCTCGCGCGCGTCAACCGCACCTTCCGCGGCAAGCAGGACGGCCTGCTCGTCGCGTACGCGCCGCTGGCCGACAACCTCACCCAGGCGCTGCAGGAGTACACCGTCACCGACCAGCAGCGAAAGCCGGTCGGGCGCGACGTCGAAGAGTCGCGCGAGTTGGCGATGGCGTACGTCGAGCAGATTCGGATGCTGCTCAGCGGATGCGACTGGCGAAGCGACCTGGCCGCCGGCGGCCCGCGCGCACTGGTGCGTGCCGCGACCCGCGCTACCGCGTTTCTGCGCGAGGCGGCCCGCAATCCAGCATCCGACGATGACGCCCCCGGCGCTGCCGCACGATTCCGCAAACTGAGCGGCCAGCTCGCCCGGGTGTGGGCACTCGCCTCCGGCGGCAGCTCGCTCACCGAGCTGCGCGACGAAATCGCCTTCTACGAAGAAGTGCGCGTGTGGATGGCGAAGTACGACGCCATAGACCGGCAGGCGAACGACGAGCCGATCCCGGAAGACATCCAGCGCCTGCTCGGCACGCTCATCGCCGACGCCACCGCAACCGACGACGTCATCGACATCTACGAGGCAGCCGGCATGCCCCGTCTCGCCCTGGACCGGCTCACGCCCGAATACGTCAGCGAGGTGCAGCGCGCCCGCAACCCACAGCTGGCGATCGAGACGCTGCGCGCCGCGCTGATCGACGAGAGCATGGCCGTCTCGCGCGGCAACCTGGTGCGCCAGCGGGCGTTCTCGCAGCGGATCGCCGAGCTCATGATCCGCTACACCAACCAGCAGCTCACCTCGGCCGAGGTCATCGCCGAACTGGTTGCACTGGCCAAGGACGTCGCTGCGGAGGCCTCGCGGGGAGAGCATTTCACTCCCCCACTGTCAAACGACGAACTCGCCTTCTTCGACGCGGTCGCCACCAACGAGTCCGCCGTCGATGTGCAGGGGGAGGACACCCTCGCGCAGATCGCCCGCGAGCTGGTCGCGATCATGCGCCGCGACGTGCGCACCGACTGGACCGTGCGCGATGACGTGCGCGCCAAGCTGCGCTCATCGATCAAACGCCTGCTGGTGAAGTACAAGTACCCGCCCGACCGTCAGCCCGCTGCTATCGGGCTGGTCATGGAGCAGATGGAGTCAATGGCGCCCCGTTACGCGGACGAGCGCGCGTAGTCGTTCGACGACCCCCGAGACCGGGGTCCGCTGCACCAGATCAGCCGACGCTGGTCGGGTCGATCGGCTGGAACACCTGCACCTCGTCCTCGAGGTCGACCTCGACCGTATCGACGTCCGCATCTCCGCGAAGGCGCGAGACAGCATCCGCGAACTGCTGCTCGAGCGCATCGACGGCCGCACCCGCATCGGCCGCGGCGAGCGCGTCGAGCAGCGTGCGATAGGTCGGCGACACCGATCGGCGCACCGAGTACCCCTCGGCGACGCTGAAGCTCACGATGCGCGTCTGCATGATGAGCGTCGCCATCGCCCGGGTCATGCGGTCGCTGCCCGCGGCGTCGACGAGCACCTGATGGAACTCCAGGTCGGCGTCGCCGATGGCCCGTGCGTCGTCCCCCTCGCTCGCGGTCACCAGCTCGTCGAACGCGCGGGTGATGGCCTCGAGCGTCTCGGTGCTGCCGGCGCGGGTGATGCGGCGCACGGCCTGCGCCTCGACGGCCAGGCGCATCTCGTACACATCGTCGATCTGCTCGCCCTCGATCACGGCGACGCTCATGCCGCGACCGGGGACGGCGACGAGGATGCCCTCCTGCACCAGCCGCTGTGCGGCTTCGCGCAGCGGGCTGCGGCTCACACCGAGCTGAGCGGAGATCTCCACCTCGCCCAGTGACGCGCCCACCGAGAGCGCACCCGAGAAGATCGCCTTGCGCAGCTCGATCGCGATGAGATCGACGGTCGACAGCCGCGGCACGCGCAGCACGGCGGCACGGCCGACGGAGCGGGGCAGGTCACGGGGCATTCAGGTCTCCTCATCCACGGCGCATCTCGCGCCATCTCACATTCTCGCGCGTGGGAAGCCACATTCTGTGCATCCTCGTCGGCAACGGTTCTGTCTCATTGTCGACAATCTGCACGTCTGATTGTACGTGGATCGACAATCTCCCGTATCGTGTTCCAATGTCGCAGCCCACTCCGGCGCGACGGACAGTCACGAAGAGGAGCATCATGAGCAAGCGCACAGCCCGTACCGCACTCGCCACCCTGGGGGTGCTCACACTCGCTCTCACCGGCTGCGCATCCGGTGACGGAGGCGGAAGCGCCGGCGGTGACGGCGGCGACGAGGCCCAGACCACACTCGAGAAGGCACAGGACTCGGGCACGATCACGCTCGCGGTGGCCTCCGAGCGCCCCTACTCATGGGTCGAGGACGGCGAGCCGACCGGCGCCACCATCGCGATGCACAAGGAGATCTTCAGCAACCTCGGCATCGACGACATCCAGGTCGAAGAAGTCGAGTGGAATTCGCTCATTCCCGGCCTGAACGCCGGCCGCTGGGATGTCATCAGCGCGGGCATGTCGATCCTGCCCGACCGTTGCGAGCAGGCCGCCTTCAGCGACCCCGAGATCATGTACACCACGACCCTGGCCGTGCCGAAGGGCAACCCCGAGGGTCTGAGCGATCTCGACTCGATCGCCGAGAAGGGCGGCATCACGCTGGCCGTGCAGTCCGGCGCGATCGAAGAGGGCTACGCCAAAGACCTCGGCATCACCGATGTCATCAAGGTCGACAGCGCCACCGCCGGTCTCGAGACCGTCGAGGCGGGTCGAGCGGATGCCTTCGCGCTGACCGCCGTCTCGCTGAACTGGATGACGCAGGACAGCGACACGCTCGAGACCACCGAGGCGTTCGTGCAGGTGATCGACGGCGTCGAGCAGATCGGCGCCGGGGCGACCGTCTTCCGCCAGGCGGACAGCGAACTGCTCGAGGCCTACAACGAGGAGCTCGCCAAGATCACCGGCGACGAGCAGGCCTACCTCGACCTGGTCGAGCCCTTCGGGTTCACCGCCGAGAACCTGCCGCCGGCAGACCTCACCACCGAGCAGCTGTGTGCCGGTGACCTCGGCTGAGAGCCTCGCCTGACGTGACCGAGAATCTCGAAGCGCTCCAGGGGGCGCTGCCCTACCTGCTGGACGGGTTGCTGATAACCCTCCAGCTCACGGTGGGCGGCGCCCTGCTGGCGTTCGTCATCGCCATCGCGCTCGGCCTGCTGGCCCGGTTCGACAACATCATCCTGCGAGGCTTCGCCCGCACGGTCATCGAAGTGTTCCGCGGCACCTCCCTGCTGGTGCAGCTGTTCTTCCTGTTCTTCGTGCTGCCGCTGCCGCCGTTCAACGTCGAACTGCCCGCGGTGCTCGTCGGGATCCTCGGTCTCGGCCTCAACTACGGCGCGTACGGCGCCGAGGTAGTGCGCGGATCGATCAACTCGGTCTCCCGCGGCCAGTGGGAGGCCACCACGGCGCTCAGCCTGTCGCGCACCCAGCGCATGTGGCGGGTCATCTTCCCGCAGGCCTGGGCGCTCATGATCCCCTCGCTGACCAACCTGCTGATCCAGCTGCTGAAGGGCACCGCGGTCGTGTATCTGATCACGATCGTCGACCTCACCGCCGAGCTGAACAAGCTGCGCATCGACACCGACGTGGTCTTCGCCTACTCCCTGGGACTCGTCGTCTACTTCGTGATCGCCTACATCCTCACCATCGCCATGAACGCCCTCGAAGCGCGGGCCAAGCACAAGCTCGGCCAAGGCACACGGCTGCGAGAAGCCGTCGCGGCGCCCACCGTCGATGCAGAGGGGGACGTCCCGTGAACGACGATCGAGTCATCTGGAACTGGGATCACGCCCTCGCGGCGCTCCCCGACATGCTGTGGTCCTTCCTCACCGTCACCCTCTACGTGACCCTGCTCGGCAGTGCGATCGCGGCGGTGCTGGGCCTGATCATCGCCCTGGCGCGCAAGAGCACACCACGCCCCGTGGCCGCCGTGCTGACGTTCATCATGAACTTCATCCGCATGACACCGCTCGTCGTGCAGCTGCTGTTCGCCTACTACGCACTGACCGCGGTGCCGCCGCTCACCCTCGGGGTGCTGATCTTCGGCATCCACTACGCCACCTACATGGCCGAGGTCTACCGCGCCGGCATCGACGCGGTGCCGCGCGGCCAGTGGGAGGCCGCCACCGCGCTGTCGATGTCGCGCGGACGCACCTGGACCGCCGTCGTCATCCCGCAGGCACTGCGCTCCACCCTGCCGGCCCTCGGCAATTACGTCATCTCGATGTTCAAGGAGACGCCGTTCCTCGCCGTCATCACCGTGACCGACATGGTGCGCGCCGCGCAGGAGTACGGCGGATCGAACTTCCGGTTCATGGAAGCAATCACCATGGCGGGGATCCTGTTCCTCGTCGCCAGCTACCCGACCTCATTGCTCATCGGGCGATTGGAGAAGCGCCTTGCCTACACAACCTGACACCCACACCGGCGCCATCACGCTGAACGACGGCGAGGTGCCCGCCATCCGCTTCGACAAGGTCGAGAAGCGCTTCGGCGATCACGTCGTGCTGCACGACCTGGACTTCACCGTGCGCAAGGGCGACCGCGTCACGCTCATCGGTCCCAGCGGCTCGGGCAAGACGACGATCCTGCGCCTGGTGATGACGCTCGAAGAGGCCAACGGCGGGTACATCTACATCGACGGCAGCCCCCTCACCCACTACGAGAAGGACGGCAAGCGCGTCGAGCTGAAGGAGAAGCACAAGAACGAGATGCGCAAGCGCATCGGCATGGTGTTCCAGCAGTTCAACCTGTTCCCGAACATGACGGTGCTCGAGAACATCATCGAGGCCCCCGTGCATGTGCTGAAGGTGCCGAAGACCCAGGCCGTCGCCCGTGCGCACGAGCTGCTCGAGATGGTCGGCCTGCCCGACAAGGCAGACGCCCACCCGACGCAGCTCTCGGGCGGTCAGCAGCAGCGCGTGGCGATCGCCCGCGCGCTGGCCATGGAGCCCGAGATCCTGCTGCTCGACGAGGTGACCAGCGCCCTCGACCCCGAGGTGGTCGGCGAGGTGCTGAACATCCTGCGCGACATCGCCCGCGACACTGACGTGACGATGCTGATCGTCACGCATGAGATGCAGTTCGCGCGCGACGTGTCGAACCGGGTGCTGATGTTCGACGGCGGACGCATCGTCGAGGAGGGCTCCCCCGACCAGATCTTCAGCGCGCCGCACGAGCAGCGCACGAAGGACTTCCTCGCCGCCGTCCTCTGACGCCGGCGCGCGCTTCGCGCGGAAATGTACGCTCCGCGCGGATCCGATCCCGCGATTCATCCGCGGCATGCGTACATTTCCGCGGCAGGCGTACGCGCGCCGGCGCCGCGGTCAGCGGCGGTGCAGCATCCGCACGGTCCAGATCACCAGATCGGCGACGGCATCGATCACGATCAGGACGCCGAGTCCGCGCACGAGCCGCGACCGACTCCTGCCCAGCGCGACACCCGCGGCGAGCTCGGCCGTGCTGATCGAGGCTCCGAGCAGGGGCCGCTTGCGCAGGAAGCGCGCGAACCGCGGGAGCGGACGGTCACGGCGGGTGAGCGGCGTCGTCTCGACGAAGCCGCCGACCAGCAGGTCGCCGACGGTGCGCCACCATCCCCGGGGCGCGAACCGCCGCCCGGTGGACGCGTCATCGAGCCCCGCGCCGATCAGCGTCTGCGGCACGCCGAACGCCGCGATGAAGGCGCGCAGCCGCTCGCCCTCGCCGACCGTCCCACCCAGAGCCTCAGGCATGCACGCGCGCTGCGCGGCGTCGACGTCGATCGCGTCGCCCATCCGCAGTGCTTCCAGCTCGTCGCGCGTGCCGTCGGCCTCGGCCAGCATCCGCCGGTACACCTCGGCACTCTCGGCGACGGCGATCGCATCGATTTCGAGCACGGGTCTGGTGTGCTGCTCCGCGTTCGGCCACACCATCGCCGTGCGCCCGCGCGGCGAGGTGATCTCCACCCAGGCATCGCCCTCCGCGGGCAGGTTGACCTCGATGATCGGACCGTCCGCCGTGCCCCCGGAGACCGCCATGTGCGGCTGGTCGGTGCTGTAACGGTACAGCGACCATGTGCCCACCTCGAGGTGGTCGACCGGCGTACTCAGGATCTGGGCGGTCAGGCGCGCGCCCCACGGCCCGCGCCGCGAGAATTCCGCGACGCGCACCGGTTCGGGCGCGAACAGTTCGTCGTCGAACTCGGCGTCGTCGTCCAGCACCCCGAATCCGGTCATGTCATCGGGCGACGCCGCGGAGTCGTCGAGCTGCTCGAACGCGTCACCGAACTGCTCGTCGAGCTCGGCATCCACCGTCTCGAACGCGTCGTCGTCGAAGCCCAGGTGAAGCGAGAGTCCGGCATCGTCGAACAGCTCCTGCAGACGGTGCGCCGTGAGATCGAAGCGCAGACGGTCGTCGGCGTCGAGCGCGACGATCTCGCCCCCATCCGTGACCGGTATCAGCAGCACCGTCTCATCACCGTCGAAGCCGCGCACCGCCGCGAGCACTCGCTCGTCGCGCAGGATGTGCTCGGCTGCCGCGGTCGGATCAGCACCGTCACCGGAGTCGACGGAGGCGTAGGTGACCTGGAACGCGATCTGCTCTGCTGACACCCCTCGAGGCTACGCGATCTGGCCGAGAGCGCGGGCCTGCAGTCAGCCCGCAGGCGGGGTGAGCAGGCTCTGCGTGAACGCGGGATCGCCCATCATCGGCACCGAGACGCACACCGACACGAGCAGCATGGTCACGACGAAGCCGGCCAGCGGCACCCACCATGCCGACGCGCCGCGCGCGAGCCGACGGAACGCGAGCCACACCGTGGCCGCATAGCCCGCCAGCATGACCGCCACCGCGATCACACCCCAGGTGCGCGCCGATGCGAAGTTCGAGAAATCGCCCTCGACGCCCAGCATCTCCATCGACAGGCCGAGCGTGGTCGACAGGTCGAGGAATCCGGGGATCGACGAGAACACGTTGATGAGACCGATCGCGAGCAGCGCGATCGTGACCACCCGGTTGACGGGATTGGCGCGGGCGATGCCCGCGGCGGGAGGCGCGGTGGGCGCGGTCGGCGCGGGAGGGACGGATGCCGGAGAGTCGGATGCTGCCGGCTCAGCGCCCAGCGGCGGGAGACCGGCCCGCGCGCGCTGCTCCTCGGGCGTCGCGTACTCGCCGTATTGCGGCCGATCGGTGCTCATGAGCGTGCGGCTCGTCCACCGAGCGCGCGCTCGTCACGCTGGCCGCTCGGGTCCTGGCGCAGCTCCTTGGGCAGCGAGAACATCAGGTCCTCCTCCGCCGTGCGCACCTCTTCGACGTCGCCGTATCCGGCCTCGCTCAGCGCCTCGAGCACCTCTTGCACGAGCACCTCGGGCACGGAAGCACCACTGGTGACGCCGACGGTCTCGACACCGTCGAGCCACTCCTGCTTGACCTCGTCGGCGTAGTCGACGCGGTAGGCGGCCTTGGCCCCGTACTCGAGGGCCACCTCGACCAGGCGCACGCTGTTGGACGAGTTCGCCGAACCGACCACGATCACCAGGTCGGCGTCCTTCGCGACCTTCTTGATCGCCACCTGACGGTTCTGGGTGGCGTAGCAGATGTCATCCGACGGCGGGTTGTGCAGTTCGGGGAAACGCGTGCGCAGGCGGTTGACGGTCTCCATGGTCTCGTCGACCGACAGGGTGGTCTGCGAGAGCCAGACGACCTTCGAGGGGTCCTTCACCTGCACGGTGTCGGCTTCCTCGGGATTGTTGACGATCGTGACGCGCTCGGGTGCGTGACCGGCGGTGCCCTCGACCTCTTCGTGACCGTCATGGCCGATCAGCAGGATCTCGAAGTCATCGCGTGCGAAGCGCACCGCCTCGCGGTGCACCTTGGTCACCAGCGGGCAGGTGGCGTCGATCGCGTGCAGACCGCGGTCGGCCGCGCCCTGCACGACAGCCGGCGAGACGCCGTGGGCGCTGAAGACGATGTGGGCCCCCTCGGGCACTTCGTCGACCTCCTCGACGAAGATCGCGCCCTTGGCCTCGAGCTCCGTGACGACGTGGATGTTGTGCACGATCTGCTTGCGCACGTACACCGGAGCGCCGTAGCGATCGAGCGCCTTCTCGACGGCGACGACCGCGCGGTCGACACCGGCGCAGTATCCGCGCGGGGCGGCCAGCAGCACCCTCTTCTCACCGTCGACGGGACGGTTCTCCAGGCGCGCGCGCTCGGTCGGGCGACGGCGGGAGGGAATGTGCGGCACAGGCAGCGAGACAGCGGTTGAACTCACCCCTCCAGCCTACCCGCGGCACCTGTTCAAGGGCCGGGAGCCGGGGCGTCGGCCGTTGAGTGACGGAACCCGCGTCGGTGGCATCCGGAACAATGGACGCATGACCGTCTTCGAAGCCGCCGCCGTTCCCGGCGAGCCGCCGCCCGCGGACTCCGTCGCGCCGCGCGACTCGCGCCCCGACGCCCCCACCTCGGTCGCACGACTGAACGGCACGATCCGCGACTTCATCGCCCGCTGGAACACGGTCTGGGTCGAGGGCGAGATCACGTCCTGGAACCTGCGCGCCGGCAACGTGTTCGCACGCCTCAAAGACGTGCGCTCCGACGCGCACATCTCGATCCGCATCTGGTCGAGTGTGCGGCCGCGCATCCCGAGCGACCTGGCAGTCGGCGACCACGTGGTCGCGGCCGTCAAGGCCGACTACTTCGTCAAGGGCGGCGACTTCAGCTTCATCGTCTCGGCGATGAAGCACGTCGGCCTGGGCGATCAGCTCGAGCGGCTCGAGAAGCTGCGCGCCCAGTTGCGCCAGGAGGGCCTGTTCGACGATCGTCGCAAGCGGGCGCTGCCGTTCCTGCCGCACTGCATCGGCCTGATCACCGGCGAGAAGTCGGATGCTGAGAAGGACGTGCACCGCAACGCCGAACTGCGCTGGCCGCAGGTGCATTTCCGCACCGAGCATGTCGCGGTGCAGGGCGACCGGTGCGTTCCCGAGGTGCTCGCGGCCCTGCAGAAGCTGGATGCCGACCCCGAGGTCGACGTCATCATCATCGCCCGCGGGGGCGGCGACCCGCAGACGCTGCTCGGCTTCAGCGACGAGAGGCTCATCAGGGCGGTCGCGGCAGCATCCACCCCCGTCGTCAGCGCGATCGGGCACGAGAACGACCACCCCCTGCTCGACGACGTCGCCGACCTGCGCGCCTCGACGCCGACGGACGCCGCCAAGCGCGTCGTGCCGGATGTCGGCGAGCAGCGAGCAATCGTCGCGCAGCTGCGCGCCCGCGCCACGACACGGCTGACCCAACGGATCTCCCACGACATCGCGCAGCTCGAGCAGCTGCGCTCCCGCCCCGTGCTGCGCTCCCCCGACCCGATCATCGAGACGCGTGCGCAGGAGGTGTGGCTTCTCACCTCACGGGGACGAGACACCGTGCACCGCGGGGTGGATGCCGCGCATCGTGCCACCGCCGAGCTGCGCGCGTCGCTGCGCGCGCTGTCACCCGCGGCGACCCTCGCCCGCGGCTACGCCATCGTGCACCGCGACGGCGGACGCATCCTCACCGACGCCGCCGACGCCCCGGCGGGCGTCGATCTGACGGTCACCCTCGACCGGGGTTCGCTGCGCGCCCGCTCCGACGGAGAGATCGAGGAAGGCGGATAGGATGGAGGGTGTGACCGCGCCCAACGACACCCCCGTCGAATCGCTGTCGTTCGAGGCCGCGCGCGACGAGCTGGTGCGCGTCGTCGCCGAACTCGAGCAGGGTTCGCCGACGCTCGAGCACTCCCTCGCCCTGTGGGAGCGCGGTGAGGCACTCGCCGCGCGGTGCGAGGAATGGCTGGTCGGCGCGAAGCGCCGGTTGGATGCTGCACGGGCAGCATCCGATGGAGATGAGGAATGAGCAGGCAGCCGACGGTCGTCGCGGGTCTCGGGCGCCCCGAGACCGCGCAGGAGACCGCTGACCGCAAGGCCGAGTCGAGCCGGGTGTACCGCTCGAGTCAGACCTTCCGCAATCTGATCGCGGCGCTGATCGTCACGGTCGCCGTCGTCGCCGTCGTCGTGTTCGGCGTGCCGCGCGGCACGCCCGTCACCGCGCCCGAGATCGATGTCGCCGCCATCGCGGCCGACGTCGAGACGAGCATGCAGCGGCCCGCGCTCGTTCCCGACACCGATGACTTCTGGCGCGTGAACGCGGCTCAGCTCGACGGCGGCGCCGTGCCCGTCTGGGACATCACCCTCGCTCCGGCCGCCGACGACGAGCGCGGCTTCATCCGCATCGCGCAGGCCTTCGGCGCCGACGTGTCGTGGGCCCCGCAGGTGCTCGGCGGCAAGGCACCCACCGACACCACGACCATCGACGGACGCGAGTGGGACGTATTCGAACTCGGTTCGGGCGGCGACGCCAACATCACCTACGCGCTCGGCACCCAGGCCGGCCCCGACTACGTGCTGCTCTACGGATCCCGCTCCGCGGACTCCACGGCAGAGCTGGCCTCATCACTTTCCGCACAGCTGAACGACCTGGAGGAGGCCGAATGACTGCGACGCTCACACCCGCCGAAGCCTGGCAGGAGATGCTCGACGGCAATCGACGATTCGTCGCCGGCGCCCCGGCGCACCCGCACCAGGACATCGACAAGCGGCACGAGCTCGCACAGGGACAGGCGCCGATCGCCACGCTGTTCGGCTGCTCGGACTCCCGCCTGGCCGCCGAGATCATCTTCGACAAGGGCCTCGGCGACCTGTTCGTCGTGCGCAACGCCGGCCAGGTGATCGGCGAGTCGATCGTCGCCAGCCTCGAGTACGCCGTCGGCATCCTCGGGGTGCCGCTGATCGTCGTGCTCGCCCACGACTCGTGCGGCGCCGTGCGCGCCGCCATCGACGGCACCGCCATCGACTCCGAACCGCTGCCGGCGGGCATCTGGAAGCTCATCGCCCCGATCGTGCCCGCAGCCCGCAAGGTGTTCGCCGAGACCGGGGGCACCACGCCCGCCGACATCGACGCCGAACTCGTCGGTCGCGAGCACCTGCGCAACACCGTCGCCGACCTGCTGCACTCGTCGGAGATGATCAGCGCCGCCGTCGCCGCCGGGAAACTGGGCATCGTCGGCGCCAACTACCGGCTCGCAGAGGGCACCGCCGTGCCCGTGGTCACTGTGGGCATCGACACCGGGGAGAACGACCCCGCATCCAAGGAGGGATCGGAATGAGCGACCAGCAGTACCGCATCGAGCACGACACCATGGGCGAGGTGCGCGTGCCCGTGAACGCGCTGTACAGCGCACAGACGCAGCGCGCCGTCGAGAACTTCCCGATCTCGGGGTCGGGCCTCGAGTCCACCCAGATCGCGGCGCTCGCCCGCATCAAGAAGGCCGCGGCTCTCGCGAACAAGGAGCTCGGCACCCTCGACGGAGCGATCGCCGACGCCATCGCCCAGGCCGCCGATCAGGTCGCCTCCGGCAAGCACGACGGCGAGTTCCCGGTCGACACGTACCAGACCGGCTCGGGCACCTCGTCGAACATGAACATGAACGAGGTGCTGGCGAACCTGGCATCCAGCATCCTCGGCTCCGCCGTGCACCCGAACGACCACGTCAACGCATCGCAGTCGTCGAACGACGTCTTCCCCACCTCGGTGCACATCGCCGTCACGCAGGCGCTGATCGACACGCTCATCCCGTCGCTCGACCACCTCGCCGTCGCCCTCGAGGCGAAGGCCGAGCTGTGGAAGAGCGTGGTGAAGTCGGGCCGCACGCACCTGATGGACGCGACCCCCGTCACGCTCGGTCAGGAGTTCGGCGGCTACGCCCGCCAGCTGCGCCTCGGCATCGAGCGCGTGCAGTCCGCGCTCCCCCGTGTCGCCGAGGTGCCGCTGGGCGGCACCGCAGTGGGCACCGGCATCAACACGCCCCTCGGCTTCCCACAGAAGGTCATCGAGCTGCTCGCCGCCGAGACCGAACTGCCGATCACCGAGGCGAAGGACCACTTCGAGGCGCAGGCCAACCGCGACGGTCTTGTCGAGGCATCCGGCGCGCTGCGCACCATCGCCGTCTCGCTGACCAAGATCAACAACGACCTGCGCTGGATGGGCTCGGGCCCGAACACGGGCCTCGGCGAGCTGCACATCCCCGACCTGCAGCCCGGATCGTCGATCATGCCCGGCAAGGTCAACCCGGTCGTGCCCGAGGCCGTGCTGATGGTGTGCGCCCGCGTGATCGGCAACGACGCGACGGTCGCCTGGGCCGGCGCCTCGGGCTCGTTCGAGCTGAACGTGGCCATCCCGGTGATGGGCACCGCGCTTCTCGAGTCGATCCGCCTGCTCTCCAACGCCGTGCGCGTGCTGGCCGACAAGACGATCGACGGCCTGGAGGCCAATGTCGAGCGCGCCGCCGCTTTCGCGGGTATGAGCCCGTCGATCGTGACGCCGCTGAACAAGGTCATCGGCTACGAGGCGGCCGCGAAGATCGCCAAGCACGCCGTCGCCAAGGGCATCACGGTGCGCGAGGCCGTCATCGAGCTCGGCTACGTCGAGCGGGGCGAGATCACCGAAGAGGTGCTCGACCAGAAGCTCGATCTGCTGAGCATGACGCACGCCGGCTGACCTCGGCTGCGGGGCGTTTTCCTCGTTGCACTTCGGGGGCCGACACGCCAGATGTCGGACGAAACACACGTTTCGGTCCGACATCTGGAGTGTCGGCCCCCGTTCTGCATCTCCTGCACAAGCAGGGTGCGGGGCCGGGTTCTCCACAGTTGCCGGGTTTTCGGGGCATCTGCGTCGGCGCGAGGGCGGATGCTGGTGCGCATGCTCGATCCCCGTGAACTCATCACCAGCCTGGGCGGCATCGCCCAGGGCGCCCACCTGCAGCAGCACGGCATCAGTCGTGTGCGTTTGGCGAAGTCGGTGCGCGAAGGCGACGTGCAGCGCCTCCGCCCCGGGGTCTTCGCCACTGCCCGCCTGTGCGACGCGGCCCGCGACTCGCGTCGTGCAGTCGGCGGTACTGGGCGCGCTCGAGCGACTTCGGGAGCACGCATGACCGCATCTGTGGATAACTTCAGCGAGCGGGTCGCGGTTCGCGTTAGCGTGATCGGGTGACGATGACGACCGCGCCCGTGAAGACTATGACCCGGCGCGCCGGTGCGGCGTTCGCCGCCGCCGGTATCGTGCTCGGGATGCTGGCTGGCTGCTCCCCCGCAGAGCCGGAGCCCACCCCGTCGAAGACCGCCCTGTTCGCGTCGGAAGCGGAGGCGTTCGCGGCAGCGGAAGAGACGTACAGGGCGTATCTCGCCGATCTGAACGCAACAGACTTGAGCGATGACGATTCTTTTCGTCCTGTCTATGATTGGCTCACCGACACAGCGCTCAGCGCGGAGCGTGAAAGCCTTAGTTACTACTACGCAGAGCACTTGACCCGCACAGGCGAGACTTCTTTCGACACCTTTTCACCGCTCTCTCACTCCGAGGCCAAGACCGTGGCGAACATCTGCCTGGACGTTTCGGACGTTGATCTTCTGGACTCCGATGGCCGGTCTGTGCTTCCCGAGGATCGGCCGAACCGCCGCGCTTTGAAAGTCACATTCACCCCCGGCGACACAAGCACACGGTTAGCGATCGCCTCGAATCACGCACCCGAGGACTTCTCGTGTTAGTTTCCGCCGCGTCTGCCAGTGTGCTCGCGGTTCTGTTGTTTGCCGGGAGCAGTACGACGCCTCCGCCCGAAATAGGTGGAGGCGGAACTTCGTGGGGAATAGACGAGTCAGGTCGCGAACTGGACATTGAGAACCAACGTACGGAACCGGGGTCGAGCGGATCGAGCGGTGACGCTGAATCTCATTCATCGGGTGACGGTGTCATTGACCAGGTCGGCTATGTCCCGCCGCCGCGGCGGACGCCTGCGGATTGCCTGGCCAATTGGGACAACATGATGTCCTGTTGGGAGTTCATGGGCCGAGATGAAGCCACCGAAGAAGAAGACGAGCCCGCCCCGACGATGCCGCCGGTGACCATCACCGATCTGGAGTCCTTCTCGCCCGACGCCGGCATCCTCGCCGGGGAACCGAACAACCTCGGTGTCGCCGGGCTGCCGGCCAACTTCACCACCGACGCTGCCACGCACACGCAGAGCGGCGAACTGTTCGGATTCCCCATCCACGTCCGCTTCACCCCGGCGACCTATACCTTCCACTACGGTGACGGCGAGTCACGGGCATCCGACACTCCCGGCCAGAGCTGGGACGACCTCGACCTTCCCCAGTTCACCCCGACCGACACCAGTCACAGCTACGCCGAGCGCGGCACCTACGACGCCCGCGTCGACGTCACGTACACCGCCGAGATCGACCTCGGCGTCGGCTGGTTCCCCATCACCGGACAGCTCGACATCCCCGGCGCCCCGCAGCCCATCCGCATCTACGAGGCGCACACCGCCCTCGTCGCCCACACTTGCGACGAACAGCCTTCCGCCCCCGGCTGCTGATACCGACCGCCACATCACCCGCGTGGCGTCCTTCGTCTCGCTGCACTCGCTCAGGAACCGGGTTAGGGAAACAGATCGGGGGCCGACACTCCAGAAGTCGGACGAAACCCGCGGAACTGTCCGACATCTGGAGTGTCGGCCCCCAGACTGTAACCCCATCGCGCCCGGCCACCGTGGAACGGCAACCGGGCGCGGGGCGAACTCGCTGACCCCCTCAGCTGAGCTCGCTGCCCTCCAGCAGATCGGTGACCAGAGCTGCGATGGCCGAACGCTCCGAGCGCTGCAGTGTCACGTGCGCGAACAGGTCGTGCCCCTTCAGTGTCTCGATCACGCTCGCGACCCCGTCGTGGCGCCCGACGCGCAGGTTGTCGCGCTGCCCGACGTCATGCGTCAGCACCACCCGCGAGTTCTGCCCGATGCGGCTGAGCACCGTCAGCAGCACGTTGCGCTCCAGCGACTGCGCCTCATCGACGATCACGAACGCGTCGTGCAGCGATCGTCCGCGGATGTGCGTCAGCGGCAGCACCTCCAGCATCCCGCGATCGATGACCTCTTCGAGCACGTTGCCCGACACGACCGACCCCAGCGTGTCGAACACCGCCTGACCCCACGGGTTCATCTTCTCGCCCTGGTCACCCGGCAGATAGCCGAGCTCCTGCCCGCCGACCGCGAACAGCGGGCGGAACACGATGATCTTCTTCTGCTGCTGCCGCTCGAGCACCGATTCGAGCCCGGCGCACAGCGCCAGCGCCGACTTGCCGGTGCCGGCCCGACCACCCAGCGAGACGATCCCGACCTCGGGGTCGAGCAGCACATCGATCGCGATGCGCTGCTCCGCCGAACGCCCGTGCATCCCGAACACTTCGCGATCACCGCGCACCAGCCGGTACTCGCCGTCGCCGACGACCCTTCCCAACGCCGATCCGCGCTCGGAGTGGATGATCAACCCCGTGTTCACCGGCACCCCGCGCACCTCCTCGCTGAGCCCGACCTCACTCTCGTACAGGTCACTCATCTCATCACCCGAGAGATCGAGGCTGGTGATGCCCGTCCACCCCGAATCGACCGCCTGCTCCGCGAGGTACTCCTCGGCCGCCAGCCCGAGCGACGCGGCCTTGACCCGCATCGGCAGGTCCTTCGAGACGATCGTGACCTGCTGCCCGTCCTGCGCGAGCTGCGCGGCGGTGGCGAGGATGCGACTGTCGTTGTCGCTGAGGCGGATGCCCGCGGGCAGGATCGACATGTCGGCGTTGCCGAGCTCGACTCGCAGTGTGCCGCCGTCGCCGACCTCGACCGGGAAGTCCAGACGACCGTGCTCGATCCGCAGTTCATCGAGATGCCGCAGCGCACGCCGGGCGAAGTATCCGAGCTCGGGGTCGTGCCGCTTGCTCTCCAACTCGGTGATCACGACCACCGGGAGCACGATCGAATGCTCCGCGAAGCGGAACAGGGCCTGCGGATCGCTCAGAAGAACAGAGGTGTCGAGCACATATGTGCGAAGAGCCGTGTCATCCTGCGACACGGCTCTGGTGGCTGCTCTCCGGCTGGTGGACGGCTGCTGCGCTGTACGTGTGGTCACGATCCACTCCTACTTCCCGGGAGTGATCCCGGCTCTGCAGCGAGTCGACCAGGGGCCACGAGTCGCGAACCTGGAGGCCGACTCGATCGGGCACGGTGCCCGATGCCTTGAAGGTACGTCGCGACACGGCCGGTTTCGCGCACGACACGCGGCTGTCGGGTGACGTCTCGATTAACGGCGCGTGTCGGATGCTGCGAGCGCGCGCTCCAGCATCCGCAGCGTCTCATCGTCGGTGCCGGCATGCGGTGCCACCCGCACGGAGCTTCCGCGCGCCGTCACGGTCACGCCGGCATCCAACAGCGCCTGCGCGACCCGCTGCGGGTCGGCGGGCGCCAGCGAGACGATCCCGGCGCGATGGGCGCGCTCGCGCGGTGAGTCCACCACGGTGCCCGCGCGGTCGGCGATGTCGATGATCGCGTCCACGCGCTCGGCGAGCGCCCGCTCGATGTTCGCGACGCCGGCGGTGCGGGCGTCATCGAGGCCGGCGGCGAGCCGGGCCGCCGCGAGCGGGTCGAACATGCCGACCGCGTACGCCTGCCCCGAGGCTGCGGGCTCGAGCAGTTCATCGGCGACCACGGTGCCGGCCGTCGTTCCCATCATGCCGCTGAGCACCGGTGCGATGCGCTCGCGCGCCCGCGGTGAGAAGCGCGCGAACCCGGTGCCCCGCCCGGCTCGCAGCCACTTGTAGCCATGCCCGACCACGACATCCGCCAGCGTGTAGTCGTCGTCGACGACGCCGAACGACTGCACCGCGTCGAGGATCAGCAGCCGGTCAGGGCCGATCACGTCGCGCAGCTCGGCCAGGTCGATGCGGTACCCGGTGCGGAAGTCGACGTGGCTGACTGTCACGGCGTTGACCGCGTCGTCGAGTGCCTCGGCGATGGCATCGGGGGTCGCACGACCATCGACCGGCGTGATCCAGCGCGGCCGGAGTGCGCCGCGCGACGCCTGCGACGCGCGGTGCAGCATCAGGCTCACCGCCGGGAACTCAGCCGTCGAGACGACGATATCGCCGGTCAGCCCGTAGAACGCCTGCATCAGGCCGTGCGCTCCCGACGTGTGCAGCGTGACGTCGTCGACGTCGGCGCGCAGCAGCTCGGCGAGCAGCTGTCGCGCGCGATCCACGTAGGCGAATGCCGTCGGAACGGCGGTCGGATGCCCGGCGCTGAGCGCGTCGATCTCGCGGATCGCCTGATCGCGAACGCTCGTGGACAGCGGCCCGAACGCCGCCCAGTTCAGATAGCCGGGCACAACGTCGAACGTCGAGAGGTAATCGTCGAACGCGCTCATCCGCTCAGTCTGCCACCCGTCGCGGACAGACGCGTCAGCGCCCGAAGCGACGGTCGCGGTCGGCGAAGTCGCGGATCGCACGAAGGAAGTCGACCTCGCGCAGGTCGGGCCCGAGGGCTTCGACGAAGTAGAACTCGCTGTGCGCGCTCTGCCAGAGCAGAAAGTCGCTCAACCTCTGCTCGCCGCTGGTGCGGATCACCAGATCGGGATCGGGCTGACCGCCGGTGTACAGGTGCTCGCCGATCATCTCGGGGGTCAACTGGGCGGCAAGGTCGTCGAGCGTTCCGCCGGAGGCGTTGTGCTTGCCGATGATGCTGCGCACCGCATCGACGATCTCGTTGCGTCCCCCGTAGCCGACCGCCAGATTCACGTGTAGGCCCGTGTGATCGCTGGTGCGCCGCTGGGCGTCTTCGAGCACCCGCGCCAGCTCGGGCGGGAGGATGTCGGTTCGGCCGACGTGCTGCACCCGCCAGTTGCCGTGCTGCGCGAGCGTGTCGGCGAGTTCGGCGATGATCTCGATGAGATCGCTGATCTCCTTCGAGTCGCGCTTGCTGAGGTTGTCGGCCGACAGCAGGTACAGCGAGACGACCTCGATGCCCAGCTCGTCGCACCAGCCGAGGAATTCGCGCATCTTCGCGGCACCCGCACGGTGCCCGTCGGCAGCGGAGTCGTAGCCCAGCTGGCGTGCCCAGCGCCGGTTGCCGTCGATCATCATCGCGACGTGGTGCGGAACGGACGCCGCGTCGATGCGTCGGCGAAGACGATTTCCGTAGAGCCGATAGAGGGGCCCGCGCCCCGAGCTCTCGCGTGCAGTCACGTGCCTACGCTACCGCCACCTCGGCGTTCCTCCCTGTGACTGCTCAGGATATGTACGGCACGCGGAATGCTCGCGAGCCTAGAGTGAGCGTGTGAGCACACGACGCGCAGACGATGTCGACGTCCCCCAGCTTCCGCTGATGGAAGCCGCCGCGGTCGACGCGGCGGTCGAGATCAAGCCGAGCTGGCGCGGCTGGATCCATGTGGGCATCTTCCCCATCGCGATCGCCGCCGGCATCGTGCTGATCGTGCTCGCGCAGGGGGCACCCGCGAAATGGGCCGCAGCGGTCTTCATGACCACCTCGCTGCTGCTGTTCGGCAACTCGGCGGTCTACCACCGCTTCAACTGGGGCCCCACGACCAAGGCCGTGCTCAAGCGCATCGACCACGCGAACATCCTGCTGCTGATCGCCGGCACCTACACGCCGATCGCGACGCTCGCCCTGCCACCAGAGAAGGGTGCGCTGCTGCTCTTTCTGGTGTGGGGTGGTGCGATCCTGGGCATCCTCTTCCGCGTCTTCTGGATCAACGCGCCGCGCTGGCTCTACGTCGCTCTCTACCTCGTGCTCGGCTGGGCCGCGGTGATGTACATGGTCGACCTCGTCATCGCGAACGTCGCCATGATGGTGCTGGTGTGCGTGGGTGGCCTGCTCTACACCGCCGGCGCGATCGTCTACGCGATGAAGAAGCCCAATCCCTGGCCGGGGCACTTCGGGTTCCACGAGATCTTCCACGTGTGCACCGTGCTGGCCTTCCTCTGCCACTGGACCGCCTGCCTGCTCATCTCGCTGGCGCCGTACTCCCCCTCGCTCGGCCTGCCCGGCTGAGCACTCGGCCTGCCCGGCTGAGCGATACGCTCGAAGCGTCCCCGAACGCAAGGAGCATCCCATGGCCGACGTCGAGAGCTTCACCCTCGATCACACTGCTGTCATCGCCCCGTACGTGCGCCTGATCGGCGTCGAGCACGGGCCCAAGGGCGATGCGATCTCGAACTTCGACGTGCGCTTCGTGCAGCCCAATGAGGGTGAGATCCCCACCGCGGGGCTGCACACCATCGAGCACACGCTCGCCAGCGTCTTGCGCGACCGCATCGACGGCGTGATCGACATCTCGCCGTTCGGGTGCCGCACCGGCTTCCACCTGATCATGTGGGGCGAACCGGCGATCGCCGACGTCGTCGCGGCGATCCGCGCCGGACTCGAGTTCATCGCCGGTCCGGCCGAATGGAGCGACGTGCCCGGGGTGTCGGCGGTGGAATGCGGAAACTACCGCGACCACAGCCTGCACTCGGCGAAGGAGTGGTCGAAGCGCATCCTCGAGCAGGGCATCAGCCTCGACGCGTTCGCGCGCGTCGGCGTCTGACCTCGCGCCGTCAGGCGCGCGGCGGCCCGTCCGCGCCGGCGTCGCCGCGGACGTCGCCGTCCCCGCCCTCGCCGGCGTCGCCATCGCCGCGAGCGGCCGCCTCTTCAGCATCCAACTGCTCGCGCACCTCTTCGCGGTAGCGCACCCGACGGATGCGACGGTTCATGTCCCAGATGAGCAGGATCACGGCGATCACGATCACCACGACGATCGCGAACCCCGCGAAGCCCGGCGTCACCGAGTCCGGATCCACCGTCATCGAGGGGGTGGGCATCGGGGTCTGCTCACCGAACAGGATCATGGGTCCGCCTCTTCTCCGCAGGTCGAATATCCTGGGAGTACCAGCCTATCCGCCACTCGACCCGCAGGAGACCCGTGACCACCGCACGCGAGCTCGACGAGCGCTACGGCCGCACCGGTCGCCGTCCCCTGCCGTGGATCATCGGCGGTGTGCTGGCGGTCGCCGTGGTCGTGTTCTTCGGATGGACCACGGTGGCGAAGCAGATGAACGCGGTGGATGCCGCCGATCTCGGCTTCACGGTCGTCGACGCCCACAGCGTGGAGCTGAGCTTCCAGTTCACCGCGCCGCGCGGCCAGGACGTCGCCTGCGCACTCGAAGCGCTCGATGTCGAGTTCGGCGTGGTCGGCTGGAAGATCGTCGAGATCGCCGCCAGCGATGAGCACACTCAGGCGATGCGGGTCAGCATCCCGACCGTCGCCGAGGCGACCACGGGTTTGGTGAAGTCCTGCTGGGTCGCCTAGAATCATCCGCAGATGACCGACGCCCCGGCCCTGCCGGGGCGTCTTGCCATATCCCCGGGCATCGGATGATGTCCCGACTCTCCCAAGCCCCCGCGGGGGCCCGCACAAAGGAGCACGCTGTGTCCACAGACGCTCAGGTACCGTTCCTCACCCAGGAGGCCTACGACCGCCTCGCCGAAGAGCTCGAGCACCTCTCGACCATCGGCCGTGATGAGATCGCTGCACGCATCGAGGCGGCGCGCGAAGAGGGCGACCTCAAGGAGAACGGCGGCTACCACGCCGCGAAGGACGAGCAGGGCAAGCAGGAGGCGCGCATCCGCACGCTGCAGCAGCTGCTGAAGACCGCGAAGGTCGGCGCAGCGCCCGCGAGCCGCGGCATCGTCGAACCGGGCACCGTCGTGACGGCGCTCGTCGCCGGCGATGAAGAGGTCTTCCTGCTGGGCAGCCGCGAGATCACCGCGAGCGGCGACCTCGACGTGTACAGCGAGGCGAGCCCGCTGGGTCAGGCGATCATCGGGCTCAAGATCGGCGCGAAGTCGAGCTACGAAGCACCCAACGGCCGTTCGATCGCGGTCGAGATCGTCGGTGTGGAGACCTACACGGGCTGACCCGCACCCCGCAGACGCAACGGCGGGATGCTGTCCATCGGACAGCATCCCGCCGTTCTCTGTTCGGCCCGCGCGGGCATCCGCCCCTCGTCGGCACCTGCTCAGTCGGGCATCACGGACGGTTCGTACCCGGCCGCGCGCAGCGCGTCGAAAGCCATCTGGGTGTGCTCGGGGCCGCGCGTCTCGATCGACAGCTGCAGGATCATCTCGCTGATCTGCAGGCCGTGGCCGTGTCGCGTGTGCAGCACTTCCATCACGTTGGCGCCGACCTGCGCAAGGATCTCCGACACCTTCGCGAGCTGACCGGGGCGGTCGGGCAGCGGGATGCGCACCGTCGCGTAGCGCCCGGATGCGGCCAGACCGTGTGCGACCACCCGCTGCAGCAGCATCGGATCGATGTTGCCACCAGAGAGAACGGGCACCGTCGGGCCTGCGGCGGTGATCTTGCCGGCGAGGATCGCCGCGACGCCGACCGCGCCGGCCGGCTCGACGACGACTTTCGCGTGCTCGAGCAGCACCAGTATCGCCCGGGCGATGTCGTCCTCCGAGACGGTCACGACGTCGTCGACGAGGTCGCGGATGATCTCGAACGGCACACCCCCTGGCTCGGCGACGAGGATGCCGTCGGCGATCGTCGGCTGCGTCTGGATCTCGATCGGATGCCCGGCGGCGAGCGACGGCGGCATGGCCGCCGCCCGCTCGGACTGCACGCCGATGACCCGCACCGTGCGCCCCGCTTCGGCCGCGGCCTGCTTGATGGCCGCGGCGACGCCCGCGATCAGCCCGCCACCGCCGATGCCCATCACCACCGTGTCGACATCGGGGATGTCATCGATGATCTCCAGGCCCAGCGTGCCCTGACCGATCACCACGTCGCGATGGTCGAACGGGTGGATCAGCACGGCCCCTGTGCGCTCGGCGAATTCGGCGGCCAACCGCAGCGAGGTCGCGACGGTGTCGCCCTCCAGCACGACCTCCGCTCCGTAGCCGCGCGTGGCCAGCAGCTTCGGCACCGGCACGCCCAGAGGCATGAAGATCGTGGCCGCGATGCCCAGCGACTGGGCGGCGAGCGCGACGCCCTGGGCATGGTTTCCGGCGGAGGCCGCCACCACGCCGCGCTTGCGCTCTTCGGCGGTCAGCTGCGCGAGGCGGTACGTGGCCCCCCGGATCTTGAACGAGCCTGTGCGCTGCAGGTTCTCCATCTTCAGCAGCACGGGTGCACCCAGCGTGTCGCTGAGGGCCCGCGAGAGCTCGGTCGGCGTGTGCGAGATGACGTCGGCGAGACTCTCGGATGCTGCTCTGAACTCGGCCAGGCTGGGGGCTGCGGTCATCGATTCCTCCTCGGCCGCTCGTGCGGCACTGTGCTCCAGATGAGATCTGCTCGGGGCTCTTCGCCGGTGCGCCACGCGCCGGTGCTGATCGTGACGGCGGCGACGTTGATGAAGGCGGCCAGCGGCACCGCGAACAGCGCGCCGGGGATGCCGGCGATCATCGCTCCACCGGCGACGACGAGCACGACGGCCAGCGGATGCACCTTGACCGCCGCACCCATCATGATCGGCTGCAGGATGTGTCCCTCGACCTGCTGCACCAGCAGCACGACTCCGAGCATCGCCAGCGCGATCCAGGGCCCGTTGTACACCAGCGCGAGGAACACCGCGATCGCGCCGGTGAGCACCGCACCGACGATCGGGATGAACGCACCGAGGAACACGAGCACCGCGACGGGGATGGCCAGCGGAACCCCGAGCAGCGCGGCGCCTGCGCCGATGCCCACCGCGTCGATCGCGGCGACGAACAGCTGCGTGCGCGCGTAGTTGACGACGGTGTCCCAGCCGTTGTTCGCGGCGGCGTCGACGGCGGGCCGTGCGCGGCGGGGGAAGATCTTCAGCGCCCAGCGCCAGATTCCGCCGCCATCGGCGAGCAGGCAGATCAGGATGAACACGGCCAGCAGCAGGCCGGTGACGATGTGCGCCGCGGTGCCCGTGACTGCTCCGGCGGCGTTCCACAGCAGCGACGCCTGCTCGGACAGCAGATCGAGACCCTGCTGGATGAACTCGTCGATCTGCTTCTCGGTGAGGTGCAGAGGACCTTCGAGCAGGAAGGTGCGCAGCTGATCGAGAGCCTCCTGCGTCTTGAGCTGCACGTCGGGCAGCTGCTGCCGGACCTGCCAGATGACCAGCCAGAACAGCCCGACCACGATGCCGAGGGTGCCGCCGAGCGCGATGGTGATCGCCAGCCAGCGGGGGAAACGGGCGCGCAGCATGAGCTGGAAGCCCGGCCACAGCAGCGCGGTGACGAGGATGCCCACCATGAGCGGGATGACCAGCAGCTTGAGCAGCATCACCAGCCAGATGAACAGGGCGACCGCCCCGGCGATGACCAGGAGTCGCCACGAGTACGCCGCCGTGACCCTGAGCGGTCTCGGCACGGCCTCGTCGGTCTCGATCTGCACCGTGCGGTGGGTGGACGGCGGATCGCTGCGGAACGGATTGCGGAACCTCGGTCTGGGGTTGTCGCTCATCATGCAATTCTACGTATCGGCACATCACCGGCACGGAATGATGTCGGATGCTGTCGATAGCCTGTGCGGATGACCCGCAAGAAGAGCTCGACGCTGAGTGCGGCCGAGGCGCGCCGGATCACGCTCGCCGCACAGGGATTCTCACGTCGGATGCCCGATGCCGTGGTGCCGCGGCACCTGCACCGCTCGATGGAGCGCCTTGGCGTGCTGCAGATCGACTCGGTGAACGTGTTCGCCCGCTCGCACTACATGCCGATGTTCTCGCGCCTGGGCGCGTACACGCCGACGCTGCTCGACCGAATGTTCCTGTCGCGCACCACCCACTACGTCGAGTACCTGGCGCACGAGGCGACGTTCATGCCGGTGGCCGACTGGCCGCTGTGGGACTTCCGCATGCGCGCCTGGCAGCAACGGGAGTCGAAACCCGGTGCATGGGGGCACGAGCATTCGCGCACCCTCGACTGGGTGCGCGCCGAACTGCGCGACCGGGGACCGCTGCGCCCGGCCGATCTGCGCGACGATGCGCCCCGCGAGCGGGGCTCGTGGTGGGACTGGGACGAGGCGAAGGTGGCGCTCGAGCACCTCTGGCGCCGCGGCGAGGTGGCCATCGCGGGCCGCAGCGGCTTCGAGCGGCGCTACGGCCTGGCCGAGCAGATCATCCCCAGCGATGTGCTGGCCACCAGCATCAGCGAACGCGACGCGGTCCGCGAGCTCGTGCGTCGGGCATCCGCGTCCTACGGCGTCGCGACCATCGCCGATCTCAACGACTACTACCGCCTGCGCGACCAGGCGGCCGTGCGCTCGGCGGTCGACGAGCTCGTCGACGAGGGTGAGCTCGAACCCGTGACCGTGCGCGGCTGGGAGCGCGGTGGCCGCCCGCTGCCCGCCTGGCGGCACAGCAGTGCGTCACTCCCCCGCCGCATCGACCGCGCAGCGCTGCTGACGCCGTTCGACCCCGTGATCTGGTTCCGCGACCGCGCGCTGCGAGTGTTCGACCTCGACTACCGCATCGAGATCTACGTTCCGGCGGCGAAGCGCCGCTACGGCTACTACTCACTGCCGGTGCTGGTCGGCGACCGGATCGTCGCGCGCGTCGATCTGAAGGCCGATCGCGCGGCATCCACGCTTCAGGTGCAGTCCGCGTGGTGGGAGCCGCACGCCGACCGGCAGCACGACGACGCACGCATCGCCGAGGAGCTGGTGCGCGCGGCTCTGTGGCAGGCCCTGGAGCGCGTCAGCGTCTCGGGTTGGGGAGATGCCTCGGATGCCATCGCTCGTGCGCTGCACGGACGCGATACCCCGGTGGCCAGGCATCAGCATCCCCGCGAGGTCGCGAGCTGACGCTCAGCGTGTGCGCGGTCGGTCAGAACTGCACGCGGGGCGGCTCGGAGATCGCTCCGTCGTCTGCGACCTCGAAGAACTCGCGCTCGGTGAAGCCGAGACCGCGGGCGAACATGTTGTTCGGGAACACCTTGATCTTGGTGTTCAGCTCGCGCACGCCGCCGTTGTAGAAGCGGCGGGCCGCCTGGATCTTGTCCTCGGTGTCGACGAGCGAGTGCTGCAGCTGCAGGTAGTTCTGGCTGGCCTGCAGCTGGGGGTAGGCCTCGGCGACGGCGAACAGACTCCGCAGCGCCTGCTGCAGGTGCCCCTCCGCGACGCCCGCTTCAGCGGGCCCGCTGGCCGACAGCGTCTCGGCGCGCGCCCGGGTGACCCCCTCGAACACGGCCTTCTCGTGGGCGGCATAGCCGCGCACGGTCTCGATGAGGTTGGGGATGAGGTCGGCTCGACGCTTCAGCTGCACGGTGATGCCGCTCCATGCCTCATCGACGCGCACGTTCAACTGCACCAGCGAGTTGTACGTCGACCAGAGATAGATGCCGACGAGCACCAGCACGCCGACGACGATCAGTACCGGCCACAGCCATTCCATGCGGAGCCCCCTCTTGGATCGAGAACCATCCTATGTTGCGATCACTGCGCGTCACCTGGGCGAGCGACGGGAGTCAGCTGCCCAGCACGCGCTCGAGGTGACCGTTGCCGAAGAGCCTGTGCGGATCCATCCGGTCACGCAGCGCGACGAAATCGTCGAACCGCGGGTAGCGCTCGCGCAGCCGGTCGGCGTCGAGGCTGTGCAGCTTTCCCCAGTGCGGGCGGCCCTCAAAGCGCAGCATGATCTGCTCGACGGCGTCGAAGTACTCACGCGGATCGACGCGCCAGTAGCGGTGCACGGCGATGTAGGCGCTGTCTCGCCCAGAGGCGGTCGAGAGCCAGAGATCGTCGGATGCTGCGAAGCGCACCTCGACGGGGAACTCGATCGACCAGCCGCGTTCCGCGATCAGCTGCTGCAGTTCGCGGAATGCGGGCACCACGTTCTCTGCGGGAAGCGCGTACTCCATCTCGCGGAAGCGCACGGTGCGGCTCTGCGTGAGCACCGTGTGCGAGCGGTCGGTGTACTCGCGGTCGCCGGTCAGTGTCACGGCGAGACGGTTGAACGGCGGGGTGATGGCGGGCACGACCCGAGCCGCCGCGCAGGCCGCGCGGTACACGCCGTTGGAGAGCAGGGTCTCATCGACCCACTTCCCCACCGGTGAGAGCGGTCGGCGACGCGCCGACTCCGGCAGCCGGGTCTGCCGCTTGGTGAGGGCGACATCGGTGTGCGCGAACCAGTAGAACTCGAAGTGGTCGTGCTCCGCGGCGCGTTCGTGCACGGTGTCGAGCACCTCGTCGAGGGGTGCGGGCTCGTCGATCGCGTGCAGGGTGAAGGCCGGCACGCACTGCAGGGTGACCTCGACGATGATGCCGAGCGCCCCGAGTCCCACCGCCGCGGCGGGCAGCAGCTCGCTGTTGTGGGTCTCGTCGATGCGCAGGAACTCTCCGGCGGCGGTGATGAGCGTGACACCGCGCACCTGCGTGGCGATGCCGCCGAAGCCGCTGCCGGTGCCGTGGGTTCCGGTCGAGATCGCGCCGGTGATCGACTGCCGGTCGATGTCACCCAGGTTCTCCATCGCCAGTCCGTGCGGGCGCAGCAGCTCGGGGATGCGGTGCAGCCTGGTGCCCCCGAGCAGAGTGATCCGCCCGGCTGCGGCATCCACCGACACCACCCCCTGCAGGTCGTCGAGCTCGAGCAGCACACCCGGCGCGACCGCGATGCCGGTGAAGCTGTGGCCCGCCCCGACCGCCTTGATCGTGAGCCCCTGGTCGACGGCGGCCCGCACGGCGCGCTGCACGCCCTCCGGCGAGCGCGGGCGCTCGACGCGCACCGGACGCACACCGGCCGAACGGCCCCAGTTCTGCCAGGTTCCGCCGGGTCGTGTCATAGGAAGGCCTTTCCCTCGCCCCGGTACGTGGGGAGCTCGTCGACGACCGCGCCGTCGGCGACGAGGTGATAGGTGTTGATGCGCTCGGCGGGCTCGCCGCTCTTCGCATGCCGGAACCACACCCGGTCGCCGATCCTCAGATCACGGGCGGCATCACCACGCAGCGGCGTCTGCACTTCGCCGGCCGCCTCGCGGGGCATGGTGCGCAGTCCGGACGGCCAGACCGGTGCAGGCTGCCGTGAGGCCACCGCCGGTCCGGAGGCGATCCATCCACCGCCGAGCACCGTCGCGATGTCCGGCTCGGGCTTGCGCACGACGTCGAAGGCGAAGGCGCTGGCCGGAGCAGGAGTGAACGAGCGGTACCCGTCGAACAGGTGCCCGGCGAGCAGCCCGCTGCCCGCGGTCGCCTCGGAGAGCGATTCATCGCTGCCGGTGAACTCGAGCGAACCGGTGCCTCCACCGTTGAGGAACTCCAGCGGCGCGACGTCGCGCATCGCCTCGGCGATCTCGGCCCGCCGGCGACGCAGCTCGTCGCGCGAGCGTGCCTGCACCATGCGGATGATCGGGGCGTCGGCGCCGGCGGCATCCCCCTGCCCGGCGATCTGCGCTTCGTACATCTGCAGCCCGACCAGGCAGAACCCGGGTCGCCGTACGACCTGGCGGGCGAAGCCGGCGACGTCGGCGGCAGTGAACAGCGACGATCGACGGACGCCGATGTGCCCGAGCGCGGCCGAGCGCAGCGAGGCGTCGACGTCGATCGCCACACGCACCTCGGGTCGCGCGCCCGGAGCGGCGATCGAGTCGATGAGATCCAGGTGGGCGAGGTCGTCGATCATGAGGGTGATGCGGGATGCGAGTCGCTCGTCGGCCAGCAGCGTGGTGAGCCCTGCGGTATCGACCGTCGGATAGCCGAGAACGATGTCGTCGTGGTCCTCGGCGAGCCACAGCGCTTCGGCGAGGGTGAACGCGAGGATGCCGCGGTATCCGGGCAGCGCGAGCACAGCATCCAACACGGCGCGCACGCGCACCGACTTCGTCGCGACGCGGATCGGGATGCCCCCTGAGCGCACCAGCAGATCCACCGCGTTGTAGCGCAGCGCATCGCGCTCGATGACCGCCACCGGGGCGGGCAGATGCGCGGTCGCCTCGGTCAGCGAATGCCAGTAGCGCTCGGGGTGGCGCCATGCGCCGGGGTCGGACCGGTGGCCCCGGTCCGGTGCGGCGTGCGGGCTCTGATCAACAGTGAGGTCGAGCACCTCTCCACCCTAGGTCCAAGCAGACTGGGTGTCACGCGATGTGAGACCTTGGGTCACTGCTGTCGTGCCGGCAGCACCCAATCGGGACGGACGAAGTGGCAGGTGTAGCCGTTCGGGTAGGTGATCAGATAGTCCTGGTGCTCGGGCTCGGCCTCCCAGAAGGGCCCGGCCGGCTCGATCGTGGTCACAGCCCTCCCCGGCCACAGCCCGGAGGCGTCCACATCGGCGATGGTGTCGCGGGCGACCCGCTCCTGCTCGGGCGACAGCGGGAAGATCGCCGAGCGGTAGCTCGAACCGATGTCGTTGCCCTGCCTGTCGACCGTCGTCGGATCGTGCACCTGGAAGAAGAATGCCAGGATGTCGCGATACGTCGTGTGCGCCGGATCGAACACGATCTCGATCGCCTCAGCGTGCCCGGGGTGGTTGCGGTACGTCGCGTGATCGTTGTCGCCGCCGGTGTACCCGACCCGAGTGCCGCGCACGCCGGGCTGCTTGCGGATCAGGTCTTCCAGCCCCCAGAAGCAGCCGCCTGCCAGCACCGCCGTCTCGGTGCCCTCGCCGCGCGTGATCTCGCCGGTGTCCTGTGGTCCGCTGGTCATGGTGCCCTCCTTGCTGTCGACGTCTCGTGCCCCGACCCCCGCAGGCCGGCGTGGGCCCGAACCTGGGCCTCACCCAGTGTGGTCACTTCGTGCCCCCACTGGGATTCGAACCCGCCCCACCGGCTCTCCGCCCGCCGCTTCGCGTCGGTCGGAGCCTCGGCCGGCGTGGGCCCGAGTCTGGGCCTCACCCAGTGTGGTCACTTCGTGCCCCCACTGGGATTCGAACCCAGACTGAAGCGATTTTAAGTCGCCTGCCTCTGCCGTTGGGCTATAGGGGCCCACTGACCAAGCCTACGATGCGGCAGACCGGCCGGGACGCGAGAAGACCTGCACGAACACTCGTGCAGGTCTTCACGATGACCGTGGATCAGGCCTTGGCCTTCGCCGGCGCCTTCTTGGCCGGCGCCTTCACTTCGTCTCGCTCCGCTCGCTCAGTACGACGCTTCGCGGGCGCGTCGGTCTTCACGTCGTCCTTGACCGGCACGGCGGCCTCGGTCGGAACCGCCTCGGTCTTCGCCGGCTCGGCCTTGGCCGGAGCCGCCTTCGCGGGAGCCGCCGGGGCCGCCGCGGGAGCCGCCGGACGCGGACGCGCGGCGAACTCCTCGAAGACGTAGCGCGGGTTCTGCACGGTCTGCAGGTTCACGATGTCGCGACCCAGCCACAGGTTGTTCCACCAGCCCCACAGCACGCGCCACTTGCGCTCCCACGTCGGCATCGCCAGGCCGTGGTAGCCGCGGTGCGCGACCCAGGCGACGAAGCCCTTCAGCGCGATGTTGCCCGACTGGAACACGCCGTTGTAGAGGCCGAGACCGGCCACGGCGCCGAGGTTCTTGTGGAAGTAGTCCTTGGTGCCCTCACCGCGCAGCACGGCGACGAGGTTCTTGGCGAGCACCTTCGCCTGACGCACGGCGTGCTGGGCGTTGGGCACGCAGTAGCCGCCGACGCCGCCGCCCGACAGGTCGGGCACGGCCGAGACGTCGCCGGCCGCCCAGGCGCCCTCGACGGGTTCCTCGGCGGTGCCGACGCGCAGGTCGGCGCGGGTCTGGATGCGACCGCGCTCCTCGACGGGCAGATCGCCGCCGCGCACGACGGTCGGGTTCGCCATCACACCGGCGGTCCAGACGATCAGATCGGTCGGAATGACCTGGCCGGTCGAGAGCTCGACGTTGCCGCCGACAGCCCCGGTGACCTGGGTGTCGAGGTGAACGTTCGCTCCGCGCTTGGCGAGGTCCTTGAGCACCCACTCGCTGGTCTTCAGCGAGACCTCGGGCATGATGCGCCCCATCGCCTCGATGAGGTGGAAGTGCGTGTCTTCGAACGACAGCTGCGGGTACTTCGAGATCAGCGACGAGGCGAGCGAGCGCAGCTCGGCGAACGCCTCGATGCCGGCGAAGCCACCACCGACGACGACGGTCGTCAGCAGGCGGTCGCGCTCGGGACCGGCGGGCACCGAGGCCGCCTTGTCGAAGTTCGACATCAGCTTGTCGCGCACGGCGACGGCCTCTTCGATGGTCTTCAGCCCGATCGCGTTGTCGGCGATGCCGGGGATCGGGAAGGTGCGCGAGACGGCACCTGCCGTGACCACGATCTGGTCGTACTCGAACTCGTACGGGTCACCGACCGGCGGGGTGATGGTGGCGACCTTGTTCGCGTGGTCGATGCCGGTGATCTTCGCGGTGATCACGTTGGTGCGCTTCAGGTGGCGGCGGTGCGCGACGACGGCGTGACGGGCCTCGATCGAGCCGGCGGCCACCTCGGGCAGGAACGGCTGGTACGTCATGTACGGCAGCGGGTCCACCATCGTCACATCAGCCTCACCCTTGCGAAGGTGCTTCTCGAGCTTCCATGCGGTGTAGAAACCTGCGTAGCCTCCACCGACAATCAGAATGCGGGGTGCAGTGCTGTTCTGAGGCACAGGGGGACAACTCCTCGTCGTCAGGGGGTGGGAGTGCGTCGACCGCGCTCCGTTCGGATGCGCCGGGCAGCTGCGGTGACGCCAAGCGCTATCAGAATACCAGGCACCGTGAGTGCCAGCAGCGGCAGGGTACCGTACCGCAGTGAATCGGCGGTCGGCAGCAGAGGAGAGCCCGCCTCGGTGGGCGGTTCGGGCGGGGGCAGCGGGTCCACCGCGACCGGGGTGGACGGATCCTGCGGGGTCGGCTCCTCGGGGGCATCCGCGCGGCGGTACACCCGCACCCACTCCTCGAGGTCCCCCATCGGATTCTGCTTCACCCGCGGCACGGATGCCGTCACCGCGGCGTTCACGTCGAGCAGACCGTACCCGTACAGCGGGTCGGGCGTGCGCGTCATCTCGGGAACGGGCACGGCCGTCGCGATCAAACGGTTGATGACGTTGGCGGCGTCGAGGTCGGGGTGCGCGGCACGCACCAGCGCCGCCGCACCGGCTACGATCGGGGCCGCACCGCTGGTGCCCTCCCAGCCCACGATCTGACCGTCGGCGGAGAACCCGATCAGCGACTCGCTCGGAGCCATGATGCCGATCGTGATCCCCTGCGTCGACGCCCCGCGACTGGCCATGCCGGTCTGGTCGACACCGCCCACGGTGAGAACCCCCGGGATCGTGGCCGGAGCCCCGATGATCGAGGTGCCGCTGTCGCGGTTGCCGGCCGCGGCGATCACCACGACATCGTGCTCGTAGGCGTACAGGAAGGCCTCGTCCCAGCTGCGATCCCAGTCGAGGGTGTTCGTCGTGAACGAGAGGTTGATCACATCGGCGCCGTTGTCGACCGCCCACTTCATGCCCTCGGCGACCTGCTCGCTGAACGGCTTCGTCGCCGACGTGCCGGGGAAGCCGAGCGAGATCGACAGCAGATCCGCGCGCGGGGCGACCCCGATCATCCCGGTGCCGTCGGGCTTTCCGGGCGCTGCGGCGACCGACCCCACGAGCGTGCCGTGGCCGCGGTTGATCACGCCGATGGGCGTGCGTCCGTCTGCCGTGCCGGCACCGGACATATCGGTGCCGTCGACGACGGCATCCCCGAACGCGCCCCCCGCCTCGCCGATACCGGTGTCGAGCACCGCGATGGTGACGCCCTGCCCTCGCGTGACCCGCCAGGCGTCGCGGATCTTCGCGCCGTCCAGCCAGTACTCCTTGGCCCGGATCGGGTCGGTCGGATCGTCGGGGATCGGCAACGGGGTGGGCTCAGGGCTCTCCGCGCTGGTCGCGAAGGCGCTGGATGCTGACGCAGCCGCATCCGCATCAGCGGCGTCGCCACCGGCGGCCGGTGCCGCGCCGACCAGCACGGAGGCCGTCATCGCCGCGATCGCGGCGATGCCCGACAGCATCCGCCCTGTGGTCATCCCGCCGTGCTCCCCCGCGCCGCACCCGGGTTCGCGCACGCGCAGCGATCCGGCGACCAGCTCGACCTCGCCAGCGCCGCGTCGCCGATGGGGTTCACGCCGGAGCCCGCGGCGAGCGCGTGTCCGGCGAGGGCGTGCAGGCACTTCACCCGCGTGGGCATCCCGCCGGCCGAGATGCCGTCGATCTCGGGAACGTCGCCGAAGGCGGCCCGGTCGGCGAGATAGGCCTCGTGCGCACGCTGGTAGGCGGCGGCGACTTCGGCGTCCTCGTCGAGCAGCAGCGCCAGCTCGGGCATCACCTGGGTGGCTTCGAGCGTCGACATGGCAGCGGTCGCCGCAGGATGGGTCAGATAGTAGAACGTGGGGAAAGGCGTGCCGTCGGCGAGACGCGGTGCGGTCGCCACGACGGTGGGGTTGCCGCAGACGCAGCGGGCGGCGATGCCGACGACCCCGCGGGCGGTGCGCCCCAGCTGTTCCGAGACCACGTCGATCTCGGCGGCGGTCGGCGGCTCGTAAGGCGGTGTCGTCACCTGTCCAGGGTACGGGAGCGCGGCTGTGCGATGCCCCAGCGCGGGGTCAGCGCGTCGGCGTCTCGACGGCCGTCTGGGCCAGCCCTGCCGAGGCGATGCTGCGCAGCAGCTGCGGCATCCAATCCGCGCCACGCTGCTGCAGCTCGTCGCTGACCTCCTCCTGCTCCGGAGGCAGGTCGGCGGGGTCGAGGTCGAAGTCGACCAGGTAGGGCACCTGACCCGGCTTGACGTAGTACAGGCGCTCGCGCGCCTGGGTAGTGATGTAGGCGGGATCGTCCCATCGGGCCTGCTCGCGCTCGAGCTCGGCGATCTGATCCTCGGTCAGCTGCACCGAGTGCTCGAGGGCGGCGATCTTCTGCTTCTGCTCGAGGTAGGTGCCGATCGTGGGCACGAGCACCCAGGTGCC
Source organism: Microbacterium bandirmense (assembly GCF_037204185.1). Lineage (NCBI taxonomy): Bacteria > Bacillati > Actinomycetota > Actinomycetes > Micrococcales > Microbacteriaceae > Microbacterium > Microbacterium bandirmense. The sequence goes on along the minus strand of NZ_JBBDGM010000002.1, from coordinate 143,910 downwards.
CAGCACCACCAGCGAGAGCATGATCGCCGCGAAGGCCGACAGCCGGATGCCACCGGCCCATTCCCGCACGTCGACGGCGCGCTCAGCGATGTGTGCCCGCGCGCCGCCCTCTGATCGCTTCCTGCGCGGCGGTGTCTCTTCACGCCCCGGGGACGACGAAGGGGGAGCCGGTCGTCGTGCCATGCTCCCCCTCCTTCGCGTATGTCAGTTCAGCTGATCAGCCCTTGAAGCGCGGGAAGGCCGACGCCCCCGCGAACACCGCGGCGTCGCCCAGGTCCTCCTCGATGCGCAGAAGCTGATTGTACTTCGCGACGCGCTCGCTGCGGGCGGGCGCACCGGTCTTGATCTGACCGGCGTTCGTCGCGACGGCGAGGTCGGCGATCGTGGTGTCTTCGGTCTCGCCCGAGCGGTGCGAGAGCATCGCGGTGTAGCCGGAGCGCTGAGCCAGGCTCACCGCGTCGAACGTCTCGGTGAGGGTGCCGATCTGGTTCACCTTCACCAGCAGCGAGTTGGCGACACCGCGGTTGATGCCGTCGGCGAGACGCGCCGGGTTGGTCACGAACAGGTCGTCGCCGACTAGCTGCACCTTGCCGCCCAGCGCCTCGGTGAGGAGCTTCCAGCCTGCCCAGTCGTCCTCGGCCAGCGCGTCCTCGATGGTCACGATCGGGAAGTCGCTGACCAGGCCCTGGTAGTACTCGATCAGCTCGGGACCGGTCCAGTCCTTATCGTCGAGGCGGTAGACGCCGTCGTTGAAGAACTCGGTGGCGGCGACGTCGAGGCCGAGGGCGATGTCCTTACCCGGGGTGAAGCCGGCCTTCTCGATCGCCTTGATGAGGAACTCGAGGCCCTCGCGGTTGCTGGGCAGGTCGGGGGCGAAGCCGCCCTCGTCGCCGAGACCGGTGGCGTAGCCGGCGGCCTTCAGCTCGCTGCGCAGCACGTGGTAGGTCTCGACGCCCCAGCGCAATGATTCAGAGTACGTGTCGGCGCCGATCGGGGCGAGGAAGAACTCCTGCATGTCGATGCCGTTGTCGGCGTGCTCGCCGCCGTTGATGACGTTGAACAGCGGGACGGGCAGCAGGTGCGCGTTCGGGCCGCCCAGGTAGCGGTACAGGGGCAGGTCGGCCGAGTCGGCGGCGGCCTTCGCGACGGCGAGGCTGACGCCGAGGATGGCGTTGGCGCCGACGCGCTTCTTGTTGTCGGTGCCGTCGACCTCGTTGAGGATCTCGTCGACGATGCGCTGCTCGCTGGCCTCGACGCCCTCGATCGCGGGGCCGAGCTCGTCGAGGACCGCCTCGACGGCCTTCAGCACGCCCTTGCCGCCGTAGCGACCCTTGTCGCCGTCGCGCAGTTCGTACGCCTCGAATGCACCGGTGGATGCACCGGACGGGACGGCGGCGCGCTGCACGATGCCGTCATCGAGGAGCACCTCCACCTCGACGGTCGGGTTTCCGCGCGAGTCGAGAATCTCGCGTGCGCCTACTGCCTCGATAAGTGCCACAGGTGTGCTCCTTGGTCAGAGAGGAAAGGGTGTGTGGAGCGACGTCGATCCGTCGCCAGTCTAACGCGGGCCGATTTCGGAGCCGAGCGCCGCGCGTCAAGGGAACGAATGCAGGTCGATCGGACGCTTGTGAGGCAACACGCCGAGGATTCGACCTGCAGGTGTTCAGACTCCCTGCATCCGTTCCCGGATCGGAAGGAGTCAGACGATGAGGGCGAGCGCGAAGCCGTCCCAGCCCTTGAGCCCCACGGTCTGCAGGGCGGTCGCGTCGAAGCGGGGGTCGTCCCCCAGCATCCGAAGTGCGTCCCTGGTGCCGATCACCATCGGGTCGGCGCTGTCGGCGTCGATGATGTCGCCGCTGCGACCGATGTTGTCGAGCACGACGACCGTGCCCGGATGCCCGAGTCGCGCCGCCCAGTCGAGGTAGATCGTGTTCGATTCCTTGTCGGCGTCGATGAAGACCAGATCGAAGCCGCCGACCAGGGTGGGCAGCACGTCGGCGGCGCGCCCGATGCGGATATCGACGCGCTCGCCCACGCCCGCCGCGTCGATGCTCGCGCGGGCGACAGCGGCATTGTCGGCCTCGGCCTCGATCGTGGTGACCCGTCCGGTCCCGCCGACGGCGCGGGCCATCCAGATCGTGGAGTACCCGCCGAGCGTGCCGATCTCGAGCACGCGCTGCGCACCGCTCATGCGGGTCAGCAGGTTCAGCAGCTTTCCGGCGACCGGTGCGACCTCGATCTCGGGCATCCCCGCCTTCCGCTGCGCGGCGAGCGCGTGTTCGAGGGCCGGATCGTGGCCGACGAGGGTCTCGGCGAGGTGGTCATCGGCGGCGCGCCAGTTCTGCGGTGTGGACTCGACCATGCTCTCAGCCAACCCGCCGCGATGCGCGGGGTCAAGACCCGGCCGGTATCCGCTGCCGAGTGACGCGCCGGCGCCCCTCCTGGCCGTCGACGCCCCTCCTCAGCAGCGTGATTGCGAGGGGGCGTGGACGACCAGAGGGGGCTTCGGGGGAATCAGGATGCCGGGGGCGTGAGTGCCCGGCGCGGACCGGCGAGCTCGGGCTGACGACGGATCTGACCGGTCAGCAGCAGCACCACGATCACGACGGCGCCGACGATCCATCCCGAGATGCCGAGCGCGGAGGCCAGCGCCGGGTCGAACGATGAACCCGCGGCGACGAACAGCAGCGGCAGGCCGGCGGATGCGTTGATCGCGCCATGGGCGAACACCGCCGGCCACACCGAGGCGCTGCGCAGGCGCAGCCAGCCGAGCAGCACACCCCACACGATGCATCCGCCGGTCATCAGCAGCACCCCGATGATGTCGGTGCGGCCGAAGTTGTAGCCGAGCAGGATCACCGGTGCGTGCCACAGTCCCCAGACCGCGCCGCTGATGAGCAGCGCCGGCCAGGTGCCGTACCGCCGCAGCGCCGGCACGAGAAATCCACGCCAGCCGAGCTCCTCGCCGAAGGCGGCCACGGCGTTGATCGTCGCCGCGGTGATCGGGATCATCACGAGCTGGACGGCGACGAGCAGCCACGGCGACGGCACCGGAACACCGGGCGGCAGGCTCGCGGCGACCTGCTGCTGGAAGCCGGACAGCCCGACGAAGTCGGCGCTCAGCCAGCCGAGCGCCACCGACAGGAACATGGCCGCGACGATCACGGCGACCGAGCCGAACAGGCCGATCACGCACAGCCAGATAACCTGCTTGGCAGGTCGCAGCGGCCACATCCCGAGGAACCGCAGCCGCTGCCCCTTCGGGATCGGGCGCATCGCGAAGAGCACGATCAGCACGGCCAGCGCCGGGGTGTACATCATCACCGGCAGCAGCAGCCCGGCGAACGGTGCCGCCAGTCCGTCGCCGAGCCACAGCGGCAGGGCGACCAGCCAGGCCAGCCCGAAGGCCAGCAGGATGAAGGCGACGATCGCCTGCAGTGGTACGACCGTTCGCGTGTCGCGGGGCTCTCCTGATGTCATGTTCACAGCATCCATCCTCATGCCTCCTGTCGATCGAGATACGCCTGCAGGGTGGCGGCACCCACCTCAGCGCCGTCCACGGTCACGATCAGCGCACCCTTGCCCCGCCGCTCGACCTCGATCGCGGCTCCCGTGCGCAGCACGATGCCGGTGCGGCCGTCGAGCCCGATGCGCCAGCCGAAGCCGCCGAACTCGCCGAAGGGGTGGCAGGTGATGGCGCGCACGGAGACGATCTCGTCGAGCGGCACCTGGATGCTCGGGAATCCGAGCTGAGAGCGCACGCTGAGTCCGTCGGCGCCGGCGCGCACGCGGAACGACATCGTCGCCGCCATCGCCAGGCCCACCACGATGAGCACCAGCAGGGGAACCCACACCATCTCGGGCGCCTGGAAGATCATCAGAGCCACGGTTCCGACCAGCAGCACTGCGGCGACGGCGAGCACGATCACCCCGCCGCGCGACATCGACGCGGTGGCCATCCAGACGACGCGCTCTCCCGCCGAGATGGATGCCAGGTGAGCAGGCTTGAGAGGAGCCGCGGGTGTCGGATGCACGTCGGGCTGCAGCACCCAGCCCGCCGCGGACAGCACCAGCAGCGCGCAGAACCCGCCGACCATCACCGGCCAGATGGGACCGGCCTGGGCCGCGTCGTCAAGCCCGCGCTGGACGGCGACGGACCCGGCGTTGATCACCGCGCTGAGTCCCGACAGGCCGAGCGACATCGCGCCGAGGAACCGTGCCGTCGCACCCCACTGCTGCCTGGCCATCGACAGCACGCTGATCACCATCAGCAGCGGCAGGCCCAGCCCGATGCCGACCGCCAGCCACAGATAGAGGGCTGCGGGTCCGAAGCCGTCGACACCGCCGACTCCCCAGTGGGTCGCAGCGGGGTCGGGCAGCTCGGGCATCCACATCGCGATCAGCGTCACGGCGATCGCCGTCGCGACGAGCGGAAGCACGAGACCGACGACGATCAGCGCGCGCCGGGCGCGACGCAGGTCGTCGACGGCCACCGCCGAGACGGATTGCTCGGATCTCTGTTCGCGGGAGTGGGCGCGGTCGTTCATGTCATCTCCTTGATGAGGGCGGCGATGGTGGCGGGTGTGACTCCGAGCTCGGAGCCTCGGCGCACGAGCGCGGCGATGTCGTCGGCGAGCGCCGTCAGCGGAGCCGCGGATGCCGACACGACAGCGCCACGGCCCCGGCGCAGGTCGATCAGCCCCTCGTCGCGCAGTTCCTGATAGGCGCGCAGCGCCGTGTGGACGTTCACGTCGGCGGCATCCGCGAGTTCACGCGCCGCGGGAAGGCGGTCACCGGGGCGGAGCCGCCCTGCCAGCACGTCGCCGCGGACGGACGCTGCGATCTGCTCGAACAGCGGCCGGGTGCTGTCCGGATCGATGCGGATGAGCATGGCTACCTCCTTACTCGCATTATTCTATTCACACTAGATCATCTAGTACAAGTAGATCAATTGTGGACGCCCACCAGTCGATGCGGCGAGGCGGACCGGCCCCGCAAGACTGGCGGCATGCGCATCACTCCCCGCCGTCTCGCCATCGGCATGAGCCTGTGGATCCCGAACCTGTGCAGCGGCATCCGTGTCCGCCGCTTCGCCGACGACTGGACGCACGCCACCGTCGAACTGCACGTGAACCTGTTCACCCGCAATTACGTGAAGACGGCCTTCGGCGGATCGATGTCGGCGATGACCGACCCGTACTTCTTCATGCTCGTGATGCACCAGCTCGGCCGTGACTACGTCGTCTGGGATACCCGCGGCGAGATCGAGTTCGTCAAGCCGGGCCGCGGTGTGCTCACCGCGCACTTCCACGTCTCCCCCGAGAAGGCGGCCGAACTGCGCGAACGCGCCCACGGCGGGGCGAAGGTGCTCGAATGGTTCGAGACCGAGATCAAGGACGCTGACGGCGATACCGTCGCCCGGGTGCGCCGTGAGGTCTACGTGCGCGAGAAGAAGCGGGTCACCGCGGCCCGCGACGCGTAGGACACCCACCGTTCACCGCACGGTGGCACGATGAGCGGATGCCCCTTGCGCGCCGCCTGAACCTCGCCGACGCCGTCGCCATCGGCCTCGGATCCATGATCGGCGCCGGAGTGTTCGCCGTGTGGTCGCCCGCTCTCGGGGTCGCCGGCTCCGGCATCCTCATCGCCCTCGCCATCGCCGCCGTCGTCGCGTTCTGCAACGCGACCTCGTCGGCGCAGCTCGCCGCCGTGCACCCCGTCGCCGGCGGCACGTACGCGTACGCCCGCGCCGAGATCGGCCCATGGTCGGGGTTCATCGCCGGATGGTGCTTCGTGATCGGCAAGATCGCCAGCTGCGCCGCGATGGCGATGACGTTCGCCGCCTACGCGGTGCCCGAGCAGTGGCGCACGCCGGTCGCCGTTCTCGCGGTAGCGGCCCTGGTGACGGTGAACTGCTTCGGCGTCACGCGCACGGCCCTGCTGACACGCATCCTCGTGGTGATCTCACTGATCGGTCTCGCGGTCGTCGTCACTGCGGGCTTCACGGCCGCGCCGACCGCATCGCCCACTCCCCTGCCGGATGCCACGGCCTACGGCGTGCTGCAGGGAGCCGGCCTGCTGTTCTTCGCCTTCGCCGGTTATGCGCGCATCGCGACCATGGGTGAGGAGGTCACCGACCCGGCCCGCACGATCCCGCGCGCGATCGTGCTGGCCCTGTCGGGCGCGGTGGTCGTGTACGTACTGATCGCCGTCGCGGTCACGCTGACGCTGGGCGCGGATGCCATCGGCAGCGCCCACCCGATCGCTGACGTCGTGACCGCCGCGGGATGGACAGGGCTTGAACCCGTGGTTCGGGTCGCCGCGGCCGCCGCCTCACTCGGGGCGCTGCTCGCCCTGCTGACCGGAATCGGCCGCACCACGCTCGCCATGGCTCGGGAGTCTGATCTGCCGCGGTTCCTGGCGCACATCGATGCGCGCTGGCAGGTGCCGCGCCGCGCCGAGATCGCGATCGGCCTGATCGTCATCGGGATCGTGCTCGTCGCCGACCTGCGCGGAGCGATCGGCTTCTCGTCGTTCGGGGTGCTGCTGTACTACCTGATCGCGAACGCCGCGGCGTTCCGCCAGACCGGCGAGGTGCGCCGGTACCCGCGGTTCCTGCAGGTCGTCGGTGCGCTCGGGTGCCTGCTGCTGGTCAACACCCTGCCGCTGGTCGCATCACTGATCGGCACGGGCGTGGTGCTGCTCGGCGTCGGCTATCGGATGCTGCGGCTGCGCGTCGCACGGGGGACGGAACACCCTCACAGGCGCTCCCGATAGCCGCTGGGCGGCATGCCCATCACCCTGCGGAAGTCCGCCGTCAGATGGGCGTGGTCGGCGTACCCGAGTTCTGCGGCGAGCGCGCTCAGATCACTGCCGGGGTCATCCCGCAGACGCTGCGCCGCCTCCTGCAGCCGTCGGCGGCGGATCATCGCCAGCGGCGGAAGCCCCACATACCGGTGCGCCATCCGCTGCAGCGTGCGCAGTGACATGGCGAGCCTGACGGCCGCCTGCTCGGCGGTGCGCACCGTGTCGTCGGTCATCAGCAGCTCCGCCATGTCGTTCGCCTGGCGGTCAGCATCCGAGATCCCGCCCTTCTGATGCACCAGCCAGCGCGAGACGATCTCGACGACCGCGGTGAGGCGATCGGGTCTGGCCATCGACGAGGTGACCTCCTCGACGAGCGCGGACGCCGGCAGCGAGACCTGCGCATCGCGCAGGTCGGCGGGCTGGTCGGTGAGCGCCGCGGCACCGGCCGGGCGCAGTAGCGCGCCGACCGCCCAGCCGCGGCCGGTGAGGTCGCGGTGGGTGGCCCTGGTTGTGGGGCCGACGAGCTGCGCCCCCTCGGGCGAGATCACCAGGTTCAGTGCGGGGTAGGCCACGACATCCTGTCGCGAGACCTCCCCCACCGGCAGGTCCCATTCGGGGATCCAGAACCACGCCACCAGCTCGGCCGCGGCGGGGGCCGGAGCCAGCCGGTGGAACTGCGGCATCCGATCAGGGAACAGCACCCCGCGTCGCGCGTCGATCACGTCTTCGACACTAGGCCATGTCTCCTATTAGGGGGGCCCAGGTGAGGTCGGCGTGGAGGACTGCGGCTGCGCGGTAGCTGATGGCGAGTTTGTCGTAGCGGGTGGCGATGCCGCGCCATTGCTTGACGAGCGCGGAGGAGGATTTTACGTGAGTCAAGTCGGGTCATTGACAACAGCCTCCATCGTGGCCAGTATGGCGCAGACAGGAGGCCGTTTGGCTCTAGCCATGAAGACAATGAAGTGGATTGGTGGTCCGAGATGCAGACATCGACAGGAAGACCGGGGCACCCTCGCGGCATCGCCCTCGTCACCACGGCACTGCTGGTGCTCGCAGTCATCATGTTCCCAGGGCCTGCGATGGCGTACGTGAAGACCGGCTGCTATTGGCCGAACAGCCCGGTTACGTGGAATCGAGCGGTAACCGGGAACTACGCCACAGCTGCGAATGCCGCGGCTGCGTCATGGAGCTCGTCAACCGATATAGACATGACCATGTCCTACGCTTCCAACCTCAAGGCATCATCCAAGAACAAGGGAGCCGATGGATACGACGGTTACGCGGTGTGGAACTGCCCGATCCTGAATGTCTCGATCTCGGCCGAGTGGTGGTTCAACACTCACTACACAAGCGGCATGGCCGTCAACAAACTGAAGGCGATTGCCGTTCACGAATTCGGACACACACTCGGACTAAACCACGTGACCATGAACATGCAGATGATGTACAACTGTCCAGCGTGTGTGTATAACAACTTTGGCTACTACACCCCGCAGAGCGACGACAAAGCCGGCATGAACTCGATTTATTAGATCACAAGGAGGACACCGTGAACACGAAGTTGATTCGGCGCCTGGTGCCTGCTTTTGTTGGAGCAGTGGTAGCTTCCGCCTTGTTTGGATGCGCGCCGTCAGAAAGGACACTTGAGGGTGCCCGACATGAGATCTACTCGTCAAACAATGCGCTCGTGGCATCGAGCGACGCGATGGTCACCGGTACAGTCGTCTCGCAGTCAGAGAAACAACTGGGCGACGACATGGCGCCAACGACGTTCTCGGAAGTGAAAGTCGAAGTAAGCTACGCGCCAGATGGGCTGGCATCAAGGTTGACGAGCCCCTCTGCGGTGCAGGTGAAGCCAGGCGGTACCATCACTGTGATACAGCTTGGCGGTAAGGGTTGGGAGACTCCTTATCAACTGCTTCAGGAGGGTAAGACGTATCTGCTCCTGCTCACTGACAGCGGGCTCAGCGACCTCCAGGGCTTTTACACAACAGGTGGGCCGGCTGGTATCTTCACGCAAGCTGAGTCCGGCTTCGCACCAACCTCAACCGATGGAGACCAGCTGACTCCTTACAGCACTTCTCAGCTGCAAGGCATCCCTGCGCGCTGAGGCAAATCTTCTCTAACCTCGATCTTTCGTCGGCGTTTGGGGCTGAGCGTTGGGCGTCGGTGTGCCTGCTTGATTTTGATTCTCACATGAGCCCGCACCGCCGAGCTCACCGCGGCCGCCATCCACGACGCCTTCAACGCAAGGCTCGATACCAGGCGCTACGAAGACAAGTGCAGCGACATCGTGTCGCGAATCTTCAAGCGCCGCCTCCGGTCGCGCTCGTACCGTCAAAGCATGACCACGCAGACAGCCGGCCTGACCGGCGCACACACCACGAACGGGCGCCCCAACGGCTCCACCTCGCTCACACCCTTCCTCGCCATCCCGGGCGCGGCCGACGCGATCGTCTTCTACCGCGACGTGTTCGGCGCGCGCGTCGTCGACGTCACCGAGTTCGACGGCGTCGTCGTGCACGCCGACCTCGATTTCGGCATGGGGATGCTGCAGCTCGGCGAGCCCTCCCCTGCCTACCACCTGGTCGCGCCACCGCAGGGTGAGGACGACTGCTACTCGATGGGGCTGTACGTGCCGGACGTGGATGCCGTCGTCGCCCGCGCCGTCAAGGCGGGCGCGACCGTGCGCGAAGCGCCGTCGGACTTCGTCTCGGGCGATCGGTTCGCCAGCATCCGCGATCCCTTCGGCGTGCGCTGGTCGGTGATGAGCCGCGTCGAGGATCTCTCCGAAGAGGAATCCGCCGCACGCGTGGCGGAGTGGGCGGCGCAGCAGAGCTGACCCCGACCTGATCCGGGCGGCACGCACAGGTGCGCGCGCCCGGGTCAGGACAGCGGCTTGACCTCGAGATCGCCGACGGCGTCACCGGCGCGCAGAGCCGCGAACCCGGTGTAACCGTCGGCCGACGCGCGCTCCAGCAGCGCCTTCAGGTTCTTGGGGCGACGCTCCAGGCGCACGCGCGCGACATCGCCCTCGCGCAGCAGCGCCGCCTTGTGCGCCAGCAGCTCGGCGACCGGCACGTCGGCATCGTGCACCAGCACGACGGCCTGCGCGGACTCGGCCTCGAGCTCAGCGACCAGGTCAACGATGCGCTCGAATCCGATCGAGAAGCCCACGGCCGGCACCTGCTGGCCGAGGAAGCGCCCGATCATGCCGTCGTAGCGTCCGCCGCCGCCCAGCGAGTAGTCCACCGACGGGTGGGCGAGCTCGAAGATCGTGCCGGTGTAGTAGCCCATCCCCCGCACCAGGAACGGGTCGTAGATCAGGGGCGGCTCACCCGCATCCGATCGAGCGGCGGTGACAGCCTCGCCCAGCGAGACGAGGTGCGCGACGATCTCGTCGGGCGCGCCCTCGGGCAGTGCCTTGCGGATCTGACGCTCGCCGTACGGGTTGTACTCCAGCGTCTTCGGGCGCTTCAGGAACGCCTCGAACGCGTCGACGGCCGCCGGGGTGACGCCGCGCCCGCGCAGCTCTTCGGCGACACCGTCGGCACCGACCTTGTCGAGCTTGTCGATCGTGATCAGCACGCCGGGTCGCTCGTCTTCGGCGAAGCCGAACGAGTCCAGCATCCAATCCAGCGCGCGACGGTCGTTCACCCGCACCACGCCACCCTCGAGCCCGAGTGCGTCGATCGTGTCGAGCGAGGCGACGATCAGCTCGGCCTCGGCGCGTGCCGAGTCGTCGCCCATGATGTCGATGTCGCACTGCACGAACTGGCGATAGCGTCCCTTCTGCGGGCGTTCGGCACGCCAGACCGGCCCGATCTGGATCGACCGGAACACCGTCGGAAGCTGACCGCGGTTGGTCGCGTAGAAGCGCGCGAGCGGCACGGTGAGGTCGTAGCGCAGACCGAGATCGCTCAGAGCCGCCGGGTCGTCGGCGGCAGCGCGGATGCCGTCGGCATCCAGCCCGCGACGGAGGATGCTGTACGACAGCTTCTCGTTGTCTCCGCCGATCCCGGCGTGAAGGCGCCCGTGCTCCTCGACGACCGGCGTCTCGATCTCGTCGAAGCCGTGCGCGCGGTAGCGCTCGCGGATGACGGCGAGCACACGCTCGCGCCGGGCCTTGTCAGCGGGAAGGAAGTCGCGCATTCCGCGCGGCGGGTTCACGTTTGCCACGCATCCATCTTTCCAGGTCCGCGAAGTATCCCTCACGGTATACTCAAAGTATGACCACGACGACGATCAAGGTCTCCACCGATCTGCGAGACCGCCTCAAGGAGCAGGCACGCGCCGAGAACAGGACCATTGGTTCATATCTGGAGAAGCTGCTGGAGCGAGAACTGCGGGCCCACCGCTTCGAGCAGATGCGCGAGGCGATGAAGAACACCACTCCGGAGGAATGGCAGAGTTACCGCGAGGAAATCGCGTGGTGGGACCGTGCCGCCGAATCCTGAACTCGCGCCTCGTGACATCGTGTGGATGGACCCCGACCCGACCGTTGGCCGCGAGCAGGCCGGCCGCCGCCCCGCTGTGGTCGTCGCCGGCAGAAGCTACCTTCACGTGGTCGATGCCCTCGCCATCATCCTGCCCGTCACATCTGTGAACCGCCGCTGGCCGAATCATGTTCCGATCAGCACTCTTCCGGTGCCGTCGTGGGCGATGACCGAGCAACTGCGCGCCGTCTCACGCGATCGACTGCACGGCGACCTCGGTCGGGTCGACGAAGCGACCTTCTTGCAGATTCAGAGCTGGCTTAGCGACCATCTGGATCTGTGAGCACGCCGCGAGCCCGCGGCATGCGGCCGACTGGCAGAGTGGATGACATGTCGGATGCTGAATCGCACGCCTCATTCGCGCATCGACCGGTATCCCTCGCAGCACGACGAGCGCGACAGCTTCCTGCAATTCCTCGCGGGGCGTATCCTCGCGGCTGACGAGACCCTCACCGAGGCGGAACTGGGCACGCGGCTGGACGCACTGACGACCGACACCGCTCGGCTGCGCAGGGCGCTCGTCGATCACGGCATCCTCACGCGCGATCCGGCGGGCACCTCGTACCGCCTCGCGAACCAGGGATTCGAGCGTTGAAAGGAGGAATTCACGGCTGAAGGCACCCCGACGGCCGGGTTTTTCTCCTTTCAGGGCCGGCGAGCAGCCGATTCCGCGGCGCGCACCTCGTCCTCGAGAGCGCGCGTGCGCTCGCGGAGGGCGCGCTCGGCGTCCCAGCCGTTCGCGCGGGCGTGGGCTACGAGGGCGAGCAGGGCGTCGCCGAGTGCGGATTCGGATGCCGGCCCTTCGTCTCGCTGCGCTCGCTCAGGAACCGGGGATTCAGCATCGGTTCCTGAGCGAGGAGCGGCGCGACGAGACGAAGGGCGCTCAACGACCGGGAGGCGCGCCGCGCGCCCGAGCACCTTCTGTGCGCGGGCCAGAGCCGGCATGCCCGCAGGCACCCCGTCGAGCACGCTGGTCCGCTCGCGCTTCTCTGCGGCCTTCGCCGCGTTCCAGTGCACGAGCACCTCTTCGGGCGTCGTGGCGACAGCATCCGAGAACACGTGCGGATGCCGTCGCACCATCTTCTCGGTGAGCCCGCGCGCCACGTCGTCGATGTCGAAGCCGCTCTGCTCGGCGGCGATCGCCGAGTGGAACAGCACCTGCCACAGCAGGTCGCCGAGCTCTTCGCGCAGCTCGTCCGCCGAGCCGCCATCGACGGCGTCGATCACCTCATGCGATTCCTCGATGAGGTACGGCACGAGATCGCGGTGCGTGATGCGCTGCGACCAGACGCACCGCTCGCGCACCTGACGCATCGTCTCGGCGGCGCCGCGCAGCGCATCGGGCTCCTGCAGCGGATCCGTCATGCGGTTCCCCTCACTCCGCAGCCGCGGCGAGCACGCGGTAGTGACGGGCCCGGGCCGAGACGATGATGCCCGACAGGATCAGGGCGATCAGCGAACCGCCCAGCACGCCCAGGATCGCCTCGTCGCGCAGCATCCGGTCCTCGGCGAACGCGAGATTGGCGAGAAGCAGTGACACCGTGAATCCGATGCCGCCGAGCGTTCCCGCCGCGAGCAGATCGGGGAACACCATCGCCGGCGCCGCACCCTTCGGCTTGATGCGCATGGCGATCCAGCCGAACAGTCCGATGCCGATGATCTTGCCGACCGGCAGGGCGATCAGGATCGCCCAGAACGCCGGCGACAGCTCGGACGGAGCGACCTGCGGGATCACGACGAACGCCGCCACGAAGGCGAACACCGGCAGGATCACGCCGTTCACGGTGGGCTCGAGCCCGTGGCGCAGCTTCTCGGCCGGCGCGGGCGACATGAACAGCCCCAGCAGCACTCCGGCGATGGTCGCGTGGATGCCGGATGTCGCCATCAGCCCCCACGTCACGACGCCGATCACGCCCATCAGCACCCCGATGCCCGCGGAGCCGCTCTTCGCCACGACCCTGCTGAGCAGCGCGAAGACGATGACACCCACCACGGCGAGCGCGAACATCACCCAGTTCACGTCATGGGCAAACAGCACGGCGATGAAGACGATGCCGATGATGTCATCGAGGATCGCCAGCGCAAGCAGGAACACCCGCACGGCCGGCGGCAGGCCCTTGCCGAACATCGCAAGCACGCCGAGTGCGAAGGCGATGTCGGTTGCGGTCGGGATAGGCCAGCCACCGGAGGTCGCAGGGTCGGCACCGGCGATCAGCAGGTAGACCGCGATCGGCACGAGCACACCGCCCGCGGCGGCGATCGCCGGCTGCAGCGCCTTGCGCGGCGAGTCGAGTTCGCCATGGGTCAGCTCATGACGCAGCTCGATGGCGACGACGATGAAGAAGATCGCGAGGAGCCCGTCCGACACCCAGTGTGCGATCGACAGATCGAGGTCGGTGCCGGGGATCGCGATGTGCGCGTCGAGCACCGCGGCGATCGCGTCGTGTGTGGGCAGGTTGGCCAGCAGCAGGCCGAGGCCGGCTGCGATCAGAAGAAGTGCCGCGGGGAACTGCTGCCCCCGCAGAGGGTTGTCCGAGATGCGCATCACCTCCATCGTATGCCGCGGTCGTCACGTGGCGCGGGATCGAACGGACTCGGGGATACGCTCGAAGAATGTCTTCCGAGCCCACGAACACCGAAGCCATCCGCGTCATCACCCGATTCGAGGCGTCGAACGGCATTCCCGAGGCCATGCGCGCGGACGTGCGCATGCTGGGCGGACTGCTGGGTCAGGTGCTGCGCGAGTCGGGCTCCCCAGGCCTGTACGACGACGTCGAGCGACTGCGGTTGGCGACGATCCAGGCATCCGACGCCGAGGGCCCCGAGGCGTTCGAGCGCGCCGCATCCATCGCCGAGTCGTTCACGATCGAGCGCGCCGACGAGGTCGCCCGCGCCTTCACCTGTTACTTCCATCTGGTCAACCTCGCCGAGGAGCACCAGCGCGTGCGGGTGCTGCGCGAGCGCGCCGGCCAGCCCGGCCGCTCGACAGGCTCAGGGACCCAAGCCACCGACACCGTCGCCACCGCGTTCGCGAAGCTGCGTGACGAGATCGGTGAGGATGCTGCCCGCGAGCGTCTCGCCGAGCTGCGCTTCCACCCCGTCTTCACCGCCCACCCGACCGAGGCGCGTCGCCGGGCGGTGTCGGGCAGCATCCGACGCCTTTCGGATCTGCTCGGACAGCACGACGACGCCAGCGCCGGCGGCGCCGAGGAGCAGCGCGCGGTGCGTCGGATGCTGGAGGAGATCGACACGCTGTGGCGCACCGCTCCGCTGCGCGCCGAGAAGCCGAGCCCCACCGACGAGGTGCGCACCGTGATGGGCGTCTTCGACGAGACCCTGTTCACCACCGTGCCGCACGTGTACCGCCGCATCGACGACGCCCTGCGCGGCGACGAGTCGGGCGCGAGCGCCCCGGTCGTTCCCGCGTTCGTGCGGATCGGCTCGTGGGTCGGCGGCGACCGCGACGGCAACCCGTTCGTCACAGCATCAGTCACCCGTGAGGCGGCGCAGATCGCGTCGGAGCACGTGCTGCGCGGACTAGAGCGCGCCATCGAGCGCATCGGCCGCACCCTCACCCTCGATGCCGACGGCACTCCCCCGAGCGCCGCGGTGATCGCGATCTGGGAGGGCTTCGAGCAGCAGGATCCGTCCCTCGCCGCCGAGATCGCCAAGCGCTCGCCCGACGAGCCGCACCGTCGCACCATGCTCGCGATCGTGCACCGCGTGCACGCCACGCGCACCGAGGAGCCGGGCGCGTACACCGCCCCCGAGCAGCTGCTCGCTGATCTGCACGCGGTGCAGGGCTCGCTGGCGGATGCCGGTGCGCGCCGCCACGCCTTCGGTGGCCTGCAGCACCTGATCTGGCAGGTGGAGACCTACGGCTTCCACCTGACCGAGCTGGAGGTGCGCCAGCACTCCCAGGTGCACGCCGAGGCCCTGGCCGAACTCGACGCCGGCGCCGAACTCAGCGAGCGCACGCAGGAGGTGCTCGAGGTCTTCCGCGCGGTCGCCGACATCCAGCGCCGCTACGGGCTGCGTGCGGCCGGCCGCTACGTCGTCTCGTTCACCCGCTCGGCCGCCGATCTGATCGCCGTGCGCCGGCTCGCACGGTACGCGCTCGGCGACGACGCGCCCGTGCTCGACGTCGTGCCGCTGTTCGAGACCTTCGCCGACCTGCAGGCCGCCCCCGGGATCCTCGCCGAGGTCGTGCAGGACCCCGATTTCCGCGCGCGGCTCGAGGCCACCGGCAACCGACTCGAGGTCATGCTCGGCTACTCCGACTCGTCGAAGGACGTCGGCCCGGTCGCCGCGAACCTCGCCCTGTACGAGGCGCAGCGCGACATCGCGCAGTGGGCCGTGGAATCTGGCATCCGACTCACGCTCTTCCACGGCCGCGGCGGTGCACTCGGCCGCGGCGGCGGACCGGCGAACTCGGCGATCCTCGCGCAGCCGCCGCACTCGGTCGACGGTCGCTTCAAGCTCACCGAGCAGGGCGAGGTGATCTTCGCCCGCTACGGCGAGCCCGCCATCGCGATGCGGCACATCGATCAGGTCGCCGCCGCGACGCTGCTGGCCTCGTCGCCCAGTGTCGAGCAGCGCACCAGCGGCGCCGCCGAGCGCTTCGCGCCCATCGCGCAGGTGATGGACGTCGCCTCGCGCGAGCGGTTCTTCTCGCTGGTCGGCGCCCAGGGCTTCGCCCCCTGGTTCGCGACCGTCACGCCCATGGAGGAGATCGGCCTGCTCGCCCTGGGCTCGCGCCCCGCGCGCCGTGGACTGTCGGTCGAATCGCTCGAAGACCTGCGGGCGATCCCGTGGGTGTTCGCCTGGACCCAGGCGCGCATCAACCTGGCCGGCTGGTTCGGCCTGGGCTCGGCACTCGAGGCCGTCGGTGACGAGCAGGCGCTCATCGAGGCGTACCGCGAGTGGCCGCTGCTGCACACCATGGTCGACAACGTCGCGATGAGCCTGGCGAAGACCGATGAGCGCATCGCCCGCGAATACCTCTCACTCGGGGACCGCGACGACCTGGCCGAGATCGTGCTCGACGAGCTGCGTCTCACCCGCGAATGGGTGATCCGCCTCACCGGCGGTGCCGGCCTGCTCGAGAACAAGCCGATCCTGCAGCGTGCCGTGCAGCTGCGCACCCCGTACGTCGACGCGCTCTCGCTGCTGCAGCTGCGGGCGCTGCGTTCCCTGCGCTCGGATGCCGAGGCGCCCGCTGCGGATCCGGATGTTCAGCGCCTGCTGCTGCTCTCGGTCAGCGGGGTCGCGGCCGGACTGCAGAACACCGGGTGATAGCATCCCCACGACTTGTCGTCGGGGGAGGTCGGTCTCGCGCGCTAAAGTGAGATCTTCCGCCTGACCCGGCTACGCATCACGCGACACGATCGCACCCACCCATCCCCCCTCAGAAAGCTTCACGCGTGACCGATACCACTGCCGCCTTCCATCCGCTCAGCGTTGCCGCACAGCCCGTCTTCGACGCGGTCCGTGCCGTCAACCCCAACGAGCCGGAGTTCCACCAGGCAGTCCACGAAGTGCTGCACTCGATCGGCCCCGTGCTGGAGCGACACCCGGAATACCTCGACAACGGCGTGCTCGAGCGCCTGGTCGAGCCCGAGCGTCAGATCATCTTCCGGGTGCCGTGGATGGACGACAACGGCAAGCTGCAGGTGAACCGCGGCTACCGCGTGCAGTACAACTCGGCGCTGGGCCCGTACAAGGGCGGCCTGCGCTTCCACCCCTCGGTCAACATCTCGATCATCAAGTTCCTCGGGTTCGAGCAGATCTTCAAGAACGCGCTCACCGGCCAGGGCATCGGCGGCGGCAAGGGCGGATCGAACTTCGACCCGCACGGCAAGAGCGAGGCCGAGGTGATGCGGTTCTGCCAGTCGTTCATGAACGAGCTCTTCCGCCACATCGGCGAGCACACCGACGTCCCCGCGGGTGACATCGGCGTCGGCGGCCGCGAGATCGGCTACATGTTCGGCATGTACCGCAAGATCACGAACCGTCATGAGTCGGGCATCCTCACCGGCAAGGGCATCGGCTGGGGCGGCGCGCAGGTGCGCACCGAGGCCACCGGATACGGCGCGGTGTTCTTCGCACAGGAGATGCTCGCCGTGCACGGCGAGAACCTCGAGGGCAAGCGCGTGGCGGTGTCGGGCTCGGGCAACGTCGCGATCTACGCGATCGAGAAGGCCACCCAGCTCGGAGCGCGCGCTGTGACGGCATCCGATTCTTCGGGCTACATCGTCGACGACGCCGGCATCGATCTGAGCCTGCTGCGCCAGATCAAGGAGGTCGAGCGCGGTCGCATCGTCGAGTACGCCAAGCGCCGCCCTGGTGCGCGCTTCGTCGAGGGCGGCAACGTCTGGGAGACCCCGGTCGACATCGCCGTGCCCTCGGCCACGCAGAACGAGCTGAACCTGGATTCGGCGCAGATGCTGATCGCCAACGGCGTGCGCGCGGTCGCCGAAGGCGCCAACATGCCGTCGACCCCCGAGGCCGTCGGCGCGTTCCAGGACTCTTCTGTGCTGTTCGCCCCCGGCAAGGCCGCGAACGCCGGTGGTGTCGCGACCTCGGCACTCGAGATGAGCCAGAACGCCTCGCGTCAGCGCTGGAACTTCGCCGACAGCGAGCAGAAGCTGCGCGACATCATGGCAGACATCCACGATGCGTCGTTCCGTGCGGCCGAGCGCTACGGGACCCCCGGCGATTACGTCGCGGGCGCCAACATCGCCGGCTTCGAGCGCGTCGCCGATGCGATGCTCGCCCAGGGCGTCATCTGACCCTCTTCCCTTCCGCCGGCGCCCCCTCTGGTCGTCCGCGCCCCCTCTGAGAGGCGCGTTTCAGAGGGGGCGTCGGCGTGCAGAGGGGGCCTCGACGAGGCTGGTGGATGCTACACCTGGTGGTCGTCGGTGTGGCGGGCCAGTGAGCTGGCGTAGCGCTCGGTGAGCTGCACCATCAGATCAGGCGTATCCCGGTCGACGCCGAAGACATGACCGGGGAAGTCGAGGTCGGGCATCGCCGCGGCGATCTCGTCGGCCTGATCGGGTGAGAACAACTGCACCGGGTCTCCGCTGGCGACCCATCCGATCGGCAGCACCGTGCCCTCGGGCAGCACCGACTTGCGCTGCACGATCGCATTCACGCGGATCTCACAGCGCGGGCCGACGACGGCACCGTTGAACACGCGCGCGCCCGACGCGAAGAACACCTCCTCGCCGACGGTCGCACCGGCGATGCTCGCCAGGGTGCCGATGAGCGTGTGGTCACCGATGTGCACGGCGTCTGCCGCGGTGGCGCGGATGAGCGCGTTCTCCATCACGATGACATGCTCGCCCAGGGTGATCGGCCCGCCCTCGGCGGTGATCACGGCGCCGTGCAGCACCTGACAGTTCGGGCCGATCTCGACATCGCCCGAGATCACAGCGGTCGGCGCCACGACGGCGGTGTCGTGGATGCGGGGCCGAGCCCCGAGGTGCTCGTAGATCATGCCGCCAGACTAGCCCTCCGCACTGCTACCGTGGACGCCATGCAATGCAGGTGAGTCACCTCCGTCCCCGCCGTGCCACGGCATCCTCCACACGAAAGACCCACCATGCAGCAGCATCCTCTCTCGGGCCGCACGGCCCTGATCACCGGCGCATCCCGCCGCAAAGGCATCGGCTACGCCACCGCCCGCGAACTCGCCCGGCTCGGCGCGAGCGTGTTCATCCACCATTTCCGCCCGCACGACGAGGACCAACCGTGGGGCGCGGATGAACTGGATGCCGTGCGCGAGGGCATCCGATCGGCGCTGGTCCCGGGCGCCGTTTTCGGCGATCTCCACGCCGACCTGCGCGATCCGGCGCAGATCGAGACGCTGTTGGATGCTGCCGCGAACCTCACCGGCTCGCTTGACATCCTGGTGTGCAACCAGGCGCTGAGCGGCGGCGACGGCAGCATCTTCGACATGACCGCCGACGCACTCGACGCGCATTGGCAGACCAATGCGCGGGCGTCGATGCTGCTCACCGCCGGCTTCGCGCGCCGGCTTCGTGCCCGGCTCGGGCAGTCGGATGCCACCAGCGCCCGCCCCGGCGACCGCTTGCCCTCGGCGCGACCGTTCGCGAAGCCGACCGGGCACGTGATCTGGATGACCTCGGGCCAGCTCGACGGCCCGATGCGCGGCGAGGTGGCCTATGCGACCAGCAAGGCGGCACTCGCCGGCATCACGAAGACGGTCGCGGCGGAGTTGCTGGATGCCGGGATCGTCCTGAACACCGTCAATCCCGGCCCGGTGAACACCGGCTACCTCGACGCCGACACCACGGATCGCGATCTGGAATGGGTGCCCGAGTTCCTGGCATCCACCCCGTTCGGCCGGTTCGGGCGGCCCGACGATCCAGCCCGCCTGATCGGCTGGCTGTGCAGCGACGCGGGCTCGTGGGTCGTCGGACAGGTGCTCACCACCGACGGCGGCTTCACCCTTCGCTGATCGCGCCCGAGACCAGTCGCGCCGTGGCGTCGGGCGGGTGCCGGCGCCAGCGGCACGAGGTCCTCTTGTGACGCTCCTGCCGCAGCGTTCTCCGCAGCTGTGCACGACAGCTTCGAGCACGAAGGGCGCGATGTGTACATGGCGCTCACGGTGGGCGGCGGCGCGATCGGCATCGGAGCGGAATCCGAAATCGACCGCGGCGACGCCGTGGCGATCTGGCTGTACGTCGACGACGTCGACAGCGCGCATTCCGCAGCGGTCGAAGCCGGCGCAGTGCCGGTCGCGCCGCCGGAGGACATGCCGTGGGGAGAGCGGGTCGCACAGGTCCGTGACCCCGACGGCACGCTGCTGTACCTCGGCCGTCAGGGGTGTCCTGCGAGGGTCAGTGGGTGGCCGTCGTCTGCTGATAGAGCGCGAGACGAGGGCGGTCGTCGATCAGCACGTAGACGCTGGTCATCACGGCATCGAACGGCTCCTCTGCCTGACGCTCCGCGCGGGCACGGTAGACGAGTGCTGCCGAATCTCCGCCGACCGGGATCATGCGGGCATCCGAGAGCTCGTACCGGTCCCACGATGGCGCGCCGTCGAGCGAGGCGGCGACCGCGTCGCGATCGAGCACCAGGCCGTTCACCAGGATCATCACGGCGTCCGGCGTCATCAGGGCTCCGTAGAACGCGCCGCCGGTCGAGCCGCACAGGGCATCCCAGCCCTCGCGCTCCACGGCGAGGAGGTCGTCGAGTTCGAAAGTCATGCCTCGACGATAACCGTGCGCCGGCTGGCTGTGAACGCCCACTGCCACCGCGCGCTTCGCGCGGAAATGCGCGCTTCGCGCGGACGGAATCTCGGAATTCATCCGCGCGAAGCGCACAAACCCGCGGCTGGCGTACGGCGCGCGACTCCGCCAGCGCGCGAGCACGGCCTCACCGCGCGCGCAGCACCGCAGGCAGCACGATGTGCACCTCGGGGATCATGCCCGGGGTGACGCGCTTGCGGAAGATCCAGTAGCTCCACGCCTGGTAGAGCAGGATCACCGGCAGCGAGACCGCCGCGATCACCGTCATCACGCCGAGCGTGTACGGCCCGTTCGCGGCATTCCAGATCGTGAGGTCGAAGGCCGAGTCGACCGTCGACGGCAGCAGCAGCGGGAAGAGACCGGCGAAGATCGCAGCGGCGCCGAACAGCCCGAACCCCGCGTATCCGATGAAGGCGTAGCCCTCGTTGCGACGACGCGCGGCCAGCCAGCCGAGCACCGCCGCAACCACGGCGAGCACCACGAACGTCCACGACAGCGGGCTGCCTCCGTGGGTGAACTGCACCCAGAGCGCCCATACGGCGGCCGGCACCAGGCACAGCGGCGCCCAGCGCGCGGCGAAGTCGCCGGCCCTTTCGCGCACGACGCCGTCGGCCTTGAGACCGAGGAAGGTCGCGGCGTGCGCCAGCGCGAACCCGACGACGGCGAGGCCACCGAGCACGGCCGGCACCGTGAGCCAGACGAACGGTCCGCCCACCCGGTCGCCGTTCGCATCGATCGGCAGCCCGGTCGAGGTCAGCGCCAGGGCGGCGCCGATGCAGAAGGCGACGATGAGCGAGCCGAGGCCGATCATCCAGGTCCAGAACGTGCGCCACCGCTCGGTGTGGATCTTGCCGCGGTACTCGATGCCCACCGCGCGCACGATCAGGCCGACCAGGGCGATCGTCAGCGGTATGTACAGGGTCGAGAACAGCGAGGCGTACCAGGCGGGGAAGGCCGCGAACATCGCCGCTCCGGCGGTGATGAGCCACACCTCATTGCCGTCCCAGACCGGGCCGATGGTGTTGAGCATCACCCGGCGGTCGCGTTCGGAGCGCGTGGAGAAGAGCATGTGCATGCCGACGCCGAGGTCGAAGCCCTCGAGCAGCAGATAGCCGATCCAGAGCACGGCGATCGCGATGAACCAGACGATGGGAAGGGGTTCCATGATCGTATTCCTCTCGGATCAGCCGGTCAGTACGCGAAAGCGAGCACGTCGTCGCGCTTGTCGGGGTCGGTTCCGTCGTCATCCGCGGATGCGGATGCCGTCAATTCGGGCATGGATGCTGCGACGCCGCCCCTGACGTACTTGACCATCAGGTACCCCTCGATCACGAGCATGATGCCGTAGACGACGCTCAGGGTGATCACCGAGAAGAGCATCTCGCCCGCGGTCACGCCCGGTGAGACGGCGGCGGCGGTGAACATGAACACCCCGTCGATGCCGGACGGATCGGGGTTGGGCGCCACGACGAACGGCTGACGGCCGAGCTCGGTGAAGATCCAGCCCGCGATGTTCGCCGCGAACGGCGCGACGATGCCGAGCAGCGCGAGTCGCATGATCCACGGCGAGCGCGGCACGGTGCCGCGACGGGTCAGCCACAGAGCGACCACAGCGCCGAAGGCGACGATGCCACCGAGCCCGATCATCAGGCGGAAGCCCCAGTAGGTCACCCACATGACGGGCACGTAGTTCACCTCGGTGCCGGCATGGGCGCCGTAGAGCGCGTCATCGGGGATCGTCTCGCCGTACTGGTCGACGTACTGCGGCTCGAGATCGCGGATGCCCGGCATGTCGGCGCCCCACTCCCCCGTGCCCAGGAAGCCCAGCACGCCGGGGATCTCGATGAGCGTGACGACGTCGCCGCAGTCGGTCGAGCCGGGGTCGCCGAGCGAGAGCACTGAGAACGACGAGCCGGTGTGGCAGGCGGCTTCGGCGGCGGCCATCTTCATCGGCTGCTGCTCGTACATCAGCTTGCCCTGGATGTCACCGGACACGACGGTGCCCATGAAGCCGAGGATCGCGACCACCGCACCCAGGCGCAGCGACCAGATCCAGACGCCGTGATCCTTCCGGTCGCGCCCCGGTGCGGCATCCGACTCCCCCACCACGACGTGACCGCTGTCGTCGACGGTGTCGATGCGGTCGTGGCGGCGCCGCCACAGGTGGTACCACGAGATGCCGATCAGGAACATCCCGGCCACGACCAGTGCGCCGAAGATCGTGTGGGTGTACGCCGCAAGCGCGGTGCTGTTGGTGAGGACGGCCCATATGTCGGTCATCACCGGACGGCCATCGGCGCCCATCTCAACGCCGACCGGGTGCTGCATCCACGAGTTCGCGACGATGATGAAGTACGCCGAGATCCACGAGCCGATCACGGCGCACCACAGCGCGGCGAGGTGCAGGCCCTTGCGCAGGCGTCCCCAGCCGAAGATCCAGATGCCCAGGAAGGTCGACTCGACGAAGAAGGCGAGCAGGCCCTCCATCGCCAGGGGTGCCCCGAAGACGTCGCCGACGAAGCGCGAGTACTCGCTCCACGCCATGCCGAACTGGAACTCCTGCACGAGTCCGGTGGCGACGCCGACGATGAAGTTGATCAGGTAGACCTTGCCCCAGAACTTGGTCATCCGCAGGAACTTCTCGTCACCGGTGCGCACCCATCGGGTCTGCATGATCGCGACCATCATGCCCAGCCCGATCGTCAGCGGCACCATCAGGAAGTGATAAACGGTCGTGATTCCGAACTGCCATCTGGCGATGTCGAGCACGTCCACGCAGAAGCTCCTTCTCGATGCCAGTGGCGACGCATTCCGTCGCCATCATCTGAATTCTACGTTATGTAGAACTACTTCGACGCATCATAGAACAACTTCGACCGATGGTAGAATCGAGGTCGCGGCGCGCGCACGCCGCAGCGAAGGAGGCACCATGGGAACGCTCGGAGAGCTTGAGCGCGCGGTCATGGACGCCCTCTGGGACGCCGACGACTCGCTGAGCGCCTACGACGTGCAGCACCGTCTCGAGGCCGACGGCCGCACCCTGGCGGCGACGACGCTGCTGACCGTGCTCGCACGCCTGGAGAAGAAGGGCTTCGTCACCTCGGAGCGCTCATCCCGGCCGCACCGCTACACCGCGGTCGCCTCGCGCGCCGATCACGTCGCCGAGCTGATGCACTCCGTGCTCGGCGACTCCGCCGACCGCACGGCCGTGCTGGAGCGCTTCGTCGGCGGCGTGTCGGCGGAGGACGCGGCGATCCTGCGCCAGCTGCTCGGGCGATCGAGCTGAGCTCGCACCGATGATCGGGATGCTGACGGGCACCGACACCGCGCTGGCCGGTGCCCTCGTCATCCCGCACGCCATCGTCGTCGCCGCCGCGATCGCCCTCGGTGCGATCGCGCTCGCGCTGGCCTGGCCCGTGCCCGTGGCGCTGTCGCGCATGTCGTGGCCGATGCGGATGCCGGTGATCGCGCTGCTGCTGTGGCAGGCCATCGGGCTCGCCGGCGGCCTGGCGATGATCGGCGCCCTCGCGCTGGCGGGGTACGCCGTACTGCCACAGCATCCCTGGCTCGCACTGCTGCCCGCGGGACTCTTCGCCGTGTACCTGCTCTCGCACCTGGGCGTGACGATCGCGCAGGTCACCCGCCAGCGCCGGCGTCACCTGGCGCTGCTCGAGCTGCTCACCTCGCCGCATCCGACGCGCGCCCGCACCCGTGTCATCGACGATGCCGTGCCGGTGGCCTACTGCCTGCCCAAGGGCACCCGGTCGGTGACCGTGCTCTCACAGGGACTGCTCGACCGACTCGACGCCGATGAGCTGGTGGCCGTCATCGCTCACGAGCGCGCTCACGTCGAGCAGCGTCATGACCTGCTGCTGCTCGCCTTCCGCGCCTGGCGGCACGCGCTGCCCTGGTTCCCGATCGCGGCGCGCGCCGAGGTCGAGGTCGCCGCACTCGTCGAGATGCTCGCCGACGACCATGCCCGCCGCGAAGTGCGTGACGAGGTGCTCGCGCGGGCCATCCTGCAGGTCGGCGCCGGCGGCGTCGCAGCGGGTGGTGTCGCCGATCAGCCGGTGTCGGGGTCGACGCGCGTCAGCGACCGGTTCCGCCGCCTGACCGCCTGACGGAACCGGCACCCTGAGCCGGCCTCGGCGACGACGCCTCAGCGCCGATGTCTCAGCCGGCGACGAGCGCCGCGGAGTCGGATCGGATGCCCGTGCCGAGTCGCACGATCGCGTCGCCCTCCTGCCTGTCGGCGGCGCGGTGTGAGACCAGCATCACGACCCGGTCGGACGTCGCGCCGCGCACATCGGCCATCATGGCAGCGGCGGTCGGCTCATCGAGGTGCGCGGTCGGCTCATCGAGCAGGATGACGTCGGCCCGGGTCAGCAGTGCCCGAGCCACGGCGAGTCGCTGGCGCTCTCCGCCCGACAGCGACGAGCCCCCGGCCCCCACGGGGGTGTCGAGCCCCGCGGAGAGCCCGTCGACCAGCGGGGAGAGTCCCGCCTGCGCCAGCGCACCGCGCATCGCGGCGTCATCCGGTGCATCGTCCCGTGCCCGCGCCAGCAGCAGGTTGCCGCGCAGGGTGGAGTCGAACACGTACGCATCCTGCGGGCACCACGCCACCCGGTCGCGCCAGCCCCGCTCGTCCATCCCCGTGAGCGCTCGCCCGTCGGCGCTGATCGCGCCGCTCTCGACCGGGAGCGCACCCATCACCGCCGACAGCAGCGTCGACTTACCCGAACCCGAGGGTCCGTCGAGCACCAGCCAGTGGCCGCGCGTGATGCCCGCGCTGACGCCGCGCACCGCCGGCTGCACCGCGCCCGGGTACCGGATCGTCACGTCGTCCAGTTCCAGCCGGACCACGGCATCCGGCGTCACAGTTCCCCACTCGGGCGTCGGAGCCGGCTGCAGCAGCGGATCGAGCCGCGCCAGCAGTGCGCGCAGGGTGGGGATGCGCTGCACGGCCGAGACGAAGTCGGCGAGAGGTTCGAGCACAGCCAGGGCGAGCAGCGCGATCACCGAGGCCGACTCGGCGGGCAATCCGCCCGAGAGCAGCGGCACCAGCACGGCGAGGATCACCGTCGTCGCCGTGACGACCGCCGTGCCGAGCCCTGCCGACCAGGCTGCCCGGCGCTCGGCGTCGGCGAGACGCCCGGCGGCGGCATCGAGCTCGTCGAGGGCGCCGGACGCGACCCCGTTGCCGCGCAGATCGGCGGTGGCCGACGCCAGTGCCGCCGTACCGCGCACGATCTGCGAGCGGGCGGTCACCCGGGCGGCACCCGCACGACGGTCGCCCGCGACAGCGAGGAGGGATGCCAGTGCCACGCCGACCAGCAGAACGACGGCCACGAGCACGGTGAGGTGCGGCGTGACGGCGGCTGTGGCGATGACGGTGCCGCCGATCACCAGCAGGCCGGCGCCGATCGGCGGGAGGATGCGCGGCAATTGATCGCGCAGGTCGTCGGCGAGGGTGACGAGGTAGTCGAGCGGCGCTCCGCCCTCGAGCAGTCGGCGGGAGCCCGCGCCGCGCGCGGCGATCGCCCGCCACAGGCGCAGCCGCAGCGCATCCACGACGAGGAACGCGGCACGGTGAGTGACCAGGCGCTCGGCATAGCGTCCGACCGCCCGACCGATGCCGAAGGCGCGTACCCCGACGATCGCCACCAGCAGGTACATGATGTACTCCTCGACACTGGCGCGCACGATCAGCCAGCCCGAGACCGCCGTCAGTGCGGCGGCGAGACCCGCGGCCAGTGCCGCCAGCAGGATCGATCCGGTCCACAGCCAGGCGTGCGGACGCAGCAGCGTCGACAGGGTGAGCGCGCGCGACGGGCGGCGTCCCGGTTCAGCTCCAGAGGGAGCCGGCGATTCTGCCGGATGCTGCCGCGCCGATCGTCCTGTCGAAAGGGCATCGTCCTGGGTTCGCGAGATCGCGGCAGAACCCTCTCGATCGCCGGCAGCACCGGCAGCGCCGGCAGACCGTCCGACGGACACGTGATGGTCAGCGAGCGCGAGGGTCTCGGGCTCGTGACTGGCCAGCACGACCACGCATCGCGGCGCCCGTCGGCGCACCGCGGCACGCACCAGGTCGGCCGCCACGGGATCGAGGTGCGCCGTGGGCTCGTCGAGCACCAGCACGCCGGCACCGGCATCCACCCGCGCCAGCGCCCTCGCGACCGCGAGACGACGCAGCTCACCCGGGCTGAGCTCAGCGACCGCGGCATCGGCCCGATCGGTCAGGCCCAGTTCGTCGAGCGCGGCGGTCCCTGCACCGTAAAACGCGAGCTCCTCGCGCACGGTGGCGGCGAACGCCCGAGGGGCCTGCGGTGCCCATGCGACGGCATCCGGATCGATCCCGCCGATCGCACCGGTGACCTCGGCATCGGCGGGGAGCACGCCGGCGAGCGCAGCCAGCAGCGTCGACTTGCCGGCCCCGCTCGGCCCGGTGACGGCGGTGATGCCGCGCAGCTCGGCGGTGAGCGCGTCGAGCACGGGAGCGTGCCGACCGGCGTACCGCACGGTGATGTCGTCGAGGCGCACAGCGCGGGAATCCACAGTGCCGGGTTCCGCGCCCGCGGCATCCGACGCCGTGCCGCCCTCCGCCCGGCGCACGTCGACGCGCGCCGGGCTCGCGAGCAGCGCCTTCGCGCGGTCCAGCGCCGACAGACCGTCCTGCGAGGCGTGGAACGCCGAACCGACATCGCGCAGCGCCTGGAAGCACTCGGGGGCCAGGATCAGCGCGACCAGCGCCGCCTCGAGACCCATCGTGCCGTTCAGCAGCCGCAGTCCGAGGAAGACCGCCACGATCGCGACCGAGATGGTCGCGATCAGTTCGAGTGCCAGCGCCGACAGGAACGCCCAGCGCAGCGTCTCCTCGGTGCGGGCACGGTAACGACGCTGGATGCCGTCGAGTGCGCGGGTCTGCTCGTCGACGCGACCGAGCCCGACGAGCACCGGCAGTCCCCGGGCGAGCTCGGCGAGGTGATCGGCCAGGCGGGTCAGCGCGCGCAGCGCCGCATCGGTGCGCTGCTGCGTGTGCCTGCCGATCAGCGTCATGAACAGCGGCACCAGCGGCACGGTGAGCACGATGATGAGGGCACTCAGCCAGTCGGCTCCGAGAATGCGCACGCCCACCAGCAGCGGGATGACGGCGGCCGAGATCAGGGCGGGCAGGGACTGGATGTAGTAGTCGTCGAGGTCGTCGAGGGCGTCGGATGCCAGCACCGCGGTGCCACCGCCTGTGCGGTCGCCGTCGGCGATGCGGCGCCACAGGCGGGCACGCAGATCGCGCTTCACATCGGTGGCGATGCGCCGTGCGACCACCGCGGTCGCCCACTCCCCGGCGGTGCGCAGCAGCATCCCCCCGATGCCGAGCAGCAGGATCAGCCGCACGGTAGGTGCGCTCAGCCCATCAGCGGCGAGCGCTGCGATGCCGCGCGCGACGGCCTCGGCGACGAGCACGAGGCCGGCGGCGCGGAATGCGGCGAGCACCCCGAGTGCGTACAGCGGGCGGCGCGGCACCGGGCCGAGATCCGGGCGCCGTGGCGCCGGAGCCTGCGCCACGCGAGCGGCCTCAAGCACCCACGGGTCGTTCGGGATCGGAGTGACGGTCACCCCCTAATTCTACATTGCGTAGAAATCAGGTAGCGCGTGCCGGAGTGCGCTCAGGCGAGCGCGAACCCGTCGAGCACCTCCAGGATGGCTCGGCTGGCGGCATCCGACGCATCCAGCGTCACCACGTGACCCGCCCGCGGGATCACCCGCTCGTGCACGCCCTCGGCGTCGGCCCACGCGGGCATCGCCTTCGCGATATTGCCGGTGCGGTCCTCCGCACCCCGGATCAGACCCAGCGGCACCGGCGTGCGGTACTCGGGATCGGGATCGACGAACGACACGGTCGCGCGCCACACGTCGAGGAACGTCTTCTTCGGCATCCGGGCGAACACCCTCGTGATCTCGGCGACCGCCGCCGGATCGACCGCCGAGGCCCGTGCCATGATGCCGGGCAGGCGGGATGCCGGGATCAGCGCCAGCATGGGAGCCGCCAGCGACAGGCCGAACCGCTCGATGCCACTGAGCGGACCGGCGTTCCACGTGGAGTCGACCGCGATGAGCCCGCCCGTGCGCTGCGGGTGCGCGCGCACGAACGCCTGCGCGAGATTGCCGCCCAGCGAGTGCCCGACCAGCACCGGACGGTCCAGCTCGAGCGCGTCCAGCAGCGCCAGGACGTCGTCCAGCGCATCGTCGGCCGTGAAGCGCACGCCGGCGCCCAGGTCGGACTCGCCGTGGCCGCGCAGATCGCACAGCACCGCCCGGAATCCCGCCGCCTGCGCGGCGTCGGCGGCGGCGAGGAACATCGTATGGTCCATGCCCGCGCCATGCAGGAACACGACCGATCGCCCGTCACCCCCGCCATCACGGAATCGGATGCCGGCGCCGGGTCGGTGCAGGGTGCGGTCGAGTGCCGTCATGCCTCGACGCTATCCCACCCTCAGCCGGCGGGTACGGCCACCGGCTCGGGGAACATCGCGGTGAACAGCGCCGCGACCCATTCGATGATCTCCGTGCCGCGAGCCACTGCCCCGTCGGGTGTCGGCATCGGCACCACCAGCGCCTCTCCCCCGCCGACGAGCTTCGCCTTCGGGTACAGCCGCTGCAGGCGCACCTTCATGGAGTCCTCGAAGCGCGCCGGAGCGATCCGCAGGTTCGTGCCCATCGCCACGACATCGCTGAGCCCGGCCTTCGCGGCCCGGCGGCGCAGGCGCGCCACCTGCACGAGCGTCGTCACCTCGTCGGGGAACGCCCCGTAGCGGTCGATGAGCTCCTCGACCACGAGGTCGATGGCGTCGTCGGCGGCGCCGGCCCCCGCCGCGGCGGAGAGCTTCTGATACGCCTCCAGGCGCAGCCGCTCGCTGTCGATGTAGTGCTCGGGGATGCGGGCATCGACCGGCAGCTCGAGCCGCAGCTCGACCTCGGAGCTCGTGTCCTCGCCACGGAAGGTCGCCACGGCCTCGCCGATCATGCGCAGGTAGAGGTCGAAGCCGACACCGGCGATGTGCCCGGCCTGCTCGGCACCGAGCAGGTTGCCCGCACCGCGCAGCTCGAGGTCCTTCAGTGCCACCTGCATTCCCGAGCCGAGGTCGTTGTTCACGGCGATGGTCTGCAGCCGGTCGGCGGCGGTCTCGCTGAGCGGCTTCATGTCGTCGTACAGGAAGTACGCGTAGGCGCGCTCGCGTCCGCGGCCGACCCGCCCGCGCAGCTGGTGCAGCTGCGACAATCCGTACTTGTCGGCGCGGTCGATGATGATCGTGTTGGCGTTCGAGATGTCGAGGCCCGTCTCGATGATCGTCGTCGAGACCAGCACGTCGTACTTGCGCTCCCAGAAATCGTCGACGACCTGCTCGAGCTGGTGCTCGCCCATCCTGCCGTGTGCGACGGCGATGCGTGCCTCGGGTACGAGCTCTGCGAGCTCGGATGCCACTCGCTGGATCGACTGCACGCGGTTGTGCACGAAGAACACCTGACCCTCGCGCAGGATCTCGCGGCGGATCGCCGCGGCGATCTGCTTGTCGCTGCGCGGGCCGACGAACGAGAGGATCGGATGCCGGTCCTCGGGCGGGGTCTGCAGGGTGGACATCTCGCGGATGCCGGTGACCGCCATCTCGAGGGTGCGCGGGATCGGGGTGGCGCTCATGGCGAGGATGTCGACGTTGGTCTTGAGCTTCTTCAGGGCGTCCTTGTGCTCGACTCCGAAGCGCTGCTCCTCGTCGATGATCATCAGCCCGAGATCCTTGAAGATCACCTGGTCGGTGAGGATGCGGTGCGTGCCGATGACCATGTCGACCGAGCCGTCGAGCACCCCCTGCAGAGTGAGCCTCGCCTCTTTGTCGGTCTGGAAGCGCGAGAGCGGCCGCACCTTCACGGGGAAGCCGGCGAAGCGCTCGGTGAAGGTCTCGAGGTGCTGCTTGACCAGCAGCGTGGTCGGCACCAGCATGGCGACCTGCTTGCCCTCCTGGATCGCCTTGAACGCCGCGCGCACGGCGACCTCGGTCTTGCCGAATCCGACGTCACCGCTCAGCAGTCGGTCCATCGGGATCGGCCGCTCCATGTCGGCCTTGATCTCATCGATCGTCTGCAGCTGGTCGTGCGTCTCGGCGAACGGGAACGCCTCCTCCAGCTCACGCTGCCAGGGGGTGTCCGGCCCGAAGGCATGGCCCTTCGAGCTCATCCGCGCCGAGTACAGCTTGACGAGCTCGACGACGATGTCGCGCACGGCCCGCCGAGCCTTGCCCTTGGCGGCGGCCCAGTCGCTGCCGCCCATCTTCGACAGCTGCGCGGCCTCGCCGCCGACGTACTTCGAGAGCAGATCCAGCTGGTCGGTGGGCACGAACAGCTTGTCGCCCGGGTATCCGCGCTTCGACGGCGCATACTCGAGCACCAGGTACTCGCGGGTGGTCTTGACGGCATTGCGGCCGCCTGACGAGACCTCGCGCTTGGTCATCTCGACGAAGCGGCCGATGCCGTGCGTGGTGTGCACGACCAGATCGCCCGCCTTCAGCTGGAGCGGGTCGACGACGTTGCGGCGCCGGGACGCCAGCTTCTTGACGGTACGCTGATCGCCGCCGATCGTGCGCCCGTAGAACTCGTTGTCGGTGAGGACCGCGATGCGGGCATCCGGCACCTGGAAACCCGACTCCACGGTCGCCGCGACGATGCTCGCGACACCGCCCTCGGGCTCGTCGGCGAGGTCTTCGATGATCCGGGCGGCCAGACCGCGGTCGCTGAGCACATCGCGCGCACGCTCGACCAGCCCCTGTCCGGACGCGACGATGACGACCCGCCAGCCCTCCGCCAGCCGGGTCTCGACGAACGCGATCGCGCCGTCGACGTTGCCGTGGAAGGACGGGATCACCGAGGAGTCGAGGTTCGCGGCATCATCGTCGTCGGTCGCGAACGGGCTCAGCCGCCACCACACCCCGTCGCGATCGCGCACGATCTCGCGCAGCCGCGCGAGCGAGATGAAGTCGCCGGCGTCGAGGCCCGCGCCGGCGCCCGTCGAAGTGCCTGCGCTGAGCCCCGTCGAAGTGTCGATCGGAGCGGATGCCCCGGACGTGGCCGCATTCCACGCGGCCTCCAGGAACTCGCGGTTCGTCTCACCGAGGTTCTGCGCCCTGGCGCTGGCGCGCTCGGGGTCGATGACCGCGGTCGCCGTGCCCTCGGGCAGGTACTCGGCGAGGGTGACGAGGGGGCCCGCGACGACGGGGAGCAGCGATTCCATGCCCTCCACGGGGATGCCCTCCGACATCTTCTCGAGCATCCCGGCGATCGCCGGGAACCGCGCCGCCAGCGACGCCGCGCGCTCGCGCACCTCAGGAGTCAGCAGCAGCTCCCGGCTGGCGGGCAGCTCGACCCCGGCGACATCGCCCGGCAGCGAGCGCTGATCGGCGACCGAGAACGCGCGGATCTGATCGACCTCGTCGCCGAAGAACTCCACGCGCAGCGGGTGATCGGCGATGGGTGGGAAGACATCGAGGATTCCGCCGCGCACCGCGAACTCACCCCGCCGGGACACCATGTCGACGCGAGTGTAGGCCCGCTCGACCAGCTGCTCGACGGCCTGTTCGAGCTCGATGCCCCGGCCGCCGACCTTCAGCTCGAGGGGCGCGGCATCGCCGAGGTTCGCCGCCAGCGGCTGCAGCGCGGCGCGCACCGAGGCGACGACGATGAGCGGCCGCTCGCCGTTCCAGGTGTGGATGCGGCGCAGGGTCTCCAGACGACGGCCGACCGTGTCGGGGCTGGGGCTGAGCCGCTCATGCGGCAGCGTCTCCCATGCCGGGAAGGTGAGGATCTCGGCGTCGGCGAGGTACGCCGACAGGGCCGCGGCGACGGACTCCGCGCGGCGGCCGGTCGGGGTGACCACAAGCGCGGATGCCGGATGCCCGGCGCCGGCGCGCTTGCGCAGCAGGCCGGCGACGATCGGGACGTCGAGTCCGTCGACCGCCGAGATGTCGGCGTCGGTCTGCGCCCAGGTGAGGGCGTCGCGGTACAGGTTCGCCTCTTCCAAGGCGCGCAGAATCCCCGGAACAGTCACCGGAGAAGTCTACGCGGGGTCGGCGACACCTGCGGCGCCGCCTGGCCGACGGGCCGCACGGAACCCCTCCACCGCCAGCAGCGCGAGCGCGACGGCCAGCAGGCCGTAGACGAAGGCATCCGCGCCCTGCATGCGTTCGCCGAGCAGCAGCGCGACCCCGACGAGCATGACCGGCTCGACGTAGCCGAGCAGACCGAACACCGGCATCGACAGCAGATAAGACGCCCCGAGGTAGAAGGTCATGGCCGCGGCGCTGCCGAACCCGATCGCGCCAAGCACCGTGAACTCGAGCGCCGAGGGCTCGATGGGCACCGACGTCACGAGCGCGAGCACGGCCACCGGGGCGAGCAGCGCCACCTCCCAGCCGAACACCATCGGCTCGTCGAGGCCGAAGCGCTGCCGCAGCACGAAGTACAGGGCGTACGGGCCGCAGATCATCAGCGTCACCCACGACAGCTCCGGCGTGGCGATGACCTTCACCACGACGGCGACCGAGGCCAGTGCGACGACCAGCCACTGCACCCGGCTGACGTGCGCCTTCATCACGAAGCGCCCCGCGAACACCAGGGCGATCGGCAGAAGCAGGAAGCCCAGCGCGGCGTCGAGGCCGTGCCCGTGCATCGGCGCCCACATGAACAGCCACAGCTGCACGCCGGCGATGGCGGTGAGCAGAAGGCTGAGCAGGGGCATCCACCACCGCGCGCGGAGCCGACGCCACAGCACGACGACTCCCCGTCGTGCGGCCGGATGCAGGAGAGCCGCGGCGTAGCAGAGCAGGGTCAGCAGCACGCGCGCGGCGAAAACCACCTCGGCCGAGGAGGTGACCAGAGAGGCGATGTAGAACATGCCCGCGAAGATCGCAGACGCCAGAAGAGAGAACAGCACGCCTCGCGGCGACGATCGCTGCCCGACCACGGTCCCTCCTCCGGTGACGGCTGACGGCCGCCCTCGGATTCTACCCGCGCAGGAGCGGACGCCGAACGCCGCTACGCTGGCGCGATGGAACCGGTGACCCTGCGCACAGAACGACTCGTCCTCAGCATCCCGACCGAGGCGGATGCGGATGCCATCACGAGCGCCTGCCAGGACCCCGAGGTGCCCCGCTGGACCACCGTGCCGAGTCCGTACACGCGGCAGGATGCCGTCGACTTCGTCGCGCTGGTCGCCGGCTGGTGGGCCGAGGGCGTCGAGACCGTCTGGGCGATCCGATTCGACGGCCGGCTCGCCGGCATGATCGGGCTGCACAGGATCGCGCCGCACCCGCACGGCGGCGAGGCCGAGATCGGATTCTGGGGAGTCGCGGAGTTCCGCGGCCAGGGCCTCATGGGCGAGGCGGCCCTGGCGGTCATCGACTACGCCTTCGACGAGCTGAAGCTCGCACGGGTGGCGTGGCGGGCCGTCGCCGGCAACGTGCCGTCGGCGCGCACGGCCCGAGGCCTCGGCTTCCGCTACGAGGGGATGCTGCGCCAGGGGCTGACCAGCTCGCGCGGCCGCGACGACGGCTGGGTGGCCGGTCTGCTGGCATCCGACGACCGCACCCCGGTGGAGTGGCCCGTGCTCTGACGCACGAAACGCAGGAGAACGCGCGAAACGCAGGAGCGGATGCCAGGATGCGCCCTGCATTTCATGCGAACTCCTGCATTTCGGGCGACCCCCTGTGGCATGTCGGCGCAGCGTGACAGGATGACGGCATGCCCGAGATGCCGGAGGTGCAGGGGCTGGTCGACTTCCTCGGCGAGCGCGCGGTCGGCCGTGCCATCACCCGCACGAGCGTGGGCGAGATCGCCGCGCTGAAGACCTACGACCCGCCGAACACGGCCCTGCACGATGCGACGATCACCGCGACGGCGCGACACGGCAAGTTCATCGACCTCGCCTGCGGCGACGACCTGCACCTCGTCTTCCACCTCGCCAAGGCGGGATGGCTGCGCTGGTATGACGAGCTGCCGACGACGCTGATCCGGCCCGGCCGCAGCCCGATCGCGCTGCGGGTGGCACTCGACGACGGCAGCGGGTTCGACCTCACCGAAGCAGGTACGAAGAAGTCGC
The DNA here is from genome assembly GCF_037204185.1 of Microbacterium bandirmense. Taxonomy (NCBI): domain Bacteria; kingdom Bacillati; phylum Actinomycetota; class Actinomycetes; order Micrococcales; family Microbacteriaceae; genus Microbacterium; species Microbacterium bandirmense. The sequence continues at coordinate 109,192 of NZ_JBBDGM010000002.1, read as the reverse complement.
TGGCCGTGTACGTCGTGCGCGACGTACACGGCGTTCCGGGCATCGCCCGTCTGGGCCCTGATCCGTTCGATCCGGACTTCACCCGCGACGCCTTCGCCGCACTGCTGACGGGCCGGCGCACACAGATCAAGGGCCTGCTGCGCGACCAGTCGCTGATCGCCGGCATCGGCAACGCCTACTCGGACGAGATCCTGCACGCGGCGCGGATGTCTCCCTACGCGCCGGCCGCGAACCTCGACGAGGCCGACATCGACCGCCTCTACCAGGCGATGCAGACGACGCTGCGGGATGCCACGGCCGAGGCGTCCGGAAAGCCGCCGGCCGATCTGAAGGATGCCAAGCGCTCGGGCTTCCGGGTGCACGCCCGGCGCGGTGAGGCCTGCCCGGTGTGCGGCGACGAGATCCGCAGCGTGTTCTTCGCCGATCGCAGCCTGGAATACTGCCCGACGTGCCAGACCGGCGGCAAGGTGCTCGCCGATCGGCGGCTGTCACGCCTGCTGAAGTGACTCCGAGATCGTGGGAATGAATCCCTCGCGCCGGCGTTGAGTACACTCAGAAGCATCAACGTGCTCCGGGGTCGGTGTGAATCCGAACCGGCGGTGACAGTCCGCGAACGCCTGGCGACAGGCGCCGATCCGGTGGAATTCCGGAACCGACGGTGATGCGAGCGTCAGCTCGCTAGTCCGGAAGAGAGGCAGCACGAGCGGCGCGCACGCGCCCGCTGCCATCCCCGGTTCCCAGAGAAGGAAGACCGATGGCAGTGACCGAGATCGAACGCGACGCGATGCGGCGCGCTCTCTCGCTCGCGACGCGCGGGCCCCGCGGCCTCAACCCCCAGGTCGGTGCGGTCATCCTCTCCCCCGCCGGCGAGATCCTCGCCGAGGGCTGGCACCGCGGCGCGGGCACGCCGCACGCCGAGGTCGATGCGCTCTCGAAGCTGACCCCGGATGCCACGCGCGGGGCCATCGCCGTCGTCACGCTCGAGCCGTGCAATCACACCGGTCGCACCGGTCCCTGCGCACAGGCGCTGATCGATGCCGGCGTCGCCCGCGTGGTGTACGCGCTCGATGACCCGGGCGACCAGTCCAGCGGGGGTTCGGATCGCCTGCGTGCGGCCGGAGTCGACGTCGTCGCGGGCGAGCAGTCCGAGCAGGCCCATGAGCTCATCGCCGATTGGCTGACCGTGCAGCAGCGCGGACGTCCTCACGTCACCGTGAAGTGGGCGCAGAGTCTGGACGGCCGGGCGGCGGCATCCGACGGCACCAGCCAGTGGATCACCGGGCCGGACGCCCGCGCCGACGTGCACCGCCGCCGGGCCGAAGCCGACGCGATCGTCGTCGGCACCGGCACGGTGCTCGCCGACGACCCGGCGCTCACCGCCCGCGACGGCGAGGCGCTGCGCCCGCAGCAGCCGGTGCCGGTCGTGATCGGGGCGCGTCCGATCCCCGCGGATGCCGCCGTGCACCGGCATCCGCATTCCCCGCTCTTCTACGACACGCACGACCTCGCCGAGGTCCTGACCGATCTCGGCGAGCGCGGCGTGCAGCGCATCTTCGTCGAGGGCGGTCCGACCCTCGCGAGCGCCTTCATCGCCGCCGGGTTCGCCGACACCGTGCTCGCCTACATCGCGCCGGTGCTGCTGGGCGGCGACCGCCTCGCGCTCACCGACATCGGCGTCGCCACCATCGGCGACGCCCGACGCCTGCAGGTCGACGAATGGGTTCCGCTCGGTGCGGACCTGCTCGCGATCGCCCACCCCGTCTCACCACCGGAAGGAAGCTGATGTTCACCGGAATCATCGAGGAGATCGGCGAGATCGCCGCGATCTCGCCCTCGGGCGACGGCTGGCGACTCACCGTGCGCGCGCCGAAGGCGGCATCGGATGCCGTACACGGCGAGTCCATCGCCGTGAGCGGCGTCTGCCTGACCGTGGTCGGCTCCACCGCCGACACGTTCGACGCCGATGTCATGAAGCAGACGCTCGACGTCTCGGCACTCGGGTCGGTCGAGGTCGGCTCGCGCGTGAACATCGAGAAGGCCATGCCGGTCGGTGCACGCCTGGGCGGGCACATCGTGCAGGGTCACGTCGACGGCACGGGCACGGTGCTCGAGGTGCGGCCCGGGGAGCAGTGGCGCGTGCTGCGGTTCAGCCTGTCCGACGACCTCGCCCCGCTCGTCGTCGACAAGGGGTCGATCAGCGTGGCCGGCACGTCGCTCACCGTCAGCGCGGTCTCCCCCGTTGACGCAGCCTCTCCCTGGTTCGAGGTGTCGCTGATCCCGGAGACCCTCGAGGCGACCATCCTCGGCTCCCTCGAGGTGGGCGACCTCGTCAATCTCGAGACCGACATCCTCGCCCGGCACGTCGAGCGAATGCTGGCATTCCGCTCCCACCCGGAAGGAGGCTCACGATGAGCCTTTCCCCCATCTCCGATGCGCTCGATGCGCTGCGCGCCGGCCGACCGGTGATCGTCGCCGACGACGAGAACCGCGAGAACGAAGGCGACATCATCATCTCGGCCGAGCTCGCCAGCCCCGAGGTGATGGCGTGGATGGTGCGCTGGACGTCAGGACTGATCTGCGCCCCCATGCCGGCCGACCTCGCCGACCATCTGAACCTGCCGCCGATGGTCGAGACGAATGAGGATGCCCGGTCGACGGCCTACACGGTCAGCGTCGACGCCGCATCCGGCGTCACCACCGGCATCAGCGCGCGCGACCGCGCGCTGACCCTGAACGTGCTCGCCAACCCCGAATCGACCAGCACGAGCATCATCCGCCCCGGACACATCCTGCCGCTGCGCGCGGTCGACGGGGGCGTGCGTGAGCGTGCCGGCCACACCGAGGCGGCCGTCGAGCTCATGCGAATGGCCGGTCTGCAGCCCGTCGGCGCGATCGCCGAGGTCGTGGCCGAGGACGGCAGCATGATGCGTCTTCCCGGCCTGCTCGAGCTCGGCGAGCGCGAGAACGTTCCGGTCATCACGATCGAGCAGATGATCGCCCACCTGAACGAGCACGAGCCCCGGGATGCCGGTGCCGCACACCCCGCGCAGCGCCGCGTCAGCCTGCGGGCCGACGCCAACGTGCCGACCACCCACGGATCGTTCCGCGTGCTCGCCTACAAGGACCGGGTCACCGGCACCGACCACCTGGCGATCACCTCGGGCGCGCTCAGTGACACCGCGCTGGTGCGCGTGCACTCCGAGTGCCTCACCGGCGAGGCCTTCGGCTCGTTGAAGTGCGAGTGCGGCCCGCAGCTGCAGACCGCCCTCGACCGGATCGAGAAGGAGGGCGGCGTCGTCATCTACATGCGCGGTCACGAGGGACGCGGCATCGGGCTGATCAACAAGCTGCGCGCGTACAGCCTGCAGGAGGACGGCCTCGACACCGTCGACGCGAACCTCGCACTGGGTCTGCCGGCGGATGCCCGCGACTACGCGGCCGCCGCGGGCATCCTCACCGATCTCGGCGTGTCCAAGGTGCGCCTGCTCACCAACAACACCGACAAGGTCGCCAAGCTGCGCGAGCTCGGACTCGATGTCGTCGAGCAGGTGCCGCTGCTCGTCGGCGTCGGCCCCAACAACCACCAGTACCTCGAGACCAAGCGCGATCGCATGGGCCACATCATCGGCGAAGCCGAGCTGGCCGAAGCGCTCGCCCACGGAAAGGACGACGCATGAGCCGCGCCGGAGCCCCCACCCCCACTTCCCCCATCGACGGCAGCGGTCTGCGCGTCGTCGTGATCGCCGGAACCTGGCACGAGACGATCTCGAACGGCCTGATCGCCGGCGCGCAGCGCGTGCTGGATGCCGCGGGCGCCGAGCACTCGCTGGTGCACGTGCCCGGGTCGTTCGAGCTGGCCGTGGCCGCGCAGGCGGCGTTCGCCGGCGGAGCCGACGCCGTGGTCGCGCTGGGCGTGATCATCCGCGGCGGCACCCCGCACTTCGAGTACGTCTCCGCCGCGACGACTGACGGGCTCACGCGGGTGTCGCTGGATGCCGGCAAGCCGGTCGGCTTCGGGCTGCTCACCCTCGACGACGAGCAGCAGGGTCTGGACCGTGCGGGCCTGGAGGGCTCGCAGGAGGACAAGGGCGCCGAGGCCGCGGATGCCGCGCTGCGCACCGCACTGGTCGTGCGCGCCCTTCGACAGGCTCAGGGACCGCGCGGCTGACCCTCCTCCACCGGTTCCTGAGCGAGCGCAGCGAGACGAAGGGCCGGTATCAGACACCACCCGCGCGTGGGGACGGCTAGCCTGGGGTCATGGAGACCCTGCGCCACATCGTCCTGTTCATCCACCTGATCGGCTTCGCCACGCTCTTCGGGGCCTGGGCCGTGCAGGCCTTCGGCGGCAAGCGCGAGATCACGCGCCTGATGCACATCGGCATCTCGATCGCGGCCGTCGCGGGGCTCGCTCTCGCGGCTCCCTGGGGGATGCCCGAGGGCGCGGAGTTCAATTACGCGAAGATTGGCACGAAGCTGGTCATCCTTCTCGTCATCGGCGCCTTCCTCGGCATCGGCCAGGGGCGTCAGCGCAAGTCGGGCGCCGTCCCACCCGTGCTGTTCTGGGGCATCGGCATCCTGACGCTGGCCAATGCGGGCATCGCCGTCCTCTGGTGATCCGTCACGGCACCACACCGGTGTCGCACTATGATCGATCCATTGCCGAACCCGTGCGCATCGAAGAGGCTGACGCGCCATCCCCGGTGACCACGATGTCTCGTGGTCTCGTCGGCAATCCTGCAATTCGTGTGCCTCGCTGATTGGAATCCCCATGCGCAAGCTGCTCAGCACCGCCGTCGTCCTGTCCGCATCCGTTCTCGTGCTCGCCGGCTGCAGCAGCAGCGGTGACGGCGGGGGTGGTACGGCCGAAGGCCTCACCGGCTCCGGCAGCGGTGACAGCTGTGTCATCGACGCGACGGTTCCCGTCGGCGCGGCGCTGAGCCTCACCGGCGGTGCCGCCAGCTACGGCGAGTCGCAGCAGAAGGGACTCGAGCTGGCCGTCGAGCACCTCAATGAGAAGGACGGCGTGGAGTACGCGCTGTCCGTCGAGGACGACGCGACCGACCCCCGACAGGCGATCAGCGTATTCGAGGGCTTCGTCGCCGACGGCTCGAGCGCGATCATCGGCCCGACCCTGTCGAACACCGCCTTCCAAGCGCAGCCCATCGCGCAGGAGTCCGGCGTGCCGGTGCTCGCCATCTCGAACACCGCCACCGGCATCACCGAACAGGGTGACTTCATCTTCCGCGACTCGCTCACCGAGGCGCAGGTCATCCCGCAGACCATCGCGGCGGCCAAGGAGAAGCTCGGCCTTGAGAAGGTCGTCGTGATGTACAGCAACGACGACGCGTTCACCGAGTCGGGCTTCGAGGTCATGGAGTCGGCGCTGGAGGACGAGGGCATCGAGGTCGCCGACACGCTCACCTTCTCGGTCAAGGACACCGACTTCCGCAGCCTGCTGACGACCGCGAAGCAGCAGGATCCCGACGCCATCGTCGTCTCCGCCCTGATCGAGGCGGCCATCCCGCTGGTGACGCAGGCCCGCGAGCTCGGCATCGACCAGCCGATCATCGGCGGCAACGGATTCAACAACCCCGCGCTGATGGCCGACGCCGGCGACGCCGCCGAGGGCGTCATCGTGGGCGCCGCCTGGAACTCCGCCTCCGACAGCCCCGAGAACACCGACTTCATGGCGGCGTTCGAGGAGAAGTACGGCGCCGGTCCCGACCAGTTCGCGGCCCAGGCGTACGCCGGCATGCAGATCATCGACCACGCCGTGCGGGTGAACTGCTCGGGTGAGCGCACCGACGTGCAGGACGGCCTCACCCAGGTGACCGACCTGCCGACCCCGCTGGGCGCGATCAGCATCAACGCCGACCGTGACGCCGAGCACCCGGCCGTCGTGCAGATCGTGAAGGACGGCGCGTTCGCCGTTCTGCAGTAACCCGCTGAACGCAGAGAGACACCATGCAGCAGCTGCTGAACGGTCTGTTCCTCGGTTCGATCTATGCCCTGTTCGCCATCGGCTTCACGCTGGTGTTCGGCATCCTCGACCGACTGAACCTGGCCCATCCCGCCGCGTTCGCCGCCTCGGCGTTCTTCGGAATCTGGCTCTCCGAGTCGTTCGACATGCCCATCGCGCTGGTGCTTGTGCTGGTGTTCGCCTTCGGCGCGATCCTGGGCCTGCTGATCGAGCGCATCGCGTTCCGCCCGCTGAAAGAGCGTCCCGACGCGCACTTCGCGGGACTGATCTCATCGATCGCCGTGGGCGGCATGCTGATCGCGCTGCTGCAGGCGGTGTTCGGCCCGAACACCCGACGGTTCCCGGTCGGCACAGTACCCGACGACGCGATCGAGTTCGGTGCCGGGGTGACCGCCAGCGTTCTGCAGATCGTGATCGTCGCGGTGTCGCTGGGCCTGATGATCGGGCTGACGATCCTGGTGGGGCGCTCATCGCTGGGACGCTCCATGCGCGCGGTCGCCGAGAACCCGGGTGCGGCCCGGGTTCTCGGTGTGAACGTCGACCGGGTGACGGCGACCACCTTCGCGATCTCCACGGCGCTCGGCGCGGTCGCCGGCGTGCTCTTCGCGTTGAGTGTGAACAGCGCCCAGTTGGGAATGGGCTCGGCCATCGAGCTGAAGGGCCTGGCTGTCATCATCGTCGGCGGCATGGGGTCACTCCCCGGGGCGCTGGTCGGCGGGCTGCTGCTGGGCATCGCCGAGGTGTTCGCCATCCAGTACGTCGGATCGAGCTGGCGCGATCTGATCGCGTTCGCCCTGCTGTTCCTGATCCTGCTGGTGCGTCCGCAGGGGCTGTTCGGCAAGCGCAAGGTGCGTGAGGTCTGATGCTGCTCACCGAATCGACCCTCGTCTTCATCGCGCTCAACGGCGTCTTCGCGTTCTCGTTCTACGCAGTGCTCGTCGCGGGCCAGCTGAGCCTGGCCCAGGCCGGCTTCGCGGGCATCGCGGCGTTCGCCGCCGCGGCGATCGCACCGGCGCCCACGCTGTGGGGCCCGATCCCGACCCTGCTGTTCGCCATGGTGATCGGCATGCTGGTGGGTGGTGCTGCGGCCGCCGTCCTCGGCCTTCCGACCATGCGGCTGCGCGGGGTGTTCCTCGCGATCGCCACGCTCGGTGCGGCCGAGGCCATCCGCATCTTCCTGCTGAACGCGGAATGGACCGGCGGCGCGCAGGGCATGCCCGTGCCGAAGATCATGACGCCGCTGATCGCCTGGATCGTGCTGCTGCTGGTGGCGTACTGGTTCTGGCGGCAGGGCCGCTCGCGCTACGGGCGTGCGCTGGATGCCATCCGCGAGGACGAGCTGGCGGCGCGCTCCATCGGCATCAACGTCGGCGGTCACCGGCTCAGCGCCTTCGTCGCGGCCGGTGTGCTCGCCGGGCTGTACGGCGTGATGTGGGCGTACTACCTGCGACTCATCGCCCCCGAGGACTTCGCGTTCGAGAAGGCGATCGACGGTCTGGTGACGGCAGTGGTCGGCGGTACGGCCAACTTCCTCGGCCCGATCCTCGGCAGCGGATTCCAGACCCTGCTGCCCGAGCTGCAGCGCATGATCGGGATCGAGGCCGGTTGGATCCGTCCGTTCATCTCGAGCCTGCTGCTGCTGGTGGTGATCCTGTACCTGCCGGGTGGCATCGCGAGCCTCATCCCCCGCCGCAGGCAGCGCATCGATGTCTCGACGCTCGACGACGGCGAAGCGGTGGCCGGCCGCGTGCATCCCGCGAAGGGTGAGGTGGTCGCGCAGCTGACGGGTCTGTCGAAGGAGTACGGCGGCGTGCACGCGGTGCGCGGCGTCGACCTGACCGTCCGCAGCGGTGACGTGGTGGGTCTGATCGGGCCGAACGGCGCCGGCAAGACCACCCTGGTCAATATGATCAGCGGCCTGACCCCGCCGTCGGCGGGAACGGCCACCGTACTCGGCATCACGATCGGTCGCACTCCCGTGCACAAGATCGCGGCGGCGGGCGTCACCCGCACGTTCCAGCATTCGAAGCTGTTCAACCGCCTGACGGCGCTCGAGAACGTGCTGATCGGTGCGCACCTGGTCGCCAGGCCGACCTTCCTGCGCCGGTTGCTGTGGCTGCCGTCCGCACGCCGTGACGAGCGTCAGGCGCTTGAGCACGCCGCACGCTGCCTGCGCCGCGTTGGGCTGCTCGAGAAGGCCGATGTCACCGCCAAGAGCCTGTCGTACGGCGACCAGCGCCGCCTCGAGATCGCCCGTGCCCTCGCCGCCGATCCATCGCTGCTGATTCTCGACGAGCCGGCCGCCGGCATGAACCACGTTGAGGCCGAGGGTCTGTCCGACCTGATCCGCTCGCTCACCGACGATGGTCTGACGATCATCTTCATCGAGCACAACGTGGGCATGGTGCTCGACACCTGCGATCACATCGTGGTGCTGAACTTCGGCGAGGTGCTCGCCGACGGCACCCCCGCCGAGATCGCGGCGGATGAGCGCGTGATCGAGGCGTACCTCGGTGCCGCCGACGAGGATGCCGTCGATCGGCCGTCCGCGGCCGCGACGACCCCGGAGGAGCGCAATGACTGAGCCGCTGCTGAGTGTCACCGACCTGTCGGTTTCCTACGGGCGCGTCGAGGCCGTGCGCGGTGTCTCGTTCGACGTCGCCGCCGGATCGCTGGTCACCCTGGTCGGCGCCAACGGCGCCGGCAAGTCGTCGATCATCAACGCCATCTCGGGGCTCGTCAAGCCCTCGAGTGGAAAGATCGTGTTCGAGGGCTCCGACGTCACCAAGACGAAGTCGCATCGCCTCGTGCCGCGCGGCCTGGTGCAGGTGCCGGAGGGGCGGCAGATCCTCGCCACGATGACGATCGCCGAGAACCTGCAGCTGGGTGCCCGCTACTACGGCTCCGGCGCGAGCGCGGGCATCGACGAGATGTATCAGCGCTTCCCGGTGCTCGGCGAACGTCGCAAGCTGGCCGCAGGATCGCTGTCGGGTGGTGAGCAGCAGATGCTGGCCATCGCGCGGGCGATGCTCGCGAAGCCCCGACTGATCCTGATGGATGAGCCCTCGATGGGGCTGGCGCCGAAGATCGTCAACGAGGTGTTCGCGGTGATCGACGAGGTGCTCGCCGCCGGCACCACGGTGCTGCTGGTCGAGCAGAACGCCCGTCGCGCGCTGCAGGCCGCCAGTGAGGGACACGTGCTGCAGAACGGCGAGATCGTGCGCTCCGGGGCACCCGAGGCACTGCTCGCCGACGACGACATCATCCAGGCCTACCTCGGCACCGGTCGGTCGCAACAGTGACCACGCGGCGCCGCGTCGTGCGCCGCATCCCGACGTGGGGTGCGGTCGCTCCTCTGCTCGGATTCCGGCGCCCGGTGTGGAACGGCGTCGATCGGCGGCTTGCGCGCGCCCTGTCGGTGAAGGACCTCGCCCGCATCGCGCGCCGGACCACTCCCCGCTCGGTGTTCGACTACGTGCACGGCGCCGCCGAGGACGAGCTGAGCCTGACGCGGGCGCGCCGCGCGTTCGCGGGCGTGGAGTTCGAACCGCGGGTGCTGCACGACGTCGCCGAGGTGGACACGTCCACGACCATCCTGGGGCGACCGGCGGCGTTCCCGCTGATCATGGCGCCGACGGGTTTCACGCGCATGATGCAGCACGAGGGCGAGATCGCGGTCGCTCGTGCCGCCGAGCGTGCCGGCGTGCCGTACACGCTCTCGACGATGGGCACGACCTCACCCACCGAGCTGCAGCAGGAGGTGCCCGGCGGGACGAACTGGTTCCAGCTGTATCTCTGGAAGGACCGCGACGGCACCCGCAAGCTCGTCGACGACGTGCGCCGCGCCGGCTACGACACCCTCGTGTTGACCGTCGACACCCCGGTGGCCGGCAATCGCCTGCGCGACGCGCGCAACGGGCTCACGATCCCTCCGACGCTGAATCTCAAGACCATGTGGGACATGGCGTGGCATCCGTCATGGTGGTTCAACGTGCTCACCACCGACCCGATCGAGTTCGCGAGCCTGCGCTCGTTCGACGGCACCGTCGCCGAGCTGGTGGCGAAGATGTTCGACCCGAGCCTCAAGATCGAAGACCTCGCGTGGCTGCGCGAGCAGTGGGACGGCAAGCTGGTCGTGAAGGGCATCCAGTCGGTCGCCGACGCGCAGCGGGTGGTGGATGCCGGGGCTGATGCCCTGGTCGTCTCGAACCACGGCGGGCGCCAGCTCGACCGCGCCCCCACTCCCCTGCGGCTGCTGCCGGAGGTCGCGTCTGCGGTCGGCGATCGCGCCGAGATCTTCCTCGACACCGGCATACTCTCCGGCGCCGACGTGCTCGCCGCCGTCGGGCTCGGCGCGGATGCCTGCATGGTCGGCCGCGCGTATCTGTACGGCCTGATGGCCGGCGGCGAGCGCGGAGTGGATCGGATGCTGCAGATCATGCGCGATGAGGCCGTGCGCACGATGCAGCTGTCGGGCGTCTCGACGGTCGCCGAGCTGCGCGGGCGGGTGCGACTGGGCTGAACGGCCCCTGGTCGGGCTCGGCGGCGGGGCGTACCCTGTCGCCATGGCGACGCTCTTCACCATCCCGCATTTCGACGGGTACCCCGCCGTGCTCGCCGTGGTGGATGCCATCGATGAACAGCTGCTGCGCGAGGTGCTCACCGACGCCTGGGTGCTGCGCGTGCCGACCACCATCGGCCGGGCCTGGCTCGCCGAGCACGGTCTGAGCGAGTAGCGCACGACGCCGACATCACCTACGGGACGATGACGTCGCAGTAGCGCTCGGCGGTCCGGGCGAGCTTCCGATCGAGGGTGACCAGCGGATACCCCAGCGCCTCGGCAAGAACGACGTACCCGGCGTCGTAGGCGGAGATGTCGTGGCGCATGGCCCAGACCCGTGGAATCAAGTCCGTCATCGGATGCCGCTCGATGTCGAGCTGCAGAAAGCTGTCGAGCACTTCACGAGCGCCGTGCGCCGGCAGCTCGTCGCGCTGGACTCTACGGCGCAGCACCGCGACGACTTCGAGATCGAGTCCGCAGTGGGCGTGAAAACGACCATCCTCGGGCAGCGATGCACCATCGAGAAGCACATCGACCAGAGCCGACGCGTCGAGCACCACGTCGGTCATCGCCGGTCCAGCTCCGCGTCGCGTTCAGCACGTACTTCGTGCACAGCCTCCAGGATCTCCTCACGCGTCATCGCGTAGCCTCCCGCGCGAGCACGCTCCCGAGCATCCGCGAGGATCTCGGCATTGCTCCGATACCGCACGAGCTTCTCCAGCTCTCGTGCGACGTAGTCGGACAGCGACATCCGCTCGGCTGCCGCGCGCTCCTTCAGCCGCGCGTGCACCTCGTCGGGAAGGTTCCTCACTTGAAGCATGCGGCTCATACTGCCATGATCGCATGCGCACCACATGCGATGGCCACCAATTCTGTGGATAACTCCCCTCGCGTCAACAAACATTGACAATCTTGGATTGTCAACCTAAGCTGACGCACATGAACCGTCACACCGCTCTCGCGACCGATCCGGCGGGCGAACCTCTCGCCGAGTTGCACCACCTCGCCGGCATCCGCCGCGAGATCGCGCGCGCCGAGGAGGCGCAGGTGCGTCGCGCCCGACTGGCCGGGTACTCCTGGCAGGCGATCGCGAGCGCCCTCGGCGTAACCAGACAGGCGGCGCATAAGAAGTACGGCAGACAATAGAAGCACTCCCACCGCATCCCCTCACGAACGAGGTCCCCATGTCTCGCACGGCGCCAGCACGCCGACGCGGACGCCGTGCGCAGCAGGACGGCCCGCGCGCCACGTTCCGCCAGCTCCTCCCCTTCCTCTTCGAGCACAAGAAGGTGCTCGCCGTCGTCGCCGTGCTCAGCATCGTCGGCGCCGCCGCCTCACTGGTCCAGCCCCTGCTGGTCGGGCAGGTCATCGACCGGGTCCAGCGTGGCGAGATGCTCGGCGGCCTGGTATGGCTGCTGATCGGGTTCGTGATCATCGCCTCGGTGATCTCGGGCTACCAGCACTACCTGCTGCAGCGCACCGGCACCGCGGTCGTCTACTCCAGCCGCCGCAAGCTGATCGCACGCATCCTGCACCTGCCGATCAGCGAGTTCGACGCACGCCGCACCGGAGACCTGGTCTCGCGCGTCGGCACCGATACGACGCTGCTGTACGCGGTGCTCACCCAGGGACTCGCGGATGCCGTCGGCAGCGCGCTGCTGTTCGTCGGCGCACTGGTCGCCATGCTCATCATCGACCCGCTGCTCCTGCTACTGATCGTCGGCGTCATCGGCGTCTCGGTGGTCGTCGTCGTGGCGCTCAGCGGTCGCATCCGCACAGCATCCGCCGCGCAGCAGCAGAAGGTCGGCGAACTGGCATCCGGCATCGAGCGGGGCATCTCGTCGATCCGCACCGTGCGCGCTTCAGGTGCGACCGAGCGCGAGACCGCCGCCGTCGAGGGCACCGCCCGCGAGGCGTATGGACTGGGCGTCCGCATCGCGAAGATCTCGTCGCTGGTGGTGCCCATCGCCGGGATCGCGCTGCAGCTGTCACTGCTGGTCGTGCTCGGCGTGGGCGGGTTCCGGGTCGCATCCGGCGCCCTCACCATCGCCTCGCTGGTGACCTTCATCATGTTCCTGTTCATGCTCATCATGCCTTTGGGACAGGCGTTCGGCGCGATCACCTCGGTCAACCAGGCCCTCGGAGCCCTCGGCCGCATCCAGGAGGTGCTCGACCTGCCGACCGAGACCGAGAACGACGAATCGGATGCCACGGTGACCGCCGCGGCCGTGGTGGGCGCTCCGGCCATCGAGTTCCGCGACGTGCGGTTCCGCTACCCCGACGACGTCATCGCCGCCCGCGAGGCCGCCGCCAAGGAGGCGCAATCGCTGCTCGTCGACGCGCACCTGGAGCGTGCCGCCGACGACGTCGTGTCCGACGTGGATCGCGATGTGCTCAAGGGTGTCTCGTTCTCGGTGCCGCGCGGTTCACGCGTCGCGCTGGTCGGCCCGAGCGGCGCGGGCAAGAGCACGATCCTCTCGCTCATCGAGCGCTTCTACGATCCCACCGGCGGGTCGATCCGCCTCGCCGGCCACGATGTGCGCACCTACCCGCGCGAGCAGCTGCGCGCGCAGTTCGGCTACGTCGAGCAGGATGCCCCGACCCTCGCCGGCACGCTCGCCGAGAACCTGCGCCTGGCGGCGCCCGACGCAACCGACGACGACTGCGAGCGCGTCCTGCGCTCGGTGAACCTCGGTGATGTGCTCGAGCGCAGCCCCCTGGGGCTGGAGGCTCCCGTCGGCGAGGACGGCGTGATGCTCTCCGGTGGTGAGCGTCAGCGCCTGGCCATCGCCCGCGCGCTGCTCACCGAGGCGCCCATCCTGCTGCTCGACGAGTCGACCTCGTCGCTGGACGGCGTGAACGAACAGCGCATGCGCGAGGCGATCGACGCCGCCGCCGAGGATCGCACGCTGCTGGTGATCGCGCACCGACTGTCGACCGTCGTCGACAGCGACCTGATCGTGGTGCTGCAGGGCGGTCAGGTCGAGGGCCAGGGCACGCACGACGAGCTGGTCGAGTCGACGCCGCTGTACCGCGACCTCGCGCGACACCAGCTGCTGACGACCTGAGGTCACGCCGTCGGCCAGGCCGGCACCTCGATGGGGTCGCGCAGACTTCGTCCCATCACCAGGTTCGCCACCAGCCGGACATCCATCATCCGCATCAGCGCGTTGCGCAAGCGCAGCTTGCCGCGCGTGAGCGGGGCGAACGCCGTGCCCAGTCCCCGTGCACCATCCTGCTTCGCGATGTCGAAGCCCGCACCCCAGAAGTCGATCAGGTATCCGCCGGTGCGCAGCTCGGGCGATTTCTCGACCAGGGTGACCTCGTGCCCGGCACGGCGCAGCCAGTGCGCCAGGGCGGGACCCGCGATGCCCGCCCCCACGATCAGCGTCCTCATGCTCATCTCCAGACCGACGAGGGAGCCAGTGCTCGGAGTCTAATCCTCGCCGTGGGCGGGCGTCGCTGCTCGCACGAAGACGCGACGGCGGGATGCCGGAGACCACTCAGCCATGGGTCGTCTCCAGCATCCCGCCGTCGCGGGTCCTTCGTCTGCGCCGGGTCAGCGCGCGGCGGTGAGCCGGTAGCGCAGCGCCTCGAGCTCGCTGCGCAGCGCCGACGGCAGGCGATCGCCGAAGATCGAGTAGAACTCCTCGGTCGAGTCCGCCTCGGCCTGCCAGGCATCGACGTCGACCTCGAAGAGCTCATCGAGATCGGCATCCGAGATCTCCAGGCCGTCGAGGTTGAGGTCCTCGCGACGCGGCAGGCGGCCGATGGGGCTGTCGACGGCGTCGACCTCGCCCGAGATGCGACGGATGATCCAGTCGATCACACGCGAGTTGTCGCCGAAGCCGGGCCACAGGAACCGCCCGTCCTCACCGCGGCGGAACCAGTTCACCTGGAAGATGCGCGGAGCCCGATCGAAGCGCAGCGTGCGACCGACCTTCAGCCAGTGCGCGAAGTAGTCGCCCATGTTGTAGCCGCAGAAGGGCAGCATCGCGAACGGGTCGCGGCGCAGCTCGCCGACCTTCCCCTCCGCTGCGGCGGTGCGCTCGGACGAGATCGTCGATCCGAGGAAGACGCCGTGAGTCCAGTCGGTCGCCTCGACGACCAGCGGCACGTTGCTGGCGCGGCGTCCGCCGAACAGGATCACATCGAGCGGCACGCCCTCGGGCGCCTCCCAGTCCTCGGCGATCTGCGGGCACTGCGCTGCGGAGACCGTGAAGCGCGAGTTCGGGTGGGCCGCAGGCCGACCCGAATCCGGCGTCCACGGGTTGCCCTCCCAGTCGATCAGGTCGGTGGGCGGCGTGTCGGTGAGCCCCTCCCACCAGACGTCGCCGTCGGGGCGCAGCGCCACGTTCGTGAAGATCGTGTTGCCCCAGAGCGTCTCGACCGCGGTGACGTTCGTCGACTCGCCGGTACCAGGGGCGACGCCGAAGAAGCCCGCCTCGGGGTTCATCGCGTGCATCCGTCCGTCTTCGCCGGGGCGGATCCAGACGATGTCATCGCCGAGGGTCTCGACCGTCCAGCCCGGGATGGTGGGACGCAGCATGGCGAGGTTGGTCTTGCCGCACGCCGAGGGGAAGGCGGCGGCGATGTGGTGGGCCTTGCCGTTCGGGTCGGTGACGCGGATGAGCAGCATGTGCTCGGCGAGCCAGCCCTCGTCGCGGGCGATCACCGAGGCGATGCGCAGAGCGAAGCACTTCTTGGCGAGGATCGCGTTGCCGCCGTAACCGGAGCCGTACGAGTAGACCTCGAGCGTGTCGGGGAAGTGCACGATGTACTTGTCGTCGTTGCACGGCCACTCGACGTCGGATTGGCCCGGTGCGAGCGGGGCACCCACGGAGTGCACCGTCTTGACCCACGGTGCACCCTCGGCGATCTGGCGGGTGACGGCGTCGCCGACGCGCGCCATGATGCCGATGGATGCCACCGCGTAGGCGCTGTCGGTGACCTGCACTCCGATGTGGGAGAGCTCTCCGCCGATCGGTCCCATCGAGAACGGCACGACGTACATGGTGCGCCCGCGCATGGAGCCCTCGAAGAGACCGTCGAGCTTCTGACGCATCTCGGCGGGGTCGGTCCAGTTGTTGGTGGGGCCGGCATCCTGCTCGCGCTCGGAGGCGATGAAGGTGCGCGCCTCAGTGCGGGCGACGTCACTGGGGTGCGAGCGGGCCAGGTACGAGCCGGGCCGCCACTCGGGGTTGAGCTTGATGAGCTTTCCCTCGTCGACGAGACCGCGCATGAGCGCGTCGTTCTCGGCCCGGGAGCCGTCGATCCAGTGGATGCGCTCGGGCTGGGTGAGGGCGGCGATGCCGTCGACCCATTCGCGCAGCTCAGTCATGGCCGGCGTGTCATACGCCGGCACCGCACCGAAGCTGCGCAGCGGTGCGACGGCGGGGGTGCGGGGGGCGTACGTCTCGGCGAGTGCCATGTCTGCTCCTTTGAAGAGGGATGCTGTACGTCCATCATCCGCGAGGTTTCGGCTCACTTTCAGGCGGCTCGACTTGAAAGAACAGCTGATCTTTCGGATATGCTCAAGGAATGGCGACCAGCGGACTCGAACTCAGCACACTCGGACATCGCATCCGGCATCACCGCACGACCAAGGGGTACACCCTCGATGAACTCGGCGCGCGCGTGGGGATCGCTGGTTCGCAGCTGAGCCTGATCGAGAACGGCAAGCGCGAGCCGAAGCTGTCACTGCTGCAGGCGATCGCCGAGGCCTGCGCCACCGACGTCGCCGATCTCATCTCGGGTGAGCCGCCGAACCGGCGAGCCGCGCTCGAGATCGAGCTCGACCGGGCGCAGGCGAGCCCCGTGTTCCGCCAGTTGGGCATCGCTCCGATCCGCGTATCGAAGGGCATGAGCGACGAGACGATCGAGGGGGTGCTCGGGCTGCACCGCGAGCTGCACCGTCGCGAGAGCGAGGCGATCGCCACGCCCGAGGAAGCGCGCCGCGCCAACACCGAGATGCGCCTGACGATGCGCGCCAAGGCGAACTATCTGCCTGAGATCGAGGCCCTCGCCGAGAAGCAGCTCAAGGCCGCCGGGCACGTGTCGGGCGCCCTCACCCACCGCACGGTGAGCATCATGGCCGAGAAGCTCGGGTTCGAGCTGATCTACGCCGGCGACCTGCCCCACTCGACCCGATCGATCACCGACCTCGAGAACGGCCGCATCTACCTGCCGCCGGCGTCCATCCCGGGCGGTCACGGACTGCGCTCGATGGCGCTGCAGGCGATGGCGCACCGCCTGCTGGGTCACACTCCCCCGACCGACTACGCCGACTTCCTGCAGCAGCGCCTCGAGATCAACTACTTCGCCGCGTGCTGCCTGATCCCCGAGACCGCGGGCGTGACGTTCCTGCAGCAGGCGAAGAAGGATCGCAACCTCGCCGTCGAGGACTTCCGCGACGCCTTCGGAGTGACCCACGAGGCCGCCGCGATGCGCATGACCAATCTGATGACGCACCATCTCGACATGCGCCTGCACTTTCTGCGAGTCGACGAGAACGGTGCCATCACCCGGGTGTACGAGAACGATGACCTGCCGCTGCCGATGGATGTCACCGGCGCTGTGGAGGGACAGCCCGCCTGCCGCAAGTTCTCGGCGCGCGCCGCGTTCGATCAGCACAACCGCACCACCGAGCACTACCAGTACACCGACACCCCGTCCGGCACGTTCTGGTGCGCCACGCAGATCGGCTCGGCCAGCGACGGCGGCTTCTCGATCACGGTCGGGGTGCCCTTCGACGATGCGCGCTGGTGGCGAGGGCGCGAGACGCAGCATCGCGCCCAGTCGGCCTGCCCCGACGAGTCGTGCTGCCGACGGGCATCCGCCGCGATCAGCCAGCGCTGGGAGGGACGCGCCTGGCCCAGCGCCCGCGTGCACACGCACATGTTCTCTCCGCTGCCGCGCGGCGCATTCCCCGGCGTCGACGACAGTGAGGTGTACGAGTTCCTCGATCGGCACGCCGCCGAGTGATGCGCCGGGGCGACGACGTCGGATGCCGGATGCCGGATGACGGTCGTCAGCGCCGGCGCAGCGTCAGCGTCTGCGACGAGGTGCCCAGCGGCCCCGACTCGTCGCTGATCACGGACTCCGTCAGCCCGACCCCGTCTGGCCCGAATGACACCGAGGTGTCGAGTCCGATCCACTCGCCCACCGGCTCGCGGAACAGGCTCGCGGTGAGGTCGACGTTCGGATAGAGCACCTCGGTCGGCGAGACCCGGATCGCGACGCCGTTCGCGAAGTCGAGGGCGCCGATCAGACGCGACCGCGGCGAGATGGCCTCGTCGGCCAGCAGCGGCACCTGCGGGCGCAGCCAGCTCTGAGCCCGGCCGGGCCCGAAGTCCCGGTGGTGGAAGTCGACCGATCGAATGGCGCCTCCCAGCCATCCGGCATCCGCCTCCCACCCGTCGAGTTCCTCGCGCGGCGGCATGGCCGCCAGCGCGGAGCCCGCGATGTCGCCGGTGTCGGAAGTCTGCAGCATCCACGCCCGCAGGGTCAGAGCCGCACGCCCGCCCTGGCTGAGCGTCGCCTCGACGAGCTCGATCGTGCGGCCCGGGCGCACCACCCGGGTGCTCACCTCGAACGCCGCCATCGGGATGACCCCGAGGATGTCGAAGTTCACGCGGGCGAGCGCCAGCGGCGCGTCCGGTCGCCGCGCGGCGTGGTCGACCTCGACGATGTGCGCCAGCAGTCCCAGCACCGGCGCGACGTGCTGCTCGGCGGGATTCCACGCTCCCCCGACGTGTTCGGTCGGTTCGTACTCGGTGGCGGACAGGCGGTGGAAATAGTGCGGCACAGCCTCATCCTCTCGCACCGAGAAGGTGTCAGCTCTCGACGAAGCGCGCGAAGCGCGCGAGGGCGGATGCCACGGACGCGTCCGCTCCGTGGCCGTCGAACATCTGCGGCAGCTCGTTTCGCGTGGCGGCCGCGTGCGACCAGGTGCCGGTCACGCGGCCCGATTCGATCACGGTAGGCCGGACCATGCCGTTCTTCCCGGGTCCGACCGCGCCCGCGTTCTCGGGATCGCAGACCGAGGTGCGATCGGCGTACGAGATGTAGTACTCGTCGAAGGCCGGCAGCGCGAACGCCGTCGCATCGTCCAGGCTGCGGCGAGCGCTCTTCAGCGCCGCATACACCCCGGCATCCGTCTCCTGCACCCGACCCTGCGCCCGCTCGGCGGCTTCCCGCGCGGCCGTGAGCGTCAGGCCCGACCACCAGGCGAAGTCGCGCGCTCCGGCAGGGCCATGTCCGTCGATGTACCGCACGAACAGCTCAGCCAGCGGGTCGTCCGGCTGCACGGATTCACCCACCCGGTCATCGACGGCGACGAACCGCTGCTCGCGGGTGATCCCGTCCGATTCGACGACAGGGCCCTGGCAGATCAGTCCGTCGATCGTCAGGGTGAACAGCAGGTGGATGCCACGCTGTCCCGAAGGATCGATGCCGACGCTCTCGAACCGGGTGAAGGCCTCCGCTCTCGTGCATCCGCCGTCGGAGAGCGCTGGGCGCAGCGCGTTCGCCGCGGCGGCCACCATTTCGTCGTCGATGCCGAGGTCGCGGTGCCTGCCTGCGGCCTGCTGTCGTTGACGCGCGGCCGTGACGGAGAGCACCCAGCCCAGATCGCGGGCCGGGATGATGTGCAGCGTGCCGCGCGTCGTCCACGCGCGCACGAGCTCGCCGCGCGCGAAGGCGGCATCGACGTCACGCAGGAACACGCCCTTCGTGCGCACGCCCAGCGCCCAGCGCCCGGCGAGAAAATCCTGGGCCTGCACGGCGAGCATGTGCTCCGCAGCATCCGACACCGATCGCGCCGGCGCGGTGAGCCGATGAGATCGGAGGCGGTGGCTGCGCAGCTCGCTCATCGTCCCATCATGGCGCGAGCCGCCGACATGCGTGCCGGATCACTGATGCGACAGGCGCGCAGCGGCGTGTCGCCGCCGGACACGCCGTCGCGACAGCATCCGATCAGTGATCCGGTACATGACGAGCCGCGCTCACGGGCTCAGCCCCGCAGCGTCACCTCACGGCGCGGCGGCAGCACCACCGGGTGGGCGCCCGCCATCACCTCGAGCACGCGGACGACCTGGCACGAGTATCCGTACTCGTTGTCGTACCAGACGTACAGCACCACGTCGCGGTCGTTCGCGATGGTGGCCAGGCCATCGACGATGCCGGCGCGGTGCGAGCCGACGAAGTCGGTGGAGACGACCTCGGGGCTCTCGATGTAGTCGATCTGCTGGCGCAGCTTCGAGTGCAGCGAGACCCGGCGCAGATAGTCGTTGAGCTCGTCCTTCGTGGCCGGGTTCTCGAGCGTGAGGTGCAGTACCGCGAGCGACACATCCGGAGTGGGCACGCGGATCGCCGATCCGGTGAGCTTGCCGGCCAGCTCGGGCAGAGCGCGCGCGACCGCCTTGGCGGCACCGGTCTCGGTGATGACCATGTTGAGCACGGCGCTGCGACCGCGGCGGTCGCCCTTGTGGAAGTTGTCGATGAGGTTCTGGTCGTTCGTGAACGAGTGCACGGTCTCGACGTGCCCTCGGACGATGCCGTACGCCTCGTCCATTGCCTTCAGCACGGGCGTGATGGCGTTGGTGGTGCACGATGCCGCCGAGACGATCCGGTCATCGTCCGTGATGGTGGAGTCGTTGATGCCGTGCACGATGTTCTTCAGCTCGCCCTTGCCGGGTGCTGTCAGCAGCACCCGTGCGACGCCGTTGGCCTGCAGGTGGCGACTGAGGCCCTCTTCATCGCGCCACCGCCCGGTGTTGTCGACGATGATCGCGTCGCGGATGCCATGGGCGGTGTAGTCGACGCTGGCCGGATCATCCGAGTAGATCACCTGGATGCGGTTGCCGTTGGCGATGATCTGCGAGCGCTCCTCGTCGACATCGACGGACCCCTCGAACCGGCCGTGCACCGAGTCGCGCAGCAGCAGCGATGCGCGCTTGACGAGGTCGTTCTCGGCTCCCTTGCGCACGACGATCGCGCGCAGGCGCAGTCCGCTGCCGCCGCCGGTGTGCGCGATGAGGATGCGGGCGAGCAGCCGTCCGATGCGGCCGAAGCCGTACAGCACCACGTCGACCGGCTCGGCGAGCTCGGCTCCGAGCGCGGGGGCGAGCGCCTCACGCAGGAACCCCTCGAGGTCGCGACCGCTCGCGGCGTGCTCCTCGATGAGCCGCGCGACGTCGAGCGACGACGCCCCCGGCTGAATCTCGCACAGCGCCTCGAGCACGGCGAGGGTGTCTTCGAGTTCGAGCCGGCCGTGACCGAGTGCGGCGACGCGCTCGTGCACCTCGAGGATGCCCGCCGTCGAGAGCCCGAGAAGCCGGTGGCCGTGCAGCGAGGTCACGACATCACGACTGCGGTTGAGTCGGCCGATCAGCGGGATCATCCGCTCGGCGAGTTCTTCTTCTGCCTGCCATTCGTCGCGATGCGTCGCGATGTCGTACATGTGCGTCCTTGCGGTGCGGGCGCGCCGATGGGGGTCTCGACGCGGGCGGAGTGCGGGCGGATGTGCCCGCTTACAGCGTACGTCGGCGACTGGGCCCCAGCCCGGCGGATCCGAGTGTCAAGATCAGGGATTCTATGCGGCTCACGTAAAGTTCCGCGATTCGGATGCCTGATTGGCGCGTGTGGATGCCGATTCTTGCGATCGCGGTGAGGCGTTCTGGGATGCGGATGCTGCTCCCGCGGTGCGCAGGAAGAGGATGATCCACGTGAAGATCAGGATGCCGGCGATGAGCTCGACGGCGGTGAGGTTGTAGTAGCCGGTGGCGAAGAAGACACCGAGCAGGATGATCACGGCGACGAAGATGTAGCCGACGCCGAAGAACACCCGCGGCAGCGTCGGCAGCAGCCACGGCAGCGCGCACACGACGACCGCGTAGATGACGGCCATGCCGGTGGCGACCGTGTTGTGCACGAGGAAGAACCTGTCGACCGGGAAGACGCCCACGCACGCGAGCAGCACGCCGACGAGCACCAGCCCTGCGCGCACCTGGGTGCGACGACGGCGCTGCAACGCTGTGCCGACCGGCAGTCCCGCCGTCGCATAGCGCGCGATGGTCGTGACGATGACGCCCGAGATGATGAGCGTGAAGTTGAACGCCGGCGCGGCCTGATTGCTGGCCATGCCCAAGGCCGAGAGGTTGTCGCGCCACCAGTCGGGATCGGTGGACTCGAGCATGCTCGCGAATGCGCCGATCACGAGGAAGATCGCCAGCGCCAGTGACAGCGACAGCGGCGTGAGCGCCGCCGCCCCGAGGAAGGCGATGTAGGCGGTGAGCGCGAAGGCGACGCCGACGAGCACCGCGCCCGGGAACGCGTACACCGGTGCGCCGATGAAGCTGAGCTCGAGCAGCTGTGCGATACCCAGCCAGCCCAGCACCGCGACCGCGCCGTAGGCGGCGCTGATCGCGATGAGGTCGTACCAGCGCAGCCGCACCTCGGCGGTGTCCTCGCCCGCGGCATCCTCGCCCGCAGACTGTTCCTTCGATGCCTCGCGCTGCGGCCGCACGGCCACCCTGCCCAGCACGAACGCTATCACCGCGACGATGCCCCCGCCGATCGCGGCGTACACGCCGATCGATCCCGGCCCGCTGATCGAGAGCTGCGCTCCCCAGAACAGCATCAGCGAGATGAGGAATCCGAGCACGAGTGCCGCTGCCCCGACGAGCACGGCGATCGTCTCGAGTGCCTCGGCGGTGCGGGCCGGCCGGCGCAGGGCATCCTCGCTCCGCTCGATGAAGCGACGCAGTCTCTCAGCCATTCCCTCCGGCCGATGGCGGCCGCCTCCCGGCAACACTCTAGAGTCGTCGCATGGCCGACGACGTCTTCCCCCACCGCACGGCGAGACTGACACTGCGCTTCCACGAGTCGCGCGATCATGATGACCTGCTGCGCGTATATCGCCGCGACGACGTCGCCCGCTACCTGCTCGAGGAACCGTGGACGGACGAGCAGACCTCCGAGCGCCTCGCCAAGCGCATCACTCGCCGCACGCTCTTCGACGAACCGCATGCACTGTCGCTGATCATCGAGGACGAGCAGGGGCGCTACGCGGGCGATCTGGCTCTGTGGCTCACCGACGTCGAGCACGGGCAGGCCGAGGTCGGCTGGGTCCTCGATCCCGGGCACGCAGGCCACGGCTACGCGACCGAAGCCGCGTCGGCTCTGCTGAAGCTGGCGTTCACCCGGCTCGACGTGCACCGGGTGAAGGCCGAGATGGATGCCCGCAATGCGGCGAGCGCCGCCCTCGCCCGCCGATTGGGATTCCGGCTCGAGGGGCACATGATCGAAGACCTCTACTGCAAGGGCGAGTACACCGACACGTTCGTGTTCGGCATGCTCGCCCGCGATCTGCCCCCGTCGTAGGCTCGCGTCATGCCCGAATTGCACGACCTGACGGCGCTCGACCAGCTCGCCGCGCTGAGCGACGGCGAGATCTCACCGCTCGAACTGGGCGCGCACTACCTGACCCGCATCGCCCGCCTCGACGGTCGGGTGGGTGCGTTCGCCGAGGTGACCGCGGATGCCGCGCTGGCGCGCGCCGAGCACCTCGCCCGCTCGGCACCGGACGGCGCACTGTGGGGGCTGCCGTTCGGCGACAAGGACCTCGTCGCCCGCGCCGGAGTGCCCACGCGCTTCGGCTCGCGGCTGCACCGCGATTTCGTGCCGGATGCCACGGCCGATGCGGCCGCGGTGCTCGATGAAGCCGGCGGCGTCAGCCTGGGCAAGACCAGCACCCCCGAGTTCGGGCTCACCGGATACACCGAGACGCAGATCGGTCCGCCCGCGCGCGACCCGTGGAACCTCGACAACGGCGCGGGCGGCTCCAGCGGCGGGGCCGCAGCCGCCGTGGCCGCCGGGCTGCTGCCGCTGGCACCGGCATCCGACGGCGGAGGGTCGATCCGCATCCCGGCCGCGACCGTCGGGGTGGTCGGCATCAAGCAGTCCCGGGGACGCGTGCCGTTCGCGGCGGGTCTGGACAGCCCAGGAGGTCTCCCGGTGGCCGGGCCCATCGCCCGCACGGTGGCCGATGCGGCCCTGCTGTTGGACGTTCAAGTGGCCGGCCGGCCGCATCCGTACGCGACGCAGGCGCCCGGTGGCGGACCGTTCGTCGAAGCCGCACAGCATCCGACGGCGTTCGCGCGCATCGGCATCACCACGGTGTCGCCGTGGGACGACGCCGACGACATCCGCCTCGACCCCGAGGCGGCACGCGCCGTCGATGTCGCGGCGGCGCTGCTGGCGGATGCCGGGCACGGCGTCGATCCGCTGGACTGGCGCCCGCGTGGCTACGCCGAGCTGTTCACGACGATCTGGCGCATGAGTGCGGCGCGCATGACGCTCACCGACGCGGAGCTCGAGCTGGTCGAGCCGATCACCGCGTGGCTGGTGCGCGAGGGGCGCACCCTCAGCGGCGCCCAGGTGCTGGACGCGCTCGCGGCAGCATCCGCGTTCGAACGCGACACGATCACCGCCTTCGCACCGTTCGACGCCGTACTCACCCCCGCACTCGCGCTGCCGCCGCAGCCGATCGGCTGGTTCGATCGCGCCGACGCCGCGCGAGGCTTCTCGCAGCAGGTGCGCTACGCGCCGTACAGCAGCTTCGTGAATGTGGCCGGGCTGCCCGCCCTGGTGCTGCCGGTGACCGTCGACCCGTCGGGCCATCCGGTGAGCGTGCAGCTGATCGGCCGCCCCGGGGGCGAGGCGCAGATCATCGCGCTTGCCGCCGGCCTGGAGCAGCAGGTGGGTCGGATGCCGACACCGGCGCTCTGGACGATGTGAGGCACGGCTAGCCTGGGCTCATGACCACCACGCTGCACGCCCGCGCCGTTCTGCTCGACATGGACGGAACCCTCGTCGACTCGACCGCGGTGGTCGAGCGACTGTGGCTGCAGTGGGCCGAACCCCACGGCCTCGACCCGGCCTTCGTGCTCGAAGTGGTGCACGGCCGGCAGGGGCATCAGAGCATGGCGATCATGCTCCCCGAGCGCGACCACTCGATCAATCTGATCGAGAATCAGCAGATGCTCGACCGCGAGACCGACGACGTCGAGGGCGTCGTCGCGATCGGCGGCGCCCAGCAACTGCTGGAGGCGCTGCAGCGGCATCCGCATGCGATCGTGACGAGCGCGAACGTCGCTCTGATGACAGCGCGGATGGATGCCGCGGGCCTGGCCATCCCCGATCTGCGCGTCACTGCCGAGAGCGTGTCGGCCTCGAAGCCGCACCCCGAAGGATTCCTCAAGGCAGCCTCGCTGCTGGGAATCGAACCGGCCGACTGCGTCGTCTTCGAGGATTCGGAGGCCGGCATCCAGGCCGGGCTCGCCGCCGGCATGGTGGTGATCGGGGTCGGCTCGGCTGCGGCCGGTCACAGCCCGACGCACGCCGTGCCCGACCTCACGCATGTCACGATCGTCGAGACCGGCGAGGGGTTCTCGCTGACGATCGTCTGATCGGCCACGTCTGAAGTGCTGCGGCGACGACGCCGAGCCCACCTATTCACGCAGCCAGGCGTCTCCCTGCCCATCGGGCGACACCCATGCCCGCGGTGAGTCGTCGAATCGGATGGCGGAGGTGAGCCAGTAGGTCTCGCCGGGGTTCCAGCCCGCGATGACCGATGCCCGCTCGTCGTCCACCGGGATGGCTGTGCCGGCGGCCTCGAGATACGCTCCCGTCTGCAGGTGCACGCCGTCGTAGTGCTCGGCGACCGCAGCCCAATCCGGGATCACCCATTCCCCCGCGCGTCCCGTGGTGCGGTACCAGTCGTGTCGCTTGAGGTCGGTGACGGTGATCGGAAACCGACGACAGAGTTCCGCCCACGCGTGCGGACCGTCGACCTCGAACACTCGCGCAGTGGTCGCGATGGTGGCGCGATACGCGAGGCCGCGCTCCCAGCCCATGCTGTCCTCCACGAACCAGAGTGCGGCTGGGCTGCCGTCGCAGGTCGCCCCGGCCGTCGACGGTGCCGGGTGCCGCGATGCGGGTGTCGTCCCACTGCACGGCCCACTGGGCGCCTCGATCGAGCGGCAGCCGCCACTCGGACATCGCCGCCGCGAGCTGGTCCGCGATCGGCTCCAGAGCTCTGCGCACCTCGGGGGTGGCCGCGAGCTGATCGGTGCCGTCGGGCTCCTGCCAGTACCGGGCCATGTCCACCGACCGCGCAAGCGCCGCACGGAGCCGCTCCGGGGACGGGTCGGCGAGCGCCATCTGCACCAGCAGCCGTGCCACCTCCGCGGGCGTGGCCGGCTCGGGTTCTGGCGGACGTGCACCGCTCCCGAACCAGATCGTGGTCCCCGCCGGCTCGAACACGTGCGCGGCCGTCATCACGGCGGTGGAGAGCCGGCGGGATTCATCGCTCCCGCTGCCGAGTGCGTGCTCCAGCAGCAGACGCCGCCCACGCGGTCCGGCGAGCAGGGCCTGAGTCGGTGGCATCCGGTTCACACCCGCACGCTATCGGAATCGCGCTCACTCCCGGGTGAAGTCCTCGAAGATCAGCGTCGTGCGGGTCGAGCGGATCGACGGGATCGCCTGGATGTCCTCCAGCACGATGCGCCGCAGGTCGCGGGCGTCGCTGGCGCGCACGAGCAGGATGACGTCGAAGTCGCCGCCGACCAGCGCCATGTGCTCGACTTCGGGGATCGCTCGCAACCGCGCCTGCACGTCCTGCCAGGTCGCCTGCTCGATTGCCAGCATCACGTATGCCGAGGCGTGGTGACCGAGCTGCACCGGATCGGTGCGCACGGTGTAGCCGATGATCACACCCAGGTCGGTCAGACGCTTGATTCGTGCGTGCGCGCCGGCGCGCGAGATGTGCACGGCCTCGGCGATCGCCGTCATCGACGCCCGTGCGTCGCGGCGGAGCTCGGCGAGGATCGCGCGATCCGTGGCATCCATATCGCTCATGCGACCCCCGTCGTTCCGTCACCGAATTCTGACACTCTGTGCACGGATGACGCAATAGCTGACCAATCGTTCGGGAATCCGCCTCAGCGGTTGGACGACTGCGTCGCGAGAGCGATGCTGGAGACACCGTTCGGCGAAGGAGGCGAATATGAGCGAGGCCCTGCTCCCCCGCGACACCCCTGTCTGCCTGATCGATCAGCACGGCACCGCGGTCGAGGATTCGGAATATCGGATGCCCGATGCCGGCCGTCTGCGCGAGGCCTATCGCGCCCTCATCGAAGCACGCCGCATCAACGATCAGGCCAGCGCGCTCGTGCGCCAGGGCCGGCTGGCCGTGTACCCCTCGTCGCACGGACAGGAGGCCTGCCAGGTCGCGGCCTCCCTCGTGCTCGGCGAGCGCGATTGGCTGTTCCCCACCTACCGCGACTCGGTGGCCGTGATCGGGCGCGGCGTCAGCCCCGCGGACGCCATGGTGCTGCTCGCGGGCGACTGGCACTCGGGCTACGACCCGAACGAGCACCGGGTCGCTCCGCAGGCCACTCCGCTGGCTACCCAGCTGCTGCACGCCGTCGGGTTCGCCCACGCCGCGAAGCACCGCGGCGAGGACACCGTCGTGCTGGCCCTGTGCGGTGACGGCGCCACCAGCGAGGGTGACTTCCACGAGGCGCTGAACTTCGCCGCCGTGTTCCACGTGCCGGTGGTGTTCTTCGTGCAGAACAACGAGTTCGCCATCTCGGTGCCCCTCTCGCGGCAGAGCGCAGCGCCGTCGCTCGCGCACAAGGCGATCGGATACGGGATGCCAGGGCAGCGCGTCGACGGCAACGACGTCGCCGCTGTGCTCGCCGTGCTCGGTGAGGCCGTCGATCGCGCGCGTGCCGGCGGTGGTCCGTCGCTGGTCGAAGCCCACACCTATCGGATGCAGGCGCACACCAACGCCGACGACGACACCCGCTACCGCGAGCGCGCCGACGTGCAGGCGTGGGTCGACCGTGACCCCGTCACCCGGGTGCGCGCGTACCTGATGGACCAGGAGGCTCTCGACGAGGTCGCAGAAGAGCAGTTCGCCGCCGGTGCCGAGCGGATCGCCGCCGAACTGCGTGCCGCGCTGAACAACGACGCCGACCTCGACCCCGAGGACCTGTTCCGCTTCGTCACCGCGCAGCGTTCGCCGCAGCTCGATGAGCAGTGGCGGATGCTGCGCGACGAGATCGCCCGGACTGCGGCATCCGACTCCGCGACAGCATCCGATCCCGTCTCGACGTCTGGAGGCACCCGATGACCATCGCGCACGACGACATCCGTCTCGACGCCGACGCGCCGACCATGCAGACGATGACCATGGCTGCGGCACTCAACCTCGCTCTCGCCGATGCGATCCGCGAGGATCCCGCCGTCGTCGTCTTCGGCGAAGATGTCGGGGCGCTCGGCGGGGTCTTCCGCATCACCGACGGACTCACCGAGCGGTTCGGCGAAGACCGCTGCTTCGATACCCCACTGGCCGAGTCCGGCATCGTCGGCACCGCCGTCGGCATGGCGATGAACGGCCTGCGGCCGGTGGTCGAGATGCAGTTCGACGCATTCGCGCTGCCCGCGTTCGAGCAGATCGTCAGCCATGTGGCGAAGCTCGGCAATCGCACGCGCGGCGCGACGCGGATGCCCATCGTGATCCGTGTTCCGTTCGGCGGCGGCATCGGCGGCGTCGAGCATCACTGCGACTCCTCCGAGGCGTACTACGCGCACACGCCCGGTCTGACGGTCGTCGCGCCGTCGACCCCGCAGGATGCCTACTCGATGCTGCGCGCCGCGATCGCCTCACCCGACCCGGTGATCTTCCTCGAGCCGAAGAAGCTGTACTGGAGCAAGGGTGAGGTCGACACCACGCAGGTCACCCACCTCGGCACCGCCCGCATCGCCCGCGAGGGCACCGATGTCACCGTGCTCGCATACGCCGCCATGGTGCCGGTCGCCCTGGAGGCCGCCGAGATCGCCGCATCCGAGGGACGCAGCGTGCAGGTGATCGACGTGCGCTCGCTGTCACCCTTCGACGACCAGCTGGTCACCGCCGCGGTGCGCGCCACCGGTCGCGCGGTGGTGGTCGCCGAGGCCCCCGGGTACGTCAGCGTAGCCGGCGAGATCCAGGCCAGGGTTTTCGAGCGCTGTTTCGAGTACCTCGAGGCGCCCGTTCGGCGCGTCACGGGGTTCGACACTCCGTTCGCCCCGCCGAAGCTCGAGCACTTCTACCTGCCCGACGCGGACCGCGTGCTCGATGCCATCGACTCGCTGCACTGGGACGACGATGCTGAAGCAGGAGCCGTGCGATGACCACCGCGACAGCGAAGGTGTTCCGACTGCCCGACCTCGGCGAAGGGCTCACCGAAGCCGGGCTCGTGCAGTGGCTGGTGAGTGTGGGCGATGAGATCCGCACCGACCAGGCAATCGCCGAGGTAGAGACCGCCAAGAGCGTCGTCGAGCTGCCCTCGCCGTTCGCCGGTGTCGTCACCGCGCTGCACGGCGAGCCCGGAGACACGATCACTGTGGGGGCGCCCGTGCTCGAGGTCGCGTCTACCGCGGACAGCTCTGAGAAGGAGGCGTACCGGGCCGAGGAGCGCGCCGGAGGCTCGGCATCCGGCAACGTGCTGATCGGGTACGGCACGACCGAGCGCTCCACGTCCGGCCGCCGCCGCCCCCGGGCATCCGCTCCCCCGCCCGCGCCCTCGTCGACAGCACGCGATGTCGACGGCGGCCAGAGCGGTGACGCGAGCGGCGGCGGGGAGCGCAGGATGCCCGTCGCGGTGCGGTCGCCGCTGGTGCGCAGGCTCGCGCGCGACCTGGGCGTCGATGTGCACGGCCTCACCGGCACCGGCCACGACGGGGCGATCACCCGGGGCGATGTGCTGCGCGCGGCGGTGGACCACACACTCGACAGGGTGGCCGCGCCGCCGGCATCCGACACGACGACCTCGGATGCCCTCGCCGTGACCTCACGCGAGAGGCTCAGCCCTCTGCGCAAGGCGGTCAGCGCGAAGCTCTCGCGCAGCCGCAGCGAGATCCCGGAGGCGACTGTCTGGGTCGACGTCGACGCGACCCGCCTGTGGGCGCTGCGCGCCGACATGGCATCCGACGGCGGACGCGCACCATCGCTCACCGCCCTCGTCGCCCGCTTCACTCTGCTCGCCCTGGCCGACTATCCGCTGCTCGCCTCGCGACTGAACGACGACGCGAGCGAGGTCATCGGCTTCGACGGCGTGAATCTCGGCGTGGCCGCCGACACCGAACGCGGCCTGATGGTTCCTGTCATCCCGCGCGCCCACGAGCTGTCGGTCGACGCCCTCGACGCCCAGTTGCGTGAAATCGCCGAGACGGCGCGTTCGGGCGGCATGTCACCGGAGCGGCTGCGCGGCTCCACCTTCACCCTGAACAACTACGGCAGCCTCGGCGTCGACGGGTCCGCGGCGATCATCAACCACCCCGAGGTCGCGATCCTGGGCATCGGACGCATGATCGAGCGCCCCTGGGTCGTCGACGGGGAGATCGTGGCGCGGCGCATCGCCCAGCTGTCGCTGGTGTTCGACCACCGGGTGTGCGACGGCGGCTACGCTGCCGGGTTCCTGCGCCGCGTGGTCGAGCTCATCGAGCATCCTCTGCGCGCCTACGGGAGGGTCTGAGATGACCGAGGCCTTTCTCATCGGCGGTGTGCGCACGCCGGTCGGACGCTACGGCGGTGTGCTCGCGGGGGTGCGTCCCGACGACCTTGCGGCGATCGTCGTGCGGGCCGCTGTCGATCGCGCAGGCGTGCCCGACAGCGCTGTCGAGGAGGTGATCCTCGGTGCGGCCAACCAGGCCGGAGAGGACAATCGCAACGTGGCGCGCATGGCCGTGCTGCTGGCCGGCCTGCCCGACGAGGTTCCCGGCATCACCGTGAACCGGCTGTGCGCCTCGGGGATGTCGGCGATCGCGATGGCCGCGCAGGCGGTCCGCGCCGGCGACGCCGACGTGATGGTCGCCGGCGGTGTCGAGTCGATGACCCGCGCTCCCTGGGTGCAGGCGAAGCCCGAGCGCGCCTGGGCGAAGCCCGGTGCGGCCTTCGACACCTCGATCGGGTGGCGGTTCGCGAACCCGAAGCTGCTCGCTCGCGACAAGGCGACGTTCTCGATGCCCGAGACCGCAGAGGAGGTCGCGCGCCGCGACGGCATCACTCGAGAGGATGCTGACGCGTTCGCCCTGGCGAGCCAGCGCAAGGCCGTGGCTGCGGTGGATGCCGGACGCTTCGCCGACGAGATCGTGCCGGTGCCCACCCGTGCCGGCGAGGTCGTCGACGACGAGGGACCGCGGCGCGACACCAGCCTCGAGGCGCTGACCGCGCTGCGTCCCGTGGTCGCCGGCGGCAGCGTGGTGACGGCGGGCAACTCCAGTTCACTCAACGACGGCGCCTCGGCCGTGGTCGTCGCCAGCGGTGAGGCCGTGCGCCGCTACGGGCTGACCCCGCGGGCGCGCATCGTGGCCTCGACGACCGCGGCGCTGGCGCCCGAGATCATGGGGCTCGGGCCGGTGCCCGCCACCGAGAAGGCGCTGAAGCGCACCGGGCTGGACGTGTCGGCGCTCGGTGCGGTGGAGCTGAACGAGGCGTTCGCGACGCAGTCGCTGGCATCCATCCGCCGCCTCGGTCTCGACCCCGAGATCGTCAACCGCGACGGCGGGGCGATCGCGCTCGGGCATCCGCTCGGTTCCAGCGGCAGCCGCATCGTGATCACCCTGATGGGACGCATGGAGCGCGAAGACGCGAGCCTGGGACTGGCGACGCTCTGCGTCGGCGTCGGCCAGGGCGCGGCGATGATCCTGGAGCGGGTCGCATGACGGGCATCCGAGGTCTTGGCGCCGCTCCGGTCGCAATGGATGCCGGTATCGGGACGCACACCATCGCTCCGGTCGCAATGGATGCCGCTATTCCGGCGCCGAAACGGCATCCATTGCGACCTGAACACCGGCGGTGGGCTCGATGACCGGCCCGCTGCTCGTCGAACGGCGCGACGACCGGGTCATCGCGACGCTGAACCGGCCCGAGAAGCGCAACGCTATCGACCAGCAGATGATCGACGCGCTGCATGCGCTGTGCACCGAGCTGGAGGCCGAGCCGCGCACGCTCATCATCACCGGCAGCGAGCGGGTGTTCGCCGCCGGCGCCGACATCGCCCAGCTGCGCGAACGCCGTGCCGACGACGCCCGCCGGGCGATCAACGCGATCGCGTTCATCCGCATCAGTGAGCTTCCGATGCCGGTGATCGCCGCGATGAGCGGTCACGCCCTGGGCGGTGGCGCCGAGCTCGCCTACGCCGCCGACCTGCGGATCGCCTCACCCACCCTGCGCATCGGCAACCCCGAGACGGGGCTCGGGATCATGGCCGCGGCCGGGGCGACCTGGCGCCTGCCCGAGATCGTGGGTCACGCCCGCGCGAGCGAGATGCTGCTCACCGGACGAGTGCTCGACGCCGGAGAGGCGATGGACTGGGGCCTGGTCTCGGCCGTGCATCGCGCCGATGAGCTGCTCGCCGCCGCACACGCCCTCGCCGACCGGATCGCCGGCAACGACCCGCTCGCGACCCGGCACACCAAGCGCGCGCTGCGCGCGCCGCGGCACGAGCACCCCGACATCGAACGCGAACTGCAGGCGGAACTGTTCGAGAGCGACGAGAGGATGCGCCGGATGACCGAATTCCTCGAGCGGAGGAGCAGCCGATGAGCGACGCCGTTTCGTCTCGCTCGGCTGCGCCGGGTTCGCTCAACGACCGGGGAGTGGGCGTCCTCGGCGGCGGCCGGATGGGCGCCGGCATCGCTCACGCGTTCCTGCTCGCCGGAGCGCGCGTCGACGTCGTCGAGCGCGATGCCGGGGCGGCGGATGCTGCCGTGCAGCGCATCGGCGACAGCATCCGACGCTCCGCCGAACGCGACCCCGACCTCGATCCGGCCGAGACGGCGTCGCGACTGCACGTCGGCGTCGACCTCGCGCGCTTCTCGGGCGCCGCCCTCGTGATCGAGGCGGTGCCGGAGGATCGGATGCTGAAGCACGACGCCCTCGCGCGTGTGGACGCCGTGCTCGGCGAGGGTGCCGTGCTGGCGTCGAACACCTCGTCGATCTCGATCGATGACCTCGCCGCGGCTGTGCGCGATCCCGGGCGGTTCCTCGGGCTGCACTTCTTCAATCCCGTACCTGCATCGGCACTGGTCGAGATCGTGCGGGGATCGGCGACGGATGACCGGGTCGTCGACCTCGCCCGCGGATGGGTGCAGTCGCTGGGCAAGACCCCGATCACGGTGAGCGACTCCCCTGGCTTCGCGTCCTCGCGCCTCGGCGTGATGCTCGGCCTCGAGGCCATTCGGATGCTGGAAGAGGGCGTCGCCAGCGCGGAGGACATCGACACGGCGATGACTCTCGGTTACCGACATCCGATGGGGCCGCTGCGCACGACCGACATCGTCGGACTGGACGTGCGACTCGGCATCGCCGAGGAACTCGCCCGCGAACTCGGCGAGCGCTTCGCCCCGCCCGAACTGCTGCGCACGATGGTCACCGAGGGCAGACTGGGCCGCAAGAGCGGCGAAGGCTTCTACGTATGGAACGAGGAACGATGACGACCGACACCCTGCCCAGCTACGTCCGGGGCGAATGGTGGACGCCCGTCGATTCCGGGTCCCTGAGCCTGTCGCCTGTGCTGAGCGAGCGTCAGCGAGTCGAAGTGAAGGGCACCGAGGTGCGCGACGCGTCCACCGGCGAGGTGGTCACGCGCGTCTCGACGGAGGGCCTCGACCTCGCCGGCGTGCTCGATTACGCCCGCAGTGTGGGACAGCAGAGCCTCGCCGCCCTCACCTTCCACCAGCGCGCCCTGCTGCTGAAGCAGTTCGCGCTCGCGCTGACCGAGCGCAAGGAGGAGCTGTACGAGGTCTCGGCGCGCACCGGAGCGACGAAGACCGATTCGTGGGTCGACATCGACGGCGGCATCGGCGTGCTGTTCGCGTACTCGGGCAAGGGGCGGCGCGAGCTGCCGAACAGTCACGTCTACGTCGACGGTCCGGTCGAGCCGCTGTCGAAGGACGGCTCGTTCCTCGGCCGACACGTCTACACGACGCTTCCCGGCGTCGCCGTGCAGATCAACGCGTTCAACTTCCCGGTGTGGGGGCCGCTCGAGAAGTTCGCGCCGGCGTTCCTGGCCGGCATGCCGACGGTCATCAAGCCCGCGACTCCTACCGGGTACCTCAGCGAGGCGATGGTGCGCATCCTCGTCGAGTCGGGGCTGCTGCCCGAGGGCTCGCTGCAGCTGGTCAGCGGCAGCGTTCCCACGCTGTTCGAGCACCTTCGCCTGGGCGATGTGGTCGGCTTCACCGGCAGCGCGTCGACCGCCGAGATGCTGCGGGGGCATGCCGCCGTCCAGACCGGTGGCGTGCGGTTCACCGCCGAGACAGACTCGATCAACGCCTCGGTGCTGGGCACGGATGCCATCCAGGGCACGCCCGAGTTCGACGCCTACGTGCGCCAGCTCGTCATCGAGATGACCACGAAGGCGGGTCAGAAGTGCACCGCGATCCGCCGGGCGATCGTGCCGGCGGCATCCGCCGACGCCGTGATCGACGCCGTGCGCGCCCGGATCGAGGCGAAGACCGTCGTCGGCGACCCGCGCGCCGAGGGCGTCACGATGGGGCCGCTCGCGTCGACCGCGCAGCGCGATGAGGTGCACCGGCAGGTGCAGAAGCTCGTCGACGGTGGCGGACGGATCGTGATCGGCGGGGTCGACGAACCCGAGGTCGTGCAGGCCGACGGCTCTACCGGCCCCGCTCCCGACGGCGCGTTCGTCTCGCCCGTGCTGCTGCGCTTCGACGATGCGGATGCCGAGGCCGTCAACACCGTCGAGGCGTTCGGTCCGGTCTCGTCGCTGATCACCTACGACACGATCGCCGAGGCCGCCGACATCGTCGCGCGCGGCGGCGGATCGCTGGTCACCAGCATCGCCACGCACGATCCGGCGCAGGCCGTCGCCCTCGCGACGCGCATCGCGCCGTTCAACGGTCGGATGCTGCTGCTCGACCGTGACGGAGCACGCGCGTCGACCGGGCACGGGTCTCCGATGCCCGGGCTCGTGCACGGCGGACCCGGCCGTGCCGGTGGCGGTGAGGAGCTCGGCGGCATCCGCGCGGTGCTGCACCACATGCAGCGCACGGCAATACAAGGCTCGCCTGAGATGCTCACGGCGCTGACCGGCATCTGGCACGCCGGTGCGTCCGCGAACGCCGGCGATCGGCATCCGTTCCGCAAGTCGCTCGCCGAGCTGCGCATCGGCGACCGCATCTCGTCGGATGCCCGTGAGGTCACCCTCGACGACATCGAGACGTTCGCGCACTTCACCGGCGACACCTTCTACGCGCACATGGACGAGGAATCCGCCGCGGCCAATCCCTTCTTCCCCGGCCGGGTCGCACACGGCTACCTGCTGGTGTCGTGGGCGGCGGGCCTGTTCGTCGACCCCGAACCCGGGCCGGTGCTCGCCAACTACGGGCTCGAGAACCTGCGGTTCGTCACGCCGGTCTCGCCGGGTGACAGCATCCGCGTCGATCTCACGGCGAAGCAGATCACGCCGCGCGAGACCGACGAGTACGGCGAGGTGCGCTGGGATGCCGTGATCCGCAATCAGGACGATGAGATCGTCGCGACGTACGACGTGCTGACGCTGGTGAGCAAGGAGGCGGCTGCCGCGTGAGGGAGATGATGCGCCGCGACGCGGCCTCGGCGATGCTCGGCATGAGCGTCGAGGTCGACGAGCCGGGGCGCGCCGTCGTGTCGATGACCGTGCGGGAGGACATGCTCAACGGCTTCGCGATCACTCACGGCGGACTGGTGTTCGCCCTCGCCGACACGGCGTTCGCGATCGCCTGTAACGAGGACGAGCGGGTCACCGTGGCATCCGGCGCCGACATCACCTTCCTCAAGTCAACGGGTGCGGGTCAAGTGCTCACCGCGACCGCCGTACGTCGGGCCGTCAGCGGACGCACCGGGGTCTACGACGTGACCGTGCGCGACGAGAGCGACGACGTGGTCGCGGAGGTGCGCGGGCGCTCGCTGATCACGAACCGGGCGGTGGACTGATCTCGGTTGGCGGGTGCGGGCCGCCCACCCACGTCGTGGCCAGCGGCGACTCTCCATCGTCGGAAGCGCCGATGACAGACGGCTGCGACCTCGGAAACAGGACGACGGTGAGCGCGATCGCGAGGGCGGCGCCGAGGAGCTGGGCTGCGAGGAACGGCAGCACCGAGGTGGACGCGATACCTGCGAAGGTGTCGGTGAAGACCCGGCCGATGGTGACGGCGGGGTTGGCGAACGCGGTGGAGCTGGTGAACCAATAGGCTGCGCCGATATAGGCACCGACCGCCGCCGCGATCACCGGGGCGGACGAGCCGCTGCGGCTGAGTCCCATGATCAGGAGCACCAGCCCCATCGTTGCGACGATCTCGGCGAGGAACGTCGCCGGGCTGGCACGGACGGTGGTGGAGATCGTCGTCGCGGTTGCGAACATCGCGTTGGCCGCGACCGCGCCGACGATGCCTGCCGCGATCTGCGCCAGCAGGTAGACCGCGAGTTCCCGCGGCGGCAAGCCGGTGCCGGAGCGGTGGCCGAGCAGGGTGTCGGCGAGGGAGACGACGGGATTGAAGTGTGCACGGGAAACCGGGGCGAGCAGCACGATCAAGACACCGAGACCGAGGGCGGTGGCGATCGAGTTCTCGAGCAATTGCAGACCGGGGTCGGTTGAGAGGCGTTGTGCGGCGATTCCGGAGCCGACGACGATGGCCACCAGCAGGCCGGTGCCGAGGAGCTCGGCGAGGCCGCGCCGCAGCAAGCCTGTCACGAGAGCGATGCCGTCGAGCCCGTGTCGAGCTCGGCGATCAGTGCCTCAACGCGGGCGCGGATCTCGTCGCGGATCGGCCGGACCGCGTCGATCCCCTGCCCTGCAGGATCGTCGAGCTGCCAGTCCTCGTAGCGCTTCCCGGGGAAGATCGGGCAGGCATCCCCGCAGCCCATCGTGATCACCACGTCCGACTCGCGGACCGCATCGACGGTGAGCACCTTGGGGGTGCCGCCGGCGATGTCGATGCCGTCTTCCGCCATTGCGGAGACAGCGACCGGATTGATCTGGTCCTTGGGCTCAGACCCGGCCGAGAGCACCTCGATGCGGTCACCGGCAAGATGCTGCAGGTAGCCTGCGGCCATCTGCGACCGGCCCGCGTTGTGGACGCAGACGAACAGCACAGTGGGCTTCTCATTCATGACGTGCTCTCTCTTCTTCCTCTTCATCGGGAAACATGGACAGGAGTCGATCTCTGGGCAGTCACGAGCAGCACGAGCCTCCGCCGGAGCCGAGGTCGGTGGAGCAGACCCCCGTGGCTGGCAGCGTCAGTTGAACCTCGGTTGCGGCGGACATGTCGCCATCCAGCCAGGCGGCGATCGAGCGGACCTGTTCGTACCCGGTGGCCAGGAGAAACGTCGGCGCGCGACCGTAGGACTTCATCCCGACCAGGAAGAAGCCCGGCTCCGGATGCCGGAGTTCGGCGAACCCGTGCGGGGAGACAGTGCCGCAGGAGTGCAGATTCGGGTCGATGAGCGGGGCCAGACGGCGGGGCGCCTCAACGATGTCGTCGAGATCGAGGCGCACCTCGCGCAACATCGACAGGTCGGGCCGGAAGCCGGTCGCGTTCACCACGACGTCGGCATCCAGGAAGACGTCCTCGCCTCGGCGTCGCCCGGTGAGGCGAACTCCCCCGTCCTGATTCTGAAGGCGGGAGATCTCGAACGAGTCGACAAGGGTGATCTGCCCGGAGTCGACCAGCCTGTCGACCCGGGACCCCAGCTTCGCGCGGTCGGCGAGCTCGTCGTCGGGCGACGAAGATACACGGACGGCGGAGGGGTTCCGGATCAGCCAGGTCACCCGTGTTCCTGGCTCATCCTCGGCGAGCCGGGCGAGTCCGGTCAGAGTGTTCGCGGCCGAGTGCCCGGCGCCGACGACCACGGTGTGCGCGCCTGCGAACGACGCACGGTCAGCACCCAGGACATCAGGGAGAGCGTGCAGCACGAGGTCACCGACTTCGGCGGCGCCGATCGGATCCAGCCCTGTCGAGGCGAGCGGATTAGGTGTGGTGTAGGTGCCCGATGCATCGATGACCGCACGCCCCGACAGTTCCTCGACAGCACCGTCGGAAGTCTGCAGACGCACGAGGAACGGGGTCTGTGCGCGCCCCGCGCTGCGGGTGCGATCCATGCCCTCACGTGCAACTGCGACCACCCGCGTGCCGAATCGGATCCGCGAGCCGATCTGCGGCAGAGCGGCGAGTGACTCCAGGTACTCGTCGACCAGCTCGCGGCCCTTCGGGGCGCGGCCATCGTCGGTCGGGGCACTCCAGCCTGCGGCCTCAAGCAGGCGACGTGCGGCCGGGTCGATGAGGTGCCTCCAGGGCGAGAACAGCCGAGTGTGGCCCCAGAGCCGGATCGAGGAGGAGACCCTGTCGCCGACCTCGAGGATGGTGAAGTCGATACCACGCTCCACAAGGTTCGCCGCTGCGGCGAGACCGATCGGACCGGCGCCGATGATCACCACCGGCAGCGCCGCCATGCGGTCGCTTGTCGCGGTGCGCGGGGTGAGATCGAGCAGCGTCATGGAAGCGCCTCCTGAGTACATTGATGAACGTCGATGCTCAGTATGGACACATGTATCGAAAGCTGTCAATATCGACTATTGTCGATACATGGTTGCAACTCTTGAGGTCACCGACGTAACCCCCGGGGTCACATGCTGTGCACCGCTGGTGAAGAAGCCGCTCGAACAGACCGACGCCGAGCGCCTCGCAGTCACACTGAAGGCCCTCGCAGATCCGGCTCGACTGCGACTGCTGTCGATCGTCGCCTCCTCCGCGGGCCAGGAGGCGTGCGTGTGCGATCTGATCGACCCGATCGGATTGTCACAGCCGACTGTCTCGCACCACCTCAAGGTGCTCACCGAAGCCGGCTTCCTCACCCGATCGAAGCGCGGAACGTGGGCGTATTACCGTCTCATCCCGAAAGCCCTTGAGCAGGTCTCGGAACTGCTGACCTCCGCCTGATCACCTTGCGCAGGAACAGTGCTTCTCCGGGGACCGCGCTACGCCCGCTCACCCCCGCAGCGCCAGCAGGAACGGCAGCACCTGACCTGCTCCCGCCCGGCGCAGCTCCCGAGCGGCGACGGTGAGCGTCCATCGGCTGTCGGCCAGGTCATCGACCAGCAGCACAGGGCCGTCGGGCACCTCGAGCCCCTCAGCACTGAAGCGCTCCCAGAGCCCGGCGAGACGGAATACGCTGTTGCCGCCCGGCTGGCCGGTCGGACCGCCGTTCGCGAACGCCAGCGCGCCGAGGAAGGGCAGCCGACCGATTTCGGAGAGACCACGCGCCAGCGAGTCGACGAGCTGCGGATGCGAGCGTGACGGCATCGCGATGACCGCAACCGGGCGCTGTTCCCAACCCCAGCCGGCGAGTACCCGCACGCAGGCATCCAGCACCTGACGTGACACGGGAGCGTCAGCAGCACCCGCCGCGAACAGCTCGCGCAGGGTGCCGCCCCATCCGAGGTCGGTGAGTCGCGCCAGCGCCCGCCCCTCTGCCGCCTGCTCGTCGGCGGGGATGCGCCCCTTCACCGGCACGCCCACACGATCCGCGCCGGTCGGCCACTGCCGCCGCGCTTCGATGGGAACCCCGACGCGGTCGAGCGACTCCCCGGCGGCATCCGCCGCAGCGCCGCCGACGTCCTGAGGGAACCACACGCCCGCGCAGTTGTCACACCGCCCGCACGGCGCCGCCGTGTCATCGTCGAGCGAGCGCTGCAGGAACTCCATCCGGCAGCCGTCGGTCTGCTCGTAATCGATCATGTGCTGCTGCTCGGCCCGGCGCTCACCGGCGATGCGTTCGTAGCGCTCGGCGTCGTAGGTCCACGGCTGTCCGGTCGCGACCCAGCCGCCCTGTACGCGGCGCACCGCGCCGTCGACGTCGAGCACCTTCAGCAGCAGCTCGAGCGGCGTGCGGCGGATGTCGACCATCGACTCGAGGGCCGGCGTCGAGATCGGCGCGTCGCCGAGTGCCGCGATGACGCGCTCGGCGCGCTCCTGGTCGGGCATGGATGCTGTCGCGAAGTAGTGCCAGATGTCACGATCCTCCGTGCCCGGCAGCAGCAGCACATCCGCGCTGTCGCTCGCACGACCGGCACGACCGACCTGCTGGTAATACGCCACCGGCGATGACGGCGCACCCAGATGCAGCACGAAGCCGAGGTCGGGCTTGTCGAAGCCCATGCCCAGCGCGCTCGTGGCGACCAGCGCCTTCACCTCGTTGCGTTTGAGTCTGCCCTCGAGATCAGCGCGCTCGTCGGCATCCGTCTGTCCGGTGTACGCATGCACCTCGTGGCCGTGCTCGCGCAGCAGACGCGCCGTGTCGACGGCCGCAGCCACCGTGAGCGTATAGATGATGCCCGACCCGGGCAGATCGTTCAGGTGGCTGAGCAGCCAGGCGAGGCGCTGCGTCGAGCCCGGCAGTCGCAGCACGCCCAGCCGCAGCGATGCCCGCGCGAGCGGGCCGCGGATCGTGAGCACACCGATCGCCTCGCCCCGGGCATCCGACGCCGCGACATCCGACGCTCCCTCACTCGCATCCAGCTGCTCAGCGACATCCGCGACGACGCGACTGTTCGCGGTCGCGGTCGTCGCGAGCACCGGAACACCGGCGGGCATGCCCGCGATCAGGTCGCGCAGGCGGCGGTAGTCCGGGCGGAAGTCGTGACCCCAGTCGCTGATGCAGTGGGCCTCGTCGACCACGAGCATCCCGATGCGCTGCACCAGCGTCGGCAGTTGCTGCTCGCGGAAAGCGGGATTGTTCAGCCGCTCCGGTGAGACCAGCAGCACATCCACCTCGTCGCGGTCGAGCTGGTCGAGCACGTCCTGCCACTCGTGCGCGTTCGTGGAGTTGATCGCGACTGCCCGTACGCCGGCCCGCTCGGCGGCGGAGATCTGATCCCGCATCAGCGCGAGCAGCGGCGAGACGAGCACCGTCGGACCCGCGCCCTGCCTGCGCAGCAGCAGCGTCGCCACGAAGTACACCGCCGACTTGCCCCACCCGGTGCGCTGCACCACGAGCGCGCGCCGGCGCTGTTCGACGAGCGCCTCGATCGCCTCGTACTGTCCGTCGTGGAATTCGGCATCCGCGCGACCGACGAGTTCGCGGAGTGCGTTGAGGGCGGCAGCGCGGGTGTCGGGGGAAGCCATGCCTCCACTCTGCCGCACGCCGCCGACACAGCATCCCTTGCACCTCGCCAGAGCACGTGCGAGAATTACTGCACGATCGGTCAGTAAACAGGAGTCGATGATGACCAGCCCCACGGATCTCTCGCTTGTAGAGGACGACGACGCCCAGGCGCGCTTCGACGAACTCGTCGCGCACGAGCAGCGCATCGAGCCGCGCGATTGGATGCCGGAGGCGTACCGCAAGACGCTGATCCGCCAGATCTCGCAGCACGCGCACTCCGAGATCATCGGCATGCAGCCCGAGGGCAACTGGATCACCCGCGCCCCGAGCCTGAAGCGCAAGGCCATCCTGATGGCGAAGGTGCAGGACGAGGCCGGCCACGGGCTGTACCTCTACTCGGCCGCGCAGACCCTCGGCATCACCCGCGACACGATGACGCAGCAGCTCATCGACGGCAAGGCCAAGTACTCGTCGATCTTCAACTACCCCACCCCCACCTGGGCCGACATGGGTGCGATCGGCTGGCTGGTCGACGGCGCCGCGATCGTCAACCAGGTGCCGCTGTGCCGCGCCTCGTACGGCCCCTACGGACGTGCGATGGTGCGCATCTGCAAGGAGGAGTCGTTCCATCAGCGGCAGGGATTCGAGATCCTGCTGCAGCTGATGCAGGGCACCGACGAGCAGCGCGAGATGGCGCAGGATGCCGTGAACCGGTGGTACTGGCCGAGTCTGGCCATGTTCGGCCCGCCCGACGACGAGTCCCCGAACTCGGCGCAGTCGATGAAGTGGAAGATCAAGCGGTTCTCGAACGACGCCCTGCGCCAGCGGTTCGTCGGCATGCTGGTGCCGCAGGCCGAGATACTCGGCATCACCCTGCCCGATCCTGAGCTGCGCTACAACGAAGAGACCGGCGCTTACGACATGGGCGAGATCGACTGGGACGAGTTCTACGAGGTGCTGCGCGGCAATGGCCCGTGCAACGCCGAGCGCATCGAGCGGCGCCGCACGGCGCACGAAGAGGGCGCGTGGGTGCGCGAGGCGGCCGCCGAGTACGCCCGCAAGCAGGCGCTGCGCGCGAAGGAGGTGGCCTGATGGATGCCCGTTCGACAAGCTCAGGGACCCAGGAGACCTGGCCGCTCTGGGAGGTGTTCGTCCGCGCGAACCGCGGCCTGAACCACGTGCACGTGGGCTCGCTGCACGCGCCCGATTCCGAGATGGCGGTGCGCAACGCCCGCGACCTGTACACCCGTCGCGGTGAGGGGGTGTCGATCTGGGTGGTGCCGACGGATGCCATCACCACGAGCGACCCGGACGACAAGGACGCGTTCTTC
This sequence comes from Microbacterium bandirmense, assembly GCF_037204185.1. NCBI lineage: Bacteria > Bacillati > Actinomycetota > Actinomycetes > Micrococcales > Microbacteriaceae > Microbacterium > Microbacterium bandirmense. The sequence continues at coordinate 67,103 of NZ_JBBDGM010000002.1, read as the reverse complement.
GAGAGCCCGACCGGCAAGAACTACCGGCATGCGGTGTATTACACGGCCTCCGAGGGGGTGCCGCACCTGTGAGCTCCCAAGTCAAGAGCAAGAACGTCACCGTCTCGGTCGATCAGCTCAATCTGGCATCCGAGCTCTCCGGCGGCGATGCGAAGGCCCCGTCCGCCGACATCGCCGAGTACGCGCTGTGGCTGGGCGACGACGCGCTGATCCTCTCCCAGCAGCTGGGCGCCTGGATCTCGCGCGCCCCCGAGCTGGAGGAGGACGTCGCCCTCGCGAACATCGCCCTCGATCTGCTCGGGCACGCCCGCTCGCTGCTGCACTACGCCGGCACCTGGGACGGCCGCAGCGAAGACGACCTCGCCTACTTCCGCGACGAGCCCGAATTCCGCAGCGCCTGGCTGATGGAGCAGCCCAACGGCGACTTCGCCCAGACGATCGCGCGGCAGCTGTTCGCCTCGGCGTACATGTTCGAGCTGCACTCCGCGCTGCGCGCCTCGACCGACCCGACCCTGGCCGCGATCGCCGCGAAGTCGCTGAAAGAGGTCGACTACCACCGCGACCACGCCGTGCAGTGGGTGCTGCGACTGGCCGGCGGCACCGAGTACTCGCGCGAGCGCATCATCCGTGCGATCGGAGACGTGTGGCCGTACGTCGACGAGCTGTTCCGCGACGAGCCGCTGATTGACCGGCTCGGCGACGCCGCGGCGCGTCCCTCCGCGCTGCGCGTCGGCTTCGACGCCGTGATCGCAGAGGTCTTCCGGGAAGCGGATCTCGAGATCCCCGAGATCAAGGCGTCCCGCGGCGGCGGCCGGCACGGCTCCCACGCCACTCCCCTCGGGCACCTGCTGGCCGAGATGCAGGTGCTGGCACGACGGCATCCGGGGGCGACATGGTGACCCTTCGACAAGCTCAGGGACCCACGGATGTGGCCGAACACCGCGCCTGGCAGGTCGCCGCTGCCGTCGCCGACCCCGAGGTGCCCGTACTCACCATCGAGGACCTGGGTGTGCTGCGAGCGGTGCAGGTCGACGAGACGGATCGCGTCATCGTCGAGATCACGCCGACGTACAGCGGATGCCCGGCGATGGACGCCATCCGCGACGACATCGTCCTCGCCCTGACCGCCGACGGCTTCGCCGACGTCGAGGTGCGCACCGTGCTCTCCCCCGCCTGGACCACCGACTGGATGAGCGAGGAGGGCAAGCGCAAGCTCACCGAGTACGGCATCGCCCCGCCCAGCGGACACGCCGCCGTTCGCCAGGGTCCGGTGCGCCTGGTGCTCAGCATCCGATGCCCGCGCTGCGGCTCTCTCGACACCCGCGAGGTGTCTCGCTTCGGCTCCACCTCGTGCAAGGCGCTCTACGAATGCCGCGCGTGCCTCGAGCCCTTCGACCACTTCAAGGTGATCTGATGGGTGGGGTGATCTGATGGCGCTGTTCCGGATGCCCCAGGCGCAGGCCGCGCCCCCGCCGCAGCGCGAGGGCGGCGTGCGCCACCGCGCCCGCTTCCACACTCTGACCGTGTCGGACGTGCGGCCGCTCACGAAGGACGCCGTCGAGGTGAGCTTCGCCGTGCCGCCCGAGCTCGCAGACGACTACGCCTACCTGCCCGGCCAGTACGTGGCGCTGCGCGTGCAGCTCGACGGCGTCGAAGTGCGTCGCTCGTACTCCCTGTGCCGCCCGCCGACACCGTCAGACGCAGGAACGACCCTCAGCGTCGCTGTCAAGCGCGACGAGGGCGGCCTGTTCTCGACCTGGGCACAGACCGAACTCACGCCCGGCTTCGAGATCGATGTGATGAGCCCGCAGGGCACCTTCACGTCGGGCCTGGCTGAGCTGGAGGGCACGCACGTGGTCGGCATCGCCGCGGGCTCGGGCATCACGCCGATGATGGCCCTGGCCAGGAGTCTGCTGTCAGCATCCGACTCCACCCGCTTCACGCTGCTGTACACCAACAAGGCGACCAGCGATGTGATGTTCCTCGAGGATCTCGCCGATCTCAAGGACCGCTACCCCACCCGCCTCGTGCTGCATCACGTGCTCTCGCGCGAGCAGCGCACCGCGCCAGTGCTGTCGGGCCGCATCGACGAGGAGCGCCTGCGGACGATCCTCGACGGGCTGATCCTGCCGGCGACGGTGGACGAGTGGTTCCTGTGCGGTCCGTTCGCGCTGGTCGACCTGTGCCGCGAGGTGCTGGCCGACCTCGGCGTGCCGCGCGAGCACGTGCGCTTCGAACTGTTCACCACGGGCGACGAACCCGTCGAGCGCGGGCCGCGCAGGATCGAGGTCCGCCAGGGCGAGAAGACCGTGCGCATCGAGATCAACCTCGATGGCGTCTCATCGACCGTCGAGAGCCCCGTCGACGCGCACGAATCGGTGCTCAACGCCGCCCTGCGGGTGCGGCCGGATGCCCCGTTCGCCTGCTCCGGCGGCGTGTGCGGCACGTGCCGCGCGCGCGTGCTCGACGGCAGCGTGACGATGACCGAGAACTACGCGCTCGAACCCGACGAGATCGAGCGCGGCTACGTGCTCACCTGCCAGTCCCATCCCACCAGCGACCGCCTCGTGGTCGACTACGACGTGTGACCGCCGTCCTCGCGGAAAAGCAGGGCGAAGGAGCAAGGAGCCGCCATGATCGACCTCACCATCGCCGACGACGTCGCGCACATCACCCTGAACGCGCCCGAGCGGCTGAACGCCCTCGACGAGCAGGCGCTGCATGGCCTCGACAGCGCGTACGCCGAGGCATCGGATGCCGGTGTGCGCGCGCTCGTGCTGCGCGGCGAGGGCCGCGCGTTCTGCGCCGGACGCGACATCTCGGACGTCGATCCACGCGATGACGACGTGATGGGCTACCTGGGCGGGATCTTCACTCCGCTGCTGAAGCGGATGGCCGCGTTCCCCGCGCCCACCTTCGCGGTGGCGCACGGCGCGTGTCTCGGTGTCGGCCTCGGCCTGCTGATCGCGACCGATGTGGTCTATGTCGCAGAGAACGCGAAGATCGGCTCGCCGTTCGCAGCTCTCGGCGCCACTCTCGACTCCGGTGGGCACGCCCTGTTCGCCGAGCGCCTCGGTGCTCACAAGACACTCGACCTCATCTACACCGGGCGACTCATGTCGGGCGCCGAGGCCGTGGCATCCGGCTTGTTCTCGCGCTCCTTCCCCGATGACGAGGTGAGAGGCGCGACCGAGGATGCCGCCGCTGCCGCCGCCCGCGGCGCCACGGCCGCGTTCCTGGCGAGCAAGCAGCTCATCGCGCGCATCCGCGATGAGCGCCTCGCGCTCTGGGAGTCGATCGAAATCGAGAACGCCGCCCAGGCGGCGCTGTGCGACACCGACGACTACCGCGAGGGTTTCGCCGCCTTCCAGCAGAAGCGCAAGCCGACCTTCACCGGCCGCTGACCGCCGCAGGGGATGCCAAAGTGCGGTGGCCGCCACGATACAGGCGCGCCGCGCGGTAGTGCGCGGCTGACCACCTCGATGACGCCATATGGCGCGGCATTCCGGCCCGCACGAGAAGCGGCGTACGGTAAAGGGATCATGTGTCGCCTGTTCGCCTTCGTCTCTCCCGAGCGCTCCACCGCGCGTCATGAGCTGCGCGGAGCCGGGCTTGAGAGTCTGCTCTCGCTCGCCCGCCTGCACGGCGACGGCTGGGGCTGGGCCGGCACCGACGCCATCGGCACGGCACCCGAGGTGCGCAAGTCGGCGCGCTCCGCCGTGTCGGATGCTGATTTCGAGACCGCCATCGACACCCCGGCGCACGCGGGGCTGGTGCATCTGCGCTGGGCGACCGCCGGTCTGCCGGTCAATATGAACAACGCGCACCCGTTCGAGGCCGACGGCATGGCGTTCGCCCACAACGGCACGGTGAAGCCGCTCGATGATGTGCGCGCGCTGCTGTCGCCCGCCAGTGTCGCGACGCTGAAGGGCACCACCGACAGCGAGATGTACTTCGCGCTGATCCGCGAGCAGCTCGACCTCGGATACGACCTGCACGAGGCCACCGTGCGCACGGTGCGGATGCTGCGCGAGCGGTTCCCGCACGTGAGCCTGAACGCGCTGCTGCTCGGACCGGAGCAGCTGATCATCGTGCACGCCAGCGCGACCAGCGCCCTCACGCCGCACGACCTCGAGCGCATGGGCCCGCTCGCGGCCGAGCTTCCCGTCGGCCACAACGAGGACTACTTCGCCCTGCGCTGGCGCGAATCGCCTGACGGCACGATCGCCGTCAGCTCCACCGGCGTCGCGGGCGCGGGCTGGAACCCGCTGCCTGCCGAGTCGGTCACCGCGGTGAACCTGCGCGATCGCTCGCGCGAGATCGTCGAGCTGACACCGGCGGCGATCGCACGCGGCTAGAATCGGATCGTCCGGCCCTGCTGCGGCCGATGCTCGAAAAAAGGGCACGAAGCACTCCGCGATGACGCGCGAGACGCGAGACACATACGGATCCCTCCGTTCGCTGTCTTGAAAGGCCACTTGTCATGCCCACCGTCTCCGCACACGTCGCCCGCACCCTCGCCCAGCACATCGACCACGTCTTCGGCGTGATGGGCAACGGCAACGCGTACTTCCTCGATGCCATCGAGTCGCAGACCGACGCCGTGTTCACGGCCGTGCGCCACGAGCAGGGCGCCGTGGTCGCCGCCGACGCGCACTTCCGGGCATCCGGACGCATCGCGGCCGCGACCTCGACCTACGGAGCCGGCTTCACGAACACACTGACCGCCCTGGCCGAGGCCGTGCAGGCGCACGTGCCGCTGGTGCTCGTCGTCGGCGACGAGCCGACCTCTGGCCCGCGTCCATGGGACGTCGACCAGATCGCGATCGCATCCGCGGTCGGCGCGCGCACGTATACGACCGGTCGCACCGACGCAGCGGCGACCACGGTCATCGCGATCGAGCACGCCCTCACGTACCGCGTTCCCGTCGTGCTGGCGATCCCCTACGACGTCGCTGCGCTGGAGGCCGGCCCGGTGGCCGAGGCCCCGGCACCCCGCACACCGGCTCCGCTCGCACCGCGCGGTGAGTTCGCCGAGGGGATGCTCGACGAGATCGCCGATGCGCTGCGCAGGGCCCGACGTCCGTTCCTCCTTGCGGGCCGCGGCGCCTGGCTCGCCGGCGCCGGTGACGCACTCGGACAGTTGGCAGGCGCCACCGGCGCGCTCACGGCATCGACGGCCCTGGGCCGTGGTGTCTTCCCCGACCAGCGGTACGACCTCGGCGTGACGGGCGGCTTCGGCGCCGACGGAGCCATGGCGCTGGTGCGCGAGGCCGACGTCGCCGTCGTGTTCGGCGCCTCACTCAACCAGTTCACGATGCGCTTCGGCGAGCTGTTCGCACCCGGCACCAGGGTGTTCCAGGTCGATGTCGCCCCGGCCGCGACGCACGCGCACGTGGGCGGATTCGTGCGCGGGGATGCCCGGATCGTGGCATCCGCACTGGTCAGCCGGCTCGCGGGCGTACAGAACTCCGGAGAAACGTCGTCCGACGGGCCCGACACGCCGGAGGAAGGCTCCGCGCACCAGGATTCTTCCGGAGTCTTGAACACCCCCTGGCGCGAGACCGTCGACGTCGCCGCCGCTCGCACGTACGACGAGGCCGAAGAGTTCGCCGACGACGGGCGCCTCGACCCCCGCGCGGCCGCACGCCGAGTCGCCGAGCTGCTGCCCCAAGACCGGGTGGTCGTCTCGGACGGCGGGCACTTCATCGGCTGGGCGAACATGTACTGGCCGGTCGCCTCGCCCGACCGCATGATGATGGTCGGCACGGCCTTCCAGTCGATCGGTCAGGGCTGGCCCAGCGTGGTCGGCGCGACCCGTGCACGCCCGGAGGCCACGGTCGTGCTCACCTCGGGCGACGGCGGCGGCCTGATGGCCATCGCCGACCTCGAATCGGCGGTGCGCTCGGCCGCCGGCCGCGGCATCGCCGTGATCTGGAACGATGCCGCCTACGGCGCGGAGGTGAACCTCTACGGGCTGAAAGGCCTCGCCGAGGAGCCGATGCTGATCCCCGAGGTCGATTTCGCGGCGTTCGCCGGGGCCGTCGGCGCCGAGGGCGTCGTGGTGCGCACCCTCGCCGACCTGGAGCGCCTGCGCACCTGGAGCGCCGAGAGCCCCGAAGAGCGCCGGTTCCTGGTGCTCGACCTGCGCATCTCCGGCAAGGTCATCGCTCCGTACCAGCAGGAGATCATCCGCGTGAACAGCTGAGCGGGCGGCCCCGTCCAGCTCAGACCCCGGATGCCGCGAACGCCACCACGAGGCCGACCACCCCGATGCACACGGTGACAACGACCAGCACCAGCAGCATCACCGCATCCGGCATCCGGCCCTGAGCATCCACGGCGGACAGCGCCCGGTCGACGGCTCGCGCACGTCGCCCGCCGGCCGCCCACAGCGCGCCGGCGACGGCGACACCGAGGATCCCGGGAACGACCCAGGCGCCCGAGGCGAAGATCACGGGCAGCGCCCGTGCGGCGATGAGCGAGCCGATCGCGAGCGAAAGGGCCGTGCGCCGCCACGCCAGCTGGGTGCGCTCCGGCTGCAGCCCCGGGTCGAACTGCGTCACAGCAGCGCCGCGATGAGCACGAGGAGTCCGGCGATCGTCACGGCAACGGCGATGACGGGCGCGAGCAGCGACCCCGGCAGCGGCGCAGCCAGTCGCATGGCACGCTCGCTGCGCGCCCATCCGATCCATGCCACCACCGGCGTGACGATGCCCGTGACGATGAGCAGGATCGAGGCCGCCAGGCGCAGCTGCGGGTGCAGATCGAGCCCGAGCACCTCGAGTGCGACCCCTCCGGCGATCAGTGCGAGCGCGGTGCGGATCCAGGCGAGGATGGTCCGCTCGTTCGCGAGCGTGAACCGCGGGTCGGGCTCGCCACCGTGACGGTAAACGGCGGCAGGGAAGCGACGATCAGCGGATGAGCCCACGCCTTGAATCATAGAGGCCGGTCCCCCGCACGTCAGATCCAGCCCTTGTCCTGGGCGATGCGCACGGCCTGTGCGCGGTTGGCTGCGCCGGTCTTTCCGATCACCGACGACAGGTGATTGCGCACGGTGCCGGCCGAGAGGAAGACCTCGGATGCTATCGCGCCGGCGGTGCGCCCGTCGGCCGCCAGGCGCAGCACCTGCTGTTCCCGCTCGCTGAGCGGGTTGGCGCCCTCGAACAGGCTCTCCTCGGCGAGCGCCGGATCGAGCACGCGCAGCCCCGCGTGCACGCGGCGCACGGCCTCGGCGAGCTGCTCGGCCGGGGTGTCCTTCACGATGAACCCGCTCGCACCGGCGTCCAGCGCAGCGCGCAGGTAACCGGGACGGGCGAAGGTCGTGACGATCAGCACGCGTGTGCCCGGGTTGGCGGCGCGCAATCGCCGGGTGGCTTCGACACCGTCGACGTCGGGCATCTGGATGTCCATCAGGCACACATCCGGCTGCAGCTCGGCGACCATCCGCACCGCCTGAGCACCGTCGGCGGCGACGCCCACGACCTCGAGATCGCCCTCCAGTTCGAGCAGAGCCGCAAGTGCCCCGCGCACCAGCGCCTGGTCGTCGGCGATCACCAGGCGGATCTTCCCTGGCATCCGATTCACCATCTGATCTCCACACGGGTTCCGGCGCCGGCACCCGGCCCGAACTCGAGCGCCGCGCCGGCCGCGGCCGCACGCTCGCGCATGCCCCGCACGCCGCTGCCGTCGCCATCGCCGGGCCCGCGCCCGTCGTCGTTCACGGCGAGCACGCCCGGCGCGATGCTGACCGTAACCGTCTTCGCCTGCGCGTGGCGCAGCACGTTCGTGATCGCCTCGCGCAGCACCCAGCTGGCCGTCAGCGACTGCACCGACGACAACGCGGTCGGCTCGCCGTCGACCCGCAGGGCGACGCCGGCCGACTGCAGGGCGTCACGGCCGGATGCCAGCTGTTCGACCAGGGTCGTGGCCCGCGCACCGGCCACCGTCGCCCGCACTCCGGCGATCGCCTCGGACGTCAGTGCGGTGATGTCGGCGAGTTCGGCCCTCGCGCGCTCGGGGTCGGTATCGATCAGACGGCCGGCCAGCTGCGCCTTCAGCTGCACGACGGTGAGCGAATGTCCGATCAGGTCGTGCACGTCGCGGGCGACGGCCTCGCGACCCGCGCTGGTGGCCAGCTCCAGGCCGAGCTGATCGGCCTGGGCAGAGCGGATGATCAACCAGGTTGAGACGGTGTTGACCACGCCGAGCAGCGCGACGACAGCCAGGATCGACATGAACGCGATACCACCGGGCAGCAGCGAGACGCACGCCGCGGTGAGGACGATGCCGCCGATGGTCGCGATCCAGTGCGCTGGACGGGTCAGCCCGTAGGAGGCGAACGACATGATGAACGGCAGGAACGCGAGCGCGTTGACTCCCCCACCCGGGATGAAGATCAACGCACAGGCGATCAGTCCGCCGAAGATCCACCACTGCCCGGGCGGGACGGGCCTGCCGAGCCCGCCGCCGAGCCGAAGCCCGCGGATGAAGCCACCCACGTACAGCACCACGAACAGGACGAGAGCACCCCAGCCGACGCCGACCCAGATCGGGGCGGCGTCGGACTCGACCAGAGCGATCGCGGGGTAGATCAGGAAGAACAGCCAGATGACTGCCATGAGCCATCCGTACCGATCCCAGGGGCTCTTCGGCAGCTCTCTCACCGCGGTGTCACCCCGTTCATCGGTCATCGTCCCACCCTACTGACGGCGCCGCGAGCGCTTGACCCCGGCCGCGACCAGCACAGCGAACACTCCCAGCCAGACGAGCACGTTCAGCACGACCAGCCACAGCGGGTCGGTCTGCCCCGTCGTGAGCACGCCATCGGTCAGCGGCCAGCGCGACAGCGCGACGAATCCGTACAGCGGGGTGAAGCGGGCGATGTCGAGCATGACGCCGTCGAGCGGGATGAACACGTTGCCGAAGAAAGCGAAGAACGTCATCGAGATGGACGCCAGTGCCGCCGCGGAGTCGGAGTTGAAGAACAGCCCGACGCCGAGCCCGTACAGCCCGTAAATGAGGCCGATGCCGAGCATGATCCCGGCGGACGCCCACCAGCGCCACGCGTCAGTCGCCTCAGCACCTGTCGTCAGGCCCGCGGCGAACACGAGGAGCACCGCCAGAGCGGCGAAGGCGACGGCGGTGAGCAGCTTGGTCATCGCGTAGCCCGCGGTGCCGAGTGGGGTCATGGCGAGCTGGCGCCCCCAGCCCTGCTTCGCCTCGGTGGCAGCCAGCGAGGTGAGCGAGCTCATCGCGACGGCCGTGCCGTAGGCGGCCATCGACACCATCACGTAGAACTTCACGTTGCCGTGCCCGGCGGCGATGTCGCCGTAGCCCATGCTGGCCCCGAACAGCAGGTACATCGCCACGGGCATCCCGAGGGTGAACGCGAGCGTGTACGGGTTGCGCAGCTGGCGCAGTGCCTCGACGCGCATCATCGTGGGTGAGATCGACAGGGTCATGATCAGTTCTCCGTCAGTGCCGTGAAGGCGGTTTCGAGGGTGGGTGCGGTGATCTCCAGATCGTGGGCGCCCGCGTTCAGCAGGGCGGATGCCGCAGCATCCGAGTCCAGCGCGCGCAGGCTCACGCGATCGGCGTCGATGCGCACGTCGCTGATGCCGTCGGTGCCGGTGAGCTGCGCGATGAGCGCGTCGCGACCGGACTCGGGGAGGGTCGCCGCGAGCGTGCGCCCGCCGAGGTTGGCGCGCAGCTGCGCGGTGGGCGCATCGGCGACGATGACCCCGCGATGCATGACGACCGTGCGCCGGGCGAACTGCTCGGCCTCCTCGAGATAGTGCGTGGCGAAGATGATGGTGCGGCCGGCGTCGGCATCGGCGCGCATGACGTCCCAGAAGTGCCTGCGGGCGGTGACGTCCATGCCGGCGGTCGGCTCGTCGAGCACGAGGATGTCGGGGTCTGCGACCAGGGCGAGAGCGAACTTGACGCGCTGCTGCTCTCCGCCGGAGCACTTCGAGATGCGGCGCCGGGCGATGGCTTCGAGCTCGGTGGCCGCCAGCACCTCAGGCACGCGGGCGAGCGACTCGCGCCCGTGCAGCGATGCGATGACCTCGACCGTCTCGCGAACGGTGAGGTCAGACAGCAGTCCGCCCGTCTGCAGCACGCCCGCGATCACGCCGGCTTTGGCGGCCTTCGACGGCACCTCGCCGAAGACCGAGAGGGTGCCGCTGCTGGGGTCGGTGAGCCCGAGCAGCATGTCGAGTGTGGTCGTCTTGCCGGCGCCGTTAGGCCCGAGCAGGGCGACGACCTCGCCGCGGCGGATGCTGAGATCGATCCCGTCGACGGCTTTGACCCTGCGCTCGCCCGCGCCGAAGTGCCTGTGCAGGCCCGAGATGGCGACGGCCGTGTCGGATGCCGCGCCGGCCGATCTCGATGAAGCCGGTGTCTGCAGTGTTGTGCTCATGACACCAGCCTGGCCGCACCCGGCGTGTGAATCCGGAGGGCCGTGTCACGACCTCGACATGACACCTGTCATGCGTCGCGATCAGGACGCCGGCAGCAGCATCCCCTCGAGGTACGCGCCGAGCTCGTCCACGGCGTCCAGCGGCAGGATCGCCGAGACGTACTGATCCGGGCGCACGACCACCACGACGCCGTCGCGCGAGAGCTCGCGCGCGTCGAAGATGTCGGTCTCGGTCCACTTGCTCGGCCCGGCCGCGTACACCTTCTCCCAGTCGGTCAGACCCAGCGGACCGCTCTTCGGCGCGAACAGCGCGTGCGCTGCGGTGACCTCCAGCTCTTCGAAGGGCTGCTGGTGGATGGCTTTCACGTCGAAGACGGCATCGGCATCGGCATCCGACGGCGTGTACCGGGCGAACAGCGGCGCGGCCCGCTCTGCCCACGCGTCGAGCGCCGCTCCGGTGCGGTCGCCGAAGGCGTACACGCGCCAGCGGCCGTCGGCGCGGGCATGATGCCCCAGATGCACCACATTGCCGTCGCACACCCGCACGACCTCGGCCGACTTGAACCGCTTGCCGAGCGGGAATCCGGCGGCGAGCGCCTGATGACCATCGGTGCCCGTGATCATCGACGAGGAGTACTGCGTCATGAAGCCGGAGGGGAACTCCGCGGTGCCGAGGTAGAAGGTCGCCAGCTCCTGCGGGTCGGAGATCTCCTCGGGCTTGCGCGCCATCAGGCTCGACCACTCGCGGTCGAAGTCGATCAGCTGCTGTGCCACCGGACGCCGCTCGGCGCCGTAGGTCGACAGCAGCGACTCGGGGCTGCGCCCGGTGAGCACCGATCCGAGCTTCCAGCCCAGGTTGAAGCCGTCCTGCATCGACACGTTCATGCCCTGACCGGCCTTGGCGCTGTGCGTGTGACACGCGTCCCCGGTGAGAAACACCCGCGGGGTGCGCCCCGAGTCGTCCAGCACATCGTCGAACCCGTCGGTGACCCGATGCCCCACCTCGTACACGCTGTGCCAGGCGACCTCCTTCACGTCGATCGAGTACGGATGCAGGATCTCGTTCGCCCGCCGGATGATCTCCTCGATCGGGGTCTGCCGCACGCGGTGGTCGTCATCCTCGGCGACCGCGCCGAGGTCGATGTACATCCGGCTGAGGTAGCCGCCCTCCCGCGGGATGTGCAGGATGTTGCCCGCCTCGGCGTTGATCGCGCACTTGGTGCGCCAGTCGGGGAAGTCGGTGTTCACCAGCACGTCCATCACGCCCCAGGCGTGCGCCGAGATGCCGCCGACGTGCTTGCGTCCGATCGCCTCGCGCACCCGGCTGCGCGCACCGTCGCATCCGACCACGTACTTCGCGCGGATCGTGCGCTGCCCGCCCGCCTGCGAGACCTGCACCTCGACCGGGTGCTCCCCCGCCTCGTGCACCGTAAGCCCGAGGAACTCCACGCCGTAGTCGGGAACGATGCGTCCCGGCCCGTCGGCCGCCGCCTCGGCGAAGTAGTCGAGCACCCGCGCCTGATTCACGATCAGATGCGGGAACTCGCAGATGTCGAACGCGTAATCGGCGGTGCGCGTGGTGCGGATGATGTTCTGCGGGTTCTCGGGATCAGGACCCCAGAAGTTCATCCAGCCGATGTTGTACGCCTCGGCGATGATCCGCTCGGCGAAGCCGAACGCCTGGAAGGTCTCGACGCTGCGCGGCTGGATGCCGTCGGCCTGGCCGAGCACGAGCCGTCCCTCGCGCTTCTCGATGATGCGCGTGTTCACCTCGGGATACTGCGACATCTGCGCCGCCAGCAGCATGCCCGCCGGCCCTGAGCCGACGATGAGCACGTCCACCTCGTCGGGCAGCTCGGTGGGTCGGTCGACGCCCAGCCCCTCGGCGGGGAGCACCCGCGGGTCGTGGGAGACGTAGCCGTGGTGGTGGAACTGCATCTTTGCTCCTTCGCGAGGAGCGGATGCTCGTCAGCATCCGCTCCTGAGGGTTTCAGGCCTTCGACAGGCCGTAGATGGGGCTCTTGGCCTGCTCGGCCTCGTGCTCGGGGCCGAGCGGGATGCCGGTGCGGTCGCGCAGCAGCAGCGTCGCGATCAGGCCGATGACGGTCATGCCGGCGAGGTACCAGGTGATGCCGATGGTGGCGCCGGTGGCCTGGAAGATCGCCTGCGCGATCATCGGCGAGAACGCGCCACCCAGGATCGCGCCGATCGCGTACGAGATCGAGACGCCCGAGAACCGGATGGATGCCGGGAACAGCTCGCTGTACAGCGCAGCCTGCGGCCCGTAGGTGAGCCCGAGGCCGAGAGTGAGGATGACCAGGGCCCAGGCGAGCGACGCGATGGTGCCGACGTTCGTGAGGGGGAACAGCAGGAACACGCCCACCAGCTGCAGCACCCAGCCGAGGATGTAGGCGTTGCGCCGTCCGATCTTGTCGGAGATCCAGCCGCCGAACCAGGTGGACAGCAGCCACGTGACACCCGACAGCGCGACGACCCAGAACACCGGCGAGGTGTCGAGCTGGATGGGGCCGTTCGGGTCGGTGGCGTAGCGCTGCACGTAGCCGCCGGTGGTCATGTAGCCGACGGCGTTGTTTCCCGCGAAGACGAGCGCGGCGATGATGACCAGCAGCAGGTGGTGACGCAGCAGCTGCAGGATCGGCATGCGCGACTCCTCTTTGCGCTCGGCGATCTCGGTGAAGACCGGGCTCTCCGAGACCGTGCGACGCACCCAGTAGCCGACGCCGATCAGCACGATCGACAGCAGGAACGGCACGCGCCAGCCCCACTCGAGGAAGGCGTCGCCCGGAGCGATCTGCGCCATCAGCGCGAGCATCATCGACGCGAGCAGCAGGCCGATCGGCACGCCGATCTGCGGAGAGGCGCCGAACACGCCGCGCTTGGACTTGGGCGCGTGCTCGACGGCCATCAGCACGGCGCCGCCCCACTCGCCGCCGGCCGAGATGCCCTGCACGACGCGCAGGAAGATCAGCAGGATCGGCGCCCAGACGCCGATCACGGCGTGGGTGGGCAGCAGACCGACCAGTGTGGTGGCGATGCCCATCAGCAGCAGGGTGATGACCAGCATCGGCCTGCGGCCGATCTTGTCACCGTAATGCCCGGCGAGGAATGCGCCGAGAGGCCGGAAGAGGAAGCTGACTCCCACGGTGAAGAACGACACGATCTGCGCGAACTCCGAGCCCATCGGCTCGAAGAACAGCGTCGCGAACACGGTCGCGGCCGCGAAGGCATAGATGAAGAAGTCGTACCACTCGACGGTGGTGCCGACCACAGTCGCGAACACCACCCGCTTGCGGTCCTTGGGACTGGCGATGGTGCCGGTGGGGGTGAAGCCGGCCGAGCCGGGCTGATCGCTCATGATGCTCCTTGAGACGTCGTTGTCGGATGCGGCGGAGGATGATGCTTGCCACGCGCTGCGATGATCATATACGATTTCAAATACGACGCACAAGACATCGCTCGCAGAGTCGATCCGCGAAGCAGCACAGCGCGAGGAGGCGCAACCGTGGCACTGCCCGTCACCCCCGGCAAGATCATCGCCGTGCACCTGAGCTACGAGTCCCGCGCGGCTCAGCGCGGCCGCAAGCCCGCGCACCCCTCGTACTTCTTCAAGCCGCTGAGCTCGCTCGCCGCATCCGGCGGCACGGTCGAGCGTCCGGCCGGCACCGAGCTGCTCGCCTTCGAGGGCGAGATCGCCCTGGTCATCGGCGATCCGGCCCGCTGGGTCGGCGTGGACGACGCCTGGAACCACGTCGCCGCCGTCACCGCCGCGAACGATCTCGGCCTGTACGACCTGCGTGCGAACGACAAGGGATCCAACGTCCGCAACAAAGGCGGCGACGGGTACACCCCCATCGGCCCAGAGCTCATCGACGCCACCGACCTCGACCCGGCGGGCATCCGCGTGCGCGCCTGGGTCAACGGCGCGCTGCGCCAGGACGACACCAGTGCCGGCATGTTCTTCTCGCTCGCACAGCTGGTCGCCGACCTCTCGCAGCACTTCACGCTGCAGAGGGGCGACGTCATCCTCACCGGCACACCCGCGGGGTCGTCGGTCGTCGTCCCCGGCGACGTCGTCGAGATCGAGGTCGACGTCCCCTCGACCGGCGCCACGTCGGGTCGTCTGACGACCACCGTCACCCAGGGCGAGCACCCCTTCGATGAGAAGATCGGCTCGCTCCCCTCGATCGACGACCTCCAGCGCGAAGAGGCCTGGGGCTCGCGCGAGGCCGCCGGCCTGCCGCCCGAGACGATTCCTGAGCGAGCGCAGCGAGACGAAGGGCTCGACCCGTCGCTGCGGGCGAAGCTGCTCGAGGCGCCCACCGCCGGGCTGTCCAGCCAGCTGCGCAAGCGCGGCCTGCACTCCTGCTTCATCGACGGCCTGACGGCGAACATCCCCGGCACCAAGATCGTCGGCAGCGCGAAGACCCTGCGCTTCGTGCCCGCCCGCGAAGACCTCTTCAAGAGCCACGGCGGCGGCTACAACGCGCAGAAGCGCGCCTTCGACGCGGTGGGCGAGGGCGAGATCATCGTGATCGAGGCCCGCGGCGATGCGAGCACCGGCACACTCGGCGACATCCTGGCGCTGCGCGCGAAGACCCGTGGCGCGGCGGGTGTCGTCACCGATGGCGGTGTGCGCGACTTCGACGCGGTCGCCGAGATCGGTCTGCCCGTCTTCTCGAAGGGTGCGCACCCCTCGGTGCTCGGCCGCAAGCACGTGCCGTGGGAGTTCGACGTCACGATCGGCTGCGGCGGCGCGACCGTGCAGCCGGGCGACGTCATCGTCGGCGACGGCGACGGCGTGATCGTCATCCCCGCCCACCTCGCCGAGGAGGTCGCCGACGCCGCGCTCGCCCAGGAGGACGAGGATGCCTGGATCGCCGAGCAGGTCGCCGCCGGCCATCCCGTCGACGGGCTGTTCCCGATGAACGCCGAGTGGCGGGCCCGCTATGAGTCGCAGGAGCGAGCATGAGCACCGTCCGCGAGGGGAGCAAGTCCGAGCAGGCCTACACATGGCTGCGCGGACGCATCTCCTCGCACGCCTACGGCCCCGGCTACCGGCTGGTGCTCGGCTCCATCGCCGACGAGCTGCAGATGAGCGTCGTGCCCGTGCGGGAGGCGATCCGCCGGCTCGAGGCCGAGGGGCTGGTCACGTTCCAGCGCAACGTCGGCGCGCGCGTCTCGCTCGTCGACGAGAGCGAGTACGCGCACACCATGCAGACCCTGGGGCTGGTCGAGGGCGCCGCCACCGCGCTGTCGGCTCCGCTGCTCGACGAGGCCACCCTGGCGCGCGCCGAGAAGATCAACGAGCGGATGCTGCGCCTGCTCGAGCACTTCGATGCGCACCGATTCACGCAGCTGAACCGCGACTTCCACTCGGTGCTGTACGAACCGTGCCCGAACCCACACATCCTCGACCTCGTGCACCGCGGCTGGGGTCGACTCTCGGGCATCCGCGACACGACCTTCGCCTTCGTGCCGGGCCGTGCCACCCACTCCGTCGAGGAGCACACCCAGATCCTCGAACTCATCCGCACCGGCGCCGATCCGCTCGAGATCGAGCTCGCCGCCCGAAACCACCGCTGGCGCACCATGGACGCGTTCCTGAACGCCCGGCATCCGCATCCCACCGAAGAAGGACGATGATGACTGACGTGTATACCCCGGCCGACCTGCCGGCGAAGATCCAGCACTACATCGACGGCGAGTTCACGGACTCCGCCGACGGCGACACCTTCGAGGTTCTCAACCCCGTCACCAACGAGACCTACGTGCGGGCCGCGGCCGGCAAGAAGGCCGACATCGAACGCGCCGTCGCCGCCGCGCGTCGCGCGTTCACCGAGGGCCCGTGGCCGCGGATGCTGCCGCGCGAGCGCTCCCGGGTGCTGCACCGCATCGCCGACATCGTCGAGTCGCGTGATGCGCGGCTGGCCGAGCTGGAGTCCTTCGACTCCGGCCTGCCGATCACCCAGGCTCTCGGCCAGGCTCGCCGCGCCGCCGAGAACTTCCGCTTCTTCGCCGACCTGATCGTCGCCCAGGCCGACGATGCGTTCAAGGTGCCGGGCAAGCAGCTCAACTACGTCAACCGCAAGCCGATCGGCGTCGCTGGCCTGATCACGCCGTGGAACACCCCGTTCATGCTGGAATCCTGGAAGCTCGGTCCGGCGCTCGCAACCGGCAACACCGTGGTGCTCAAGCCCGCCGAGTTCACGCCGCTGTCGGCGTCGCTGTGGGCGGGCATCTTCGAAGAGGCGGGGCTGCCGAAGGGCGTCTTCAACCTCGTCAACGGCCTCGGCGAGGACGCCGGCGACGCGCTGGTGAAGCACCCCGACGTGCCGCTGATCTCGTTCACCGGCGAGAGCAGCACCGGTCAGTTGATCTTCGGCAACTCGGCGCCGTTCCTCAAGGGTCTGTCGATGGAGCTGGGCGGCAAGAGCCCGGCGATCGTGTTCGAGGACGCCGACCTCGACCTGGCGATCGACGCCTGCATCTTCGGCGTCTTCTCCCTCAACGGCGAGCGCTGCACCGCGGGCTCGCGCATCCTCGTGCAGCGCTCGGTGTACGACGAGTTCGTCGAGCGCTACGCCGCACAGGCGAAGCGCGTGAAGGTCGGCATGCCGCACGATCCCGCCACCGAGGTCGGCGCACTCGTGCATCCCGAGCACTACGACAAGGTGATGAGCTACGTCGAGCTCGGCAAGAGCGAGGGCCGATTGGTCGCCGGCGGCGGCCGGCCCGACGAGTTCCCCGAGGGCAACTTCGTTCAGCCCACGGTCTTCGCCGACGTCCCCTCCGACGCCCGCATCTTCCAGGAGGAGATCTTCGGTCCGGTCGTCGCGATCACCCCGTTCGACACTGAGGCGGAGGCGCTCGAGCTCGCCAACAACACCAAGTACGGCCTGGCCGCCTACGTGTGGACCAACGACCTCAAGCGCGGCCACAACTTCGCGCAGTCCGTCGAGGCCGGCATGGTGTGGCTCAACTCGAACAACGTGCGCGACCTGCGCACCCCGTTCGGCGGTGTGAAGGCATCCGGCCTCGGCCACGAGGGCGGCTACCGCTCGATCGACTTCTACACCGACCAGCAGAGCGTCCACATCACGCTCGGCGAACCCCACAACCCCACTTTCGGCAAGCAGCAGCATCCCGACGAGTCGTCGCTCGACGACCCGGACCCGCGCTGAACCGCAGCCGAACGAAAGCAAGGACGCTGACATGACGAACCGCAAAGACATGACGCTGACCTCGTCCGGTTTCTTCGTGAGCCAGGAGGTGCCGATCACCTGCGAAGACCCGACGCCGACCCCGAAGGCGCCAGCACCGGACATCCTGCGCTGCGCGTACATGGAGCTCGTGGTCACCGATCTCGCGGCCTCCCGCGAGTTCTACGTCGACATCCTCGGGCTGTACGTGACCGAGGAGGACGACGAGACGATCTACCTCCGCTCCACCGAGGAGTTCATCCATCACAACCTCGTGCTGCGCAAGGGCGAGCTCGCCGCCGTGCGCGCGTTCTCGTACCGCGTGCGCACGCCGGAGGATCTCGACAGGGCCGTGGCGTTCTTCACCGAGCTCGGCTGCGAGGTGCGCCGCAAGGAGGACGGCTTCGTCAAGGGCATCGGCGACTCGGTGCGGGTCATCGACCCGCTCGGCTTCCCGTACGAGTTCTTCTTCGAGACCACGCATGTCGAGCGGATGTCGTGGCGCTACGACCTGCACATCCCCGGTGAGCTGGTGCGGCTCGACCACTTCAACCAGATCACCCCGGACGTGCCGCGCGCGGTGAAGTACATGCAGGACCTCGGCTTCCGCGTCACGGAGGACATCCAGGATGAGGAGGGCACGGTCTACGCGGCGTGGATGAGACGCAAGCCCACCGTGCACGACACGGCCATGACCGGTGGCGACGGCCCGCGCATGCATCACGTCTGCTTCGCGACGCACGAGAAGCACAACATCCTCGCCATCTGCGACAAGCTGGGCGCGCTGCGCCGGTCGGATGCCATCGAGCGCGGCCCCGGCCGTCACGGTGTCTCGAACGCGTTCTACCTGTACCTGCGCGACCCCGACGGTCACCGCGTCGAGGTCTACACGCAGGACTACTACACCGGCGACCCCGACAACCCGGTGGTCACCTGGGACGTGCACGACAACCAGCGCCGTGACTGGTGGGGCAACCCGGTCGTACCGTCCTGGTACACCGACGGTTCGCTCGTGCTCGACCTCGACGGCAACCCGCAGCCCGTCGTCGCCCGCACCGACAGCTCCGAGATGGCGGTGACGATCGGCGCCGACGGGTTCTCGTACACCCGCCCCGACGAGGGCGAGCAGTCGATGCCGGAGTGGAAGCAGGGCGAGTACAAGCTGGGTCACCAGCTGTGACCCTGCCCGCCGAGACGATCGAGCAGCTCGCCGCCGAGCTGGCCGAGGCAGAGCGCGAGCGCGGCGTGATGCCGCGCATCACCGCGCGCTATCCGGATGCCACGATCGAGGACTCCTACGCCATTCAGGGCGTCTGGCGCGACTCGCAGCTCGCCGCGGGCCGAAAGCTGGTGGGCCGCAAGATCGGTCTGACCTCGAAGGCGATGCAGCAGGCGACGGGCATCACCGAACCGGACTACGGTGTGATGTTCGACGACACCGTGTACGCCACGGGTGCCGACATCCCGTTCGATCACTTCTCGAACGTGCGCATCGAGGTCGAGCTCGCTTTCGTGCTGAAGGCCCCACTCGAGGGGCCGGACTGCACCCTCGAGGATGCCCTCGCCGCGATCGACTACGCGGTGCCCGCACTCGAGGTGCTCAACTCGCACATCGAGCTGGAGGGTCGCACGATCGTCGACACGATCAGCGACAACGCCGCGTACGGTGCGATGGTGCTCGGCGACGTGCACATGCGCCCCGACGAGATCGACCTGCGCTGGGTGCCCGGAGTGCTCTCGCGCAACGGGCAGATCGAGGAGACGGGTGTCGCCGCCGGAGTGCTCGGGCATCCGGCCACCGGCGTCGCGTGGCTGGCGAACAAGTTCCACCAGCACGGCCAGCGGCTGGAGGCGGGCGAGATCATCCTGGCAGGATCGTTCACACGACCGATGTGGGTCGAGCGCGGCGATGAGGTGCTGTGCGACTACCGCGAGATGGGGACCATCAGATGTCGCTTTGTCTAGCCCGCACGTTCCGCGACGCGCTCGCGGCGGCGGACCGCCCGCTGATCGGCATGTGGCTGAGCACCGGGTCGATGCTGAACGCAGAGATCTGCGCTGGATCGGGCGTCGACTGGCTGCTGATCGACATGGAGCACGGCCCCAACACGATCATCACCGTGCAGCGGCAGCTGCAGGTGATCGCCGCGTATCCGGTCACTCCCGTCGTGCGAGTGCCCGTCAACGATCCGGTCATCATCAAGCAGGTGCTCGACACCGGCGCGCAGAGCCTGATCGTTCCGATGGTCGCATCGGCCGAGGAAGCTGCTGCGGCCGTCGCCGCGGTGCGCTATCCGCCCGAGGGCGTGCGCGGCGTCGGCTCGGCGCTCGCGCGCAGCGGCCGCTGGGGCCGGATCGCGGGCTACGTGCCGAACGCGACCGAGACCGTCTCGCTGTTCGTGCAGATCGAGTCGCGCGATGCTGTGGATGCCGCCGCTGAGATCGCCGCGGTCGACGGTGTCGACGGCGTGCTCGTCGGCCCCGCCGACCTCGCGGCATCGATGGGCGTTCCCGGTGAGCAGGGGCATCCTGAGGTGGTCGCCGCCGTGCGCCAGGTGTTCGAGGCGGTGATCGCCGCCGAAAAGAAGGTCGGTGTGAACGCCTTCGACCCGAAGACGGCGGACGCCTACATCGCCGCTGGCGCGCACTTCGTCTCGGTCAGCGCGGATGTGACGATCCTCGCCCGCGGCGCCGAGGCTCTCGCCGCCCGGTTCATCCCCGCATCGGCCTCCTCTTCTGCCGACACGTATTGACGGCTCCCGTACGCGGCTCGAGGAGCGCGAACGGCTCTCCGAACGCTCGGTATGCAGCCCTTTGCGCTCCTTGAACGGGCGGATGCTACGGCCAGCCCGGATCGTGCCAGGGGCCGTCCTCGGCGAAGAGCGTGCGGACATCGGCGCGCAGCTCGGCGGTGCGACCCGGGCGGGCGATCTCGGCGGCGGCGATCCAGTCGTCTGCGAAGCCGAGCCAGTCAGAATGCCGCTCACGCAGCGGTGCGGCAGCGACACGCAGCCTTTCCCTGGCGCGCGTGCCGCTGGTATGGCGCAACGCGACGCCCAGCCGCAGCAGCATCGCGAATGACGACAGCGTCCAGACGGCCAGCGGGTCAGCGGCGTCCGCCAGGTGCTGCTCGGCTCGGGCGGTCTCGCGCTTCCAGGCATCCGCCCTGGTGACGCCCCAGCGCTCGGCGACGACCGCCAGGTGCCGCTTCCAGGCGTCGGAGCAGAATGCCGGGACCAGGCTCCAGCGATCGTGCAGCAGCCCGACCGGCTCGACGAATGGCGCGGCGAGGCCGAGCAGCCAGCGCTCCTGCGGATCGTCCACCGGCGTGCGGTTCACCGTCGCTCGCATGTCGGCGGGCGAGTAGCCGTCGAGATCGGTGCGGATGCCGACAAGCCCCGGCCCCCAGTCGCCGCGGCGCTCCCGGCGCCGCGCCCAGGCCGCGACGGCCAGCAGCAGCCCGCACAGCAGCAGGACCGCGGCGAGGACCGCGAGCGGCCAATCGTCGCGGATCAGCCGGAGCGGGTTCACCCCTGCGCCGCCAGCCGCTCGGACGTCACCCCGTCGAGCACCTCGGCGAGCCGCGTCGGCGAATGCACCGGCACCTGCTCGATGAGACCCTCCCGCAGCATCGCATCCACGAGCAGTACCCGACTGTCGGGGATCGGCATGATCCACGGCACGTGCGACCACGGTCTGCGAGGCGGAGCCAGCAGCGCGGCCTGCCGGCTGGCGTCATGGGCATCATTCTGCCGGGAGGTCTGTGAGGTGTTGCCGCCCCAGAACCACCGCGCCCGCAGGAAGTGGTCGCCCATCTCCTCCCACCCGTCGTAGCTGCGCTGCAGTTCGGCGCTGATCAGCCGCAGCGTGTCGTCCGCCTCCTGCTCGCTGAGCCAGCCCAATGAGAATCCGGCGCGGGTGAGCATGGCTGCACGCACCAGGTCCCAGGCGACGAAGACGACGCTGCGGATGCCGCGGGCGTCCGCCCGCACCTGCTTCAGCCGCCAGGCGTGCTCGCGGACCTCGGATGAAGCCGTTCCCGCCGCGCCGGCGACGACTCTGCGCGCCTCGGCGTCGTCCAGCTCCTCGCCGTCCGCGACCTCGTCGGCGAAGCCGACCCGGTGCCCCTCACGGAGCAGCCAGTGCAGCCGACTCAGCAGTTGGGCACGGGAGCGGATGCCCCAGGCCTCCTCGAGCCCGTCGCGGGCGACGTCGAGATTATGCAGGGCGAGTCGATCCCACGGCTCGCCGCCGCAGATGCCGAACACCGCCGTGACCGCGAGGGGCCAGTGCTCGGGGCGGGTGACGAAGGAGCCCGGGTCGGCCTGCCAGGCCACACGGTGGTGCTCGGCGTAGTCCTCGGTCCGCGTCCAGGTGACCTTGCCTGCGGCGCCGGACGGGCGCGGTCCGCGTCGGCGGCGGCGTAGCGCCCACACGATCACCCCGATCAGCAGGATCAGCACACCCCAGAACAGATAACCGCCGATCCGCTCGCCGATCGGCTCATCCGTCACCAGGGGCAGCTGCGCGGCGATGCTCATGCCGACAGCCTAGACAGTCCCGGCGCCCCGGCCGGACTGCGCCGTGTCGGTGTGCGAGGGTGAACGGCCGTGCGAGGATGAGGGGATGCCGCCCCCAGACCCCCGCCGATGAACCGCGGGCTCGCCGCCCTGGGGGATCGCAACTTCCGCTGGTTCTTCCTCGCCCGCGCGATCACGATGGTGACCGGATCCATGTCGTCGATCGCCCTGGCGTTCGCCGTCCTGCAGATCGACAACGACCCGGTCAGCCTGTCGCTCGTGCTCACCGCCTTCACGCTCGCCAACATCGTGTTCGTGCTGTTCGGGGGCGTCGTCGCTGATCGGCTCCCCCGCGCACTCGTGATCCAGACCTGTTATGTCATCGACATCCTCTCTCTCGGGACGATCGCCTACCTGCTGTTCACCGATACCGCCACGATCCCGATCGTGGTCGCGCTCGCGGCCGTCAATGGTGCGTCCACGGCCTTCGTACTCCCCGCTATGCAGGGCATCATCCCCCAGTTGACCCGGCCGGAGAACCTGCAGCAGGCCAATGCGATGCTGTCGTTCGTCCGCTCGGCGGTCACCATCGGCGGCCCGGTGATCGCCGGCATCCTCGTCACCACCGCCGGACCCGCGTGGGCGATGGTGGTGCAGATCGTCGGGTGGCTGGTCGCGATCCCGATTCTCGCCATGGTCAAGCTGCCGCCGCCCGCGGGCGATGGACGGTTCTCGCTGTTCGCCGACCTGCGCGTCGGATGGAGCGAGTTCTGGAGCCGCTCGTGGCTGGTCGTGGTCGTGTTCGCCTTCATGATCATGAACGCCATCCATGTCGGCGCCTGGGGCGTGGTCGGTCCGTACATCGCGAAGAACGACGACCGCCTCGGCATCGCCGGATGGGGCTGGGTGGTCAGCGCGGAAGGCGTCGGCGTGCTCCTGATGACGCTGGTGCTGATGTGGTTCCCGATGAAGCGTCCGCTGCGCCTCGGCATGATCGGCATCAGCCTGTTCGCGATCCCGCTGACCATGCTCGGTGTGCACCCGGCGGTCGTGCTGGTCGCGATCGCAGCATTCCTCGCCGGAGCGGGCGCCGAGCTGTTCAGCACCGGCTGGAACGTGGCGATGATGGAGAACATCCCCACCGAGAAGCTCAGCCGCGTCTCGAGCTACGACATGCTCGGCAGCTTCGTCGTCATGCCGATCGGCACGCTGGTGTATGGCTGGCTGATCACGCACGCCGATCCTGCCGTCGTGCTGACGACCTCTGGCATCCTCTATGCCGCCATCGCGCTCGTCACGCTGTTCGTGCCGAGCGTCTGGAAGATGGGCCGCGTCGAGGCAGCGACCGTGCGGGGCTGATCTCACGTCGCATAACCATTTCACCGCTGGACCTTTGGCATCCCACAGCCGTGGCGCGCACACTGGACACATGACCTTCGACACCCTGCGCTCACTCGCCGATCGTGCCGCCCTGTTCGCGGCCCTCCGCCAGGACCAGTTGATCGGCGCCGTCGACGATCTGGGTGAGCACCGCTGGAGCGTCGACCTCGCAGCCGACCTGTTCACCTTCGCCGCAGAGGCCGACCCGTCGCGCACGCTGCAGGCGACGCCGCACCTGATCGCGTCGATCGCACCAGGCCCGCGGTCGTTGATGTGGGCGTGGGCGCTTCCCGAGCAGTACGACGTCACCACCGCCGAGCGACTGCGCGCCTACGGCGAGCAGCACGGCATCGCAGAGCTCAGCGAGAGCGAGGTGCCGTTCGAGGACGGCACGGCGGAGGACACCGCATCGGCGATCATGGATCTCGCGCACATCGTCGGAGGCGCGGCGACCGAGATCACCGGCCTCTCGCCGTACTACATCGCGAACATCGGCGATAGCCGTGCCGTGATGCTGCTGGAATCACCATTGCCCCCGCTGTCGGTCGCCGTGGCCGTCACCGCCCTCCCCCGCGTGCTCTCCGGTCTGACGATGCAGGACCCGCGGGCATCCGTCTGGGACCTGGCACGGCTCGCGGGATGGCGGCTGGAGTGGTCCGACGAGGCGTTCTCCGCAGCGGTCGTGTCGGATGCCACCGGCACCGCCACGTTCCGCTTCGACGAGCAGGCGCGCATCGCCGGGATCGAGAGCACGCTCACCGGCGCCTGACGTTCGGTGCTGTTTCACACGCGCACGGCGTGTGAAACGCTGTACCCATGCGCAACGCGATCGTCCGCTTCGGAGCCCTCTACGTCTTCAACGCCGCGGTGCTGCTGCTGGTCGGACTGCTGCTGCCCAGCGTGCGGGTCGGATGGCACGCGCTGTGGGCAT
The DNA here is from genome assembly GCF_037204185.1 of Microbacterium bandirmense. Lineage (NCBI taxonomy): Bacteria > Bacillati > Actinomycetota > Actinomycetes > Micrococcales > Microbacteriaceae > Microbacterium > Microbacterium bandirmense. The sequence continues at coordinate 42,629 of NZ_JBBDGM010000002.1, read as the reverse complement.
CGGTCATCCTCACCGCGGCCGCGCTGCTGATCAAGCCGCTGCTCGCCAGGGCCTTCGCCGAAGGCACGGCCAAGTCTGCGGCGCAGCGCACGCGGCTCGGCGAGAAGGTCGTGCAGTACGGCAGCGTCTTCATCGTCGAGCTGATCATCTGGGTGCTCACGGTGCTCTTCAGCGGCGTGACGGTTCGCGGTCTGTTCTGGGGCTGGGCGCTTCCGCCGGTGCTGCTGCTGATCGGCTGGATGGTCTACGACCGCATCGACGACCGCCTGCACGCGAAGGCCGGCGAGCTCTACGACGCCGCGTCGTCGAAGATCGGTGGTTCGCGGGCATCCGACTCGGACGACAAGGCGACCGCGCCGCCGTCGCCCGCCGCCGAGGCGGGCCGCGAAGAACTGAAGGACGGTCTCACGCCCGAGCAGCGTCGCATGCTCGACGAACTCGGCTGACGCTCAGCGTCAGCGGACGCTCCGCGCTTCGTCTCGCTACGCTCGCTCAGCACACCGTTCCGCCGCCTCGACGACGTTCGTCATCAGCAGCGCGACGGTCATCGGTCCGACGCCTCCGGGGTTGGGCGAGAGCCAGCCCGCCACCTCGGCGACGTCGGGATGCACGTCGCCGTACACCTTCGACCTGCCGGTCTCGGGGTCGTCCTCGCGCGTCACACCGACGTCGAGCACCGCCGCGCCTGGCTTGACGTCGGATGCCCGGATCAGGTGCTTCACGCCGGCACCGGCCACGATCACATCTGCCATGCGCAGGTACGGCGACATGTCAGGGGTACCGGTGTGCACCTGCGTCACCGTGGCGTTGATGTCGCGACGGGTCAGTAGCAGCCCCATGGGTCGGCCGATGGTCACGCCGCGACCGACGACGACCACGTGCTTGCCCTTCAGGTCGTAATCGTTGCGCAGCAGCAGCTCGATCACACCACGCGGCGTGCACGGCAGCGGGGTGTGGATGGGCGCATTCACGTTGAGCACCAGGCGCCCCAGGTTGGTCGGATGCAGACCGTCGGCGTCCTTCGCGGGGTCGATGCGCTCGAGGATCGCGTCGGTGTCGAGGTGCTTCGGCAGCGGCAGCTGCACGATGTACCCGTGGCACGCCGGGTCGGCGTTGAGCTCGTCGATCAGCGCCTCGACCTGGTGCTGCGTGGCGTCAGCCGGCAGCTCGCGCTGGATCGAGTTCATCCCGATCGCTTCGGACTGCCGGTGCTTCATGCCGACGTACAGCTGCGACGCCGGATCGGCGCCGACCAGCACGGTCGCGATCCCGGGGACGATGCCCCGCTCGCTCAGCGCCGCAACGCGCTCGGTCAATTCGGCCCGGATCTCGGCTGCCGCAGCCTTGCCGTCCAGTGTCTTCGCGGTCATCGGCCGCTCCTTCCTGCCGGCGTCCTTCGTCTCGCTGCGCTCACTCAGGAACCGGATCCTGCCGGTTCCTGAGCGAGGAGCGCAGCGACGAGACGAAGGACGCGAATACGCGTCTGAGTTACTGGCTCAGGCCGGGGTACAGCGGGAACGCGTCGGCCAGCGTCGCGACTCGGGCACGCAGCGCCTCGACGTCGGCGCCGGGGAGCAGCGCCAGCGCGATGATGTCGGCGACCTCGGTGAACTCGGCGTCGCCGAAGCCGCGTGTCGCGAGCGCGGGCGTGCCGATGCGCAGACCCGAGGTGACCATCGGCGGGCGAGGGTCGTTCGGCACCGCGTTGCGGTTCACGGTGATGTGGATCTCGTGCAGCAGGTCTTCGGCCTGCTTGCCGTCGATCTCGGCGTCGCGCAGGTCGACGAGCACGAGGTGCACGTCGGTGCCGCCGGAGCGCACGGCGATGCCGGCGTCCTTGACGTCCTGCTGCGAGAGGCGGTCGGCGATGAGCGCGGCGCCGCGCAGGACGCGCTCCTGACGCTCCTTGAACTCCGGCGTGCCGGCGATCTTGAACGCGGTCGCCTTGGCGGCGATCACGTGCATGAGCGGTCCGCCCTGCTGGCCGGGGAACACGGCCGAGTTGATCTTCTTCGCGATGTCGGCATCGTTGGTGAGGATGAAGCCCGAGCGCGGGCCGCCGATGGTCTTGTGCACGGTCGACGAGACGACGTGTGCGTGCGGCACCGGGTTCGGGTGCAGCCCCGCGGCGACGAGTCCGGCGAAGTGGGCCATGTCGACCCACAGCAGCGCGCCGACCTCGTCGGCGATCGCGCGGAACGCGGCGAAGTCGAGAGTGCGCGGGTACGCCGACCAGCCGGCGATGATCACCTTCGGCTTGTGCTCGATCGCGAGGGCGCGCACCTCGTCCATGTCGATCTGCGAGGTCTCGGGGTCGACGCCGTAGGCGACGATGTCGTAGAGGCGGCCCGAGAAGTTGATCTTCATGCCGTGGGTCAGGTGGCCGCCCTGGTCGAGCGACAGGCCCAGCAGGGTGTCTCCGGGGCGCGCGATGGCGTGCAGCACGGCGGCGTTGGCCGTGGCACCCGAGTGGGGCTGCACGTTGGCGAACTCGGCGCCGAACAGCTCCTTGGCACGCGAGATGGCGAGGGACTCCGCGACATCGACCTCTTCGCAGCCGCCGTAGTAGCGGCGGCCCGGGTAGCCCTCGGCGTACTTGTTCGTGAGCACCGACCCCTGCGACTGCAGCACGGAGACGGGCACGAAGTTCTCGGAGGCGATCATCTCGAGGTACGTGCGCTGGCGGTCCAGCTCGCGCTCGAGCACCTCGGCGATCTCGGGGTCGACCTCGGCGAGCGGGGCGTCGAAGTAGCGGTCGGTCATGGCGGTCTCCTGTCCACGCGGGAAATAGGGGTGTACCTCATCGGCCCAGGCGCGCGGTCGAATCCCATGAGGTCGCTCCCCGGTGGTGCCCCACCCAGACGCCAGTCGCGACGCACACGAGCTTAGCGGATGCGCGGCGCCCGAACACGATAGGTTTTGTTCATGGCCTTTACTGATCCTCTGCCCCTGATCCCGTCACCGATCTCGGCCACCGCCGGACAGGGGCGCGTCGCCCTCGCGCCGACGGCCACGGTCCACGGAGCGCCTGCCGCGGCATCCACGCTCATCGATGCCGTCGAGCGGCGCACCGGCTTCCGGCTTCCGGCCTCGGACCGCGCCGATGACGCAGCCATCAGTCTGCTCGTCGACCCGGCCACCGCGGGCGCCGAGGGGTACACGCTGCGCGTCGCCGACCGCGTCGAGATCATCGGCGGCGACGAGGCCGGCCTGTTCTACGGCATCCAGACGCTGCTGCAGCTGCTGCGCGACGGTGACGAGGGCTGGGGCTGGCTGCGTGCCGACGTGGCGGATGCCCCGCGCTTCGCGTACCGCGGCGTGATGCTCGACGTGACGCGCCACTTCTTCCCGGTGGCCGAGGTCAAGACCGTGATCGACCGGATCGCGGCCCTCAAGTTCAACCACCTGCACCTGCATCTCACCGACGACCAGGGGTGGCGCATCCAGATCGACTCGTGGCCGCTGCTGGCCGAGAAGGCCGCGGTGTCGGCCGCGAACGGCGACGAGGGCGGCTTCTACAGCAAAGACGACTTCCGCGAGATCGTCGCATACGCGGCATCCCGCCACATCACGATCGTCCCTGAGATCGACCTCCCCGGTCACACGCACGCGATCGGCGTCGCCTACCCCGAGATCGTCGAGGCACCGGTGCTCAACGACGAACTCGTGCGCAGCACCGCCCTGTGGGGCCAGAAGCTCCCCGTCGCCGGCGAGCCGTACACGGGCTGGGGCGTCGGCCACTCCAGCGTGCGCATCCGCGAGGAGGGCACCTACGACTTCGTGCGCGACGTGCTCACCGAGGTCGGCGACCTCACCCCCGGGCCCTACCTGCACATCGGCGGCGACGAATCGCTGGGCACGTCCGCCGAGGACTTCGCGCACTTCGTCGAGCGGGTCAGCGCGATGGTGATCGAGCTCGGCAAGACGCCCATCGCGTGGCACGAGGCCGGTGCGGTCTCGGGCATCGCGCAGGGCACGATCGGTCAGTTCTGGGGCGGCGTCGAGCCCTCCGAGGCGCACGCCGCCGAGGCGGCGCAGTTCGTCGAGCGCGGCGGCTCGCTGATCCTCTCCCCCTCGAATGCGGTGTATCTCGACATGAAGTACGACGCCGACTACCCCCTCGGTCTGGCCTGGGCGGGCCTGGTCGATGTGCGTCGCGCCTACGACTGGGAGCCGACCGACGTGCTCGACGTGCCCGCCGATGAGATTCTCGGTGTCGAGGGTCCGCTGTGGACCGAGACCGTGCGCAGCCTGGCCGATGCCGAGCAGCTGATGTTCCCGAGGATCGCGGCGGTCGCCGAGCGCGCGTGGACACCGGCCGATGGCGCCGAACTGACCTGGGAGTCGTTCCGGGCGCGGCTGGGCGCGATGGCCCCGCTGTGGCAGGCTGACGGCATCCGATTCCACCCCACCTCCGAGATCGACTGGAGCACTCGATGACCCCGACCACCGACTTCCGCGGATCGCGGGTCATCCACTCCGCGCGACTCGCCGACGGCGACGGCTCGATCACCGAGGACGCGTGGGTGCGCTTCGAGGAGGGCATGGTCGTCGCGCGGGGCACGGGGGCCGACTGGGCACCCGCCGACGACGTGGTCGATGCGTCGGCTCTCGCCGGCGACGGCGCCCTGCTCACGCCGGGCTTCATCGACATCCACGGTCACGGCGGCGCCAGCGCCGCCTACGACGAGGGCGCCGATGCGATTCGCATCGGCCGCGACATGCATCGCTCGCACGGCACCACCCGCGCGGTGATCTCGCTGGTCACCGCGAGTGTCGACGACCTCGCCCGGCAGGTGGCGGTGATCGCCGATCTCGCCGAGTCGGATGCTGAGATCCTCGGCAGTCACCTCGAGGGCCCGTTCCTCGACCCCGGCCACCAGGGAGCGCATGAGCCGTCGCTATTGCGCCACCCGACATCTGCCGACATCGCCCGCCTGCTGGAGGCAGGACGCGGCACCGTGCGGCAGATGACCATCGCCCCCGAACTGCCCGGCGGCCTCGACGCGGTGCGCCAGATCGTCGCCTCGGGAGCCGCGGCGGCGGTCGGGCACACCGACGCCGATGCGGATGCCGCGCGCGCGGCGTTCGAGGCTGGCGCATCGATCCTGACTCACGCGTTCAACGCCATGAACGGCATCCACCACCGTGCGCCGGGCCCGGTGGTCACGGCTGCCGCCGACCACCGCGTGGTACTCGAGGGGATCGCCGACAACATCCATCTGCACCCGCACATCATCAAGCTGCTGTTCGATGTCGCGCCGGGACGCGTCGCGCTGATCACCGACGCGATGGCCGCGGCCGGCAGCGCCGACGGACACTACGACCTCGGCGCCGTGAAGGTCACGGTGAAGGACGGAGTGGCACGCACCGACGACACCGGGTCGATCGCCGGCTCCACGCTCACGCAGGATGTCGCGCTGCGCCGTGCCGTCGAGGCGGGCGTGCCGCTGGGCGAGGCCGTCCGCGCACTCACGGCGACGCCGGCCGACGCCGTCGGTCGCGGATCGACCCTGGGCTTGCTGCAGCCGGGCTTCGTCGCCGACGCGGTGCTGCTGGATGCCGACTTCGCGGTGCAGGGCGTGTGGGTGGGCGCGGCGCCCGCCCGCTGACGTCGGGTAGTCAGCGGACGGGCGGATGGGCCGTCACACCCCCCGGTGCGACGGCCCTCTCGTCCCCAGAAGAGCGACTCTCTCGCCCCCAGAAGAGCTGGCCGGGTCGAAGGCTCCTCCCCCGAGGTCTCCGACCCGACCAAGTTTTTCGATGCGATACCCCTGGCATCGACCCCGCCGCACCGCCCCCCGGTGGCGCTTTGGGATGCTCTACGAGAAGAGACGACGCACCACGCGTTCCATTACGCGACTTCTCACAAATTTCTCGGCGAAGTTCCCCGACGAGTGCGGGGAGTTCTCCACAGGGGTGGTTCAGACGGCCGTTTCCGGTCAGAATGGATAAGACGCGTGATGAATCGAGCACTCACGCGTCTCTTCTTGTGAGAGCGATCCCGCAGACCGCGGGGTGAGGACATCCAGTGGGAGACCAGAACACCGATCATGGGGCATCGGCCGATGCCAACCTCGTGCTGCGCACCCGGTCGGGTGACACCGAGGCCTTCGGTGAACTCTGGCGACGCCACTACCCCTCAGGCCTCACGGTGGCACGGTCGATCACATCGTCGATCGACCCGGACGACCTGGTGCAAGAGGCGTACGCCCGCATCTACCAGGCGATCCTCAAGGGCGGCGGCCCCAACGGCTCGTTCCGGGCGTACCTGTTCACCAGCATCCGCAACACCGCCGCGGCTTGGGGCCGGGCCCGCCGCGAGACCGCGATCGACGAGCTCGAGACGGTCGCCGATCCCAGCACCACCGAATCCGCCGCCGATGAGGCGCTCGACCGCGGGCTGACCGCCCAGGCGTTCCGTTCGCTACCCTCCCGCTGGCAGGAGGTGCTCTGGTACTCCGAGATCGAGCAGATGAAGCCGGCCGAGATCGCCCCGCTGCTGGGCATGACCGCCGGGGCTGTCTCGCAGCTGACCTTCCGCGCCCGTGAGGGGCTGCGCGAGGCCTGGATCCAGGCGCACCTGCGCAGCGCGGGTGATGGCTCGGAGTGCCGGTGGACCATCGAGCACCTCGGCGCGCACTCCCGCGGCAACCTCGGCATGCGCGCCCAGCAGCGCGTCGACGCGCACCTCGAAGAGTGCGCGCGGTGTCTGATCGTCGCCGCTGAGGCGAAGGACGTCTCGGGCCGCCTCGCGATCATCCTGCTTCCGCTGGTGCTCGGTGTCGGCGGTGCTTCGAGCTACCTCGCCGCGCTGCAGGGCGGTGGCGCTCCGATCGTCGCACTGGCTGCGATGCCCCCGGGTGTCGTCGAAGGCGGAATCGGCAGCGCGGGCATCGCCACGGTCGGCGCCGCTGGCGGCGCGGCTGCGGCCGGCGGCAGCGGAGCCTCCGCTGGTTCGGGCACCGGCTCGGTCACGGGCATCGGCGCCCTGGTGGGCGTCGGATCGGCCGCGCTCGTCGTCGCCGGAGTCGTCGCCGCGGTGGCCGTCGTACCCGTCATCACCGCCGCCGGCGTGGCGACCTCGCCGCCGAGCGCCTCGCAGTCGGATTCGTCAGCGATCGACTCCGAGGTGAGCCCCGACACGTCGATGGGGATCGAGAACCCGATGGTGATCGAGGTCGACGACGAGCAGCCGCCCGCGCCGTCACCGATCGTGCCGCCGGCACCGCCGGCGACCGATGACGAGGAGGCGTCCGCGCCCGAGACGGCTCCCGCGGAGCCCGCAGAGTCCCCGACGCCCGAGCAGTCGACCGCGCCCGAGCCGGAACCCGAACCGACGCCGGCCCCGGAGCCGACGCCCACTCCGACCCCGACTCCCCCTCCCAGCCCGGAGCCGACGCCCACGCCTGAGCCGACGCCGAGCCCCGAGCCGACCCCCAGCCCCGAGCCGACGCCCAGCCCCGAGCCGACACCGTCGCCCGATCCGGGTCCGGGTGAGGAGACTGATCCCGGGATCAGCGACGAACTGACGCTGGGCACGGCGGAACTGACCGATGACTGGCTCGGCTCGCGTTTCACGATCCCCGTCCAGGGCACGCCCGGTGCCACGGTGTACGTGCGGATCGGCCCAGGAATCGGCATCGGGCGCGGCGACAACGTCACACTCGACGGCGATGGACAGGCGACAGCGGTCATCGACGCGGCATTCTGGCAGATCGAGAACGCGACCATCCGTTTCGGCTACGCGGTCGACGGCAACGTCCAGGAGTGGAAGACCACTTCGCTGTCGGCGCTGCTCCCTGCGACTGATGAAGGCACTGCACCACCCGCCGAATAGACTGGGAGCATGCCCCAGGACCCCGTCACCGAACCGGGCGTGAGCCGTCCCGCCGTCACGCCGCTCGACATCATCCGCGTGCTGGTGCTGCTCGCCGCGCTCGCCACCCTCGCCCTGTGGGGCTTCGCGACGTGGCCGCTGCCGTGGAGCATCGTGGTCGGCATCGGGGCGCCCGTCATCGTGCTGGTCCTCTGGGCGCTGGTCCTCTCGTCCAAGCCCGTGCTGCGTCTGCACCCCTTCCTGCGCGCCCTGGTCGAGCTGCTCATCTACGTCGGCGTCACTCTCGCCTGGTGGTCGATGGGCTCCGCCTGGATCGGCATCGCCTTCGCCGTCGTGGCGGTCGCCGCCGGAGTCATCGCCGGTCGTCGCGCCCTGAGCTGAGCAGCGCGTCATGACCGATCTCCTCGAGTCGCTGCGGCGCGAGCTCGGCGACATCGTCGACTGCTCGCCGGAGACGCTCGAGACGGCCAGGGCAGATCGCAGCGGACACCGCTCGGCGGAGCGCCCGCTCGCCGTGGTGCATGCGCGTACCGTCGATGACGTGCAGCGCACCATGCGCTTCGCCTCCCGCACCGGCACGCCCGTCGTGGTCCGCGGCGCGGGCACCGGATTGGCCGGCGCCGCCAACGCGGGCCCGGGCGAGCTGGTGCTGTCGACGGCCCTGATGACGGGCATCCTCGAGGTGCGCGCCGACGATCTCATCGCCGTCGTCGAACCGGGCATCCTGAACGGCGATCTGAATGCGCAGCTGGCCGCACACGGCCTGTGGTGGGCACCCGACCCGGCCAGCCGCGACATCTCCACGGTGGGCGGCAACATCGCCACCGGCGCCGGCGGACTGCTGTGCGCGAAGTACGGCGTCGTCCACGACGCCGTGCTGGGCATCGATCTGGTGCTCGCCGACGGGCGGATGCTGCGTCTCGGCCACCGCACGGTGAAGGGCGTCACCGGGCTCGACCTGACCTCACTCGTGATCGGCTCCGAAGGACGCCTCGGCGTGGTGGTCGGAGCGACGCTCAAGCTGCGCCGTCTCGCCCAGGGGGCGATCTGCACGATCACGGCGATGTTCCCCACGGTGCGCGATGCGGCCGCGGGGGCAGCTGCGGTCACAGCCGCCGGTGTCCAGCCGGCGATCATGGAGCTGATGGACGCCGCCTCGCTGGCCGCGGTGCACGCCCTGCTGGCCCTCCCCTCGCCCGCGCCCCACGCGGCACAGCTGACGATCCAGACCGACGGTCCCGCGGCCCGCGAGGAGGCCGCGGTGATCGGCCGGGTGCTCGAAGCCGCCGGCGGCGTGGTGGCCATCACCGATGACCCGGCCGAGGGTGAACGCCTGCTGCAGGTGCGACGCGCGATGCATCCGGCCATGGCCTCGCTCGGCACGACCCTGATCGAGGACGTCGCGGTGCCGCGCAGCGCGATGCCGGCGATGTTCGACGAGATCGCCCGCATCGAGCGGCAGCACGGCGTCAGCATCCCCACCGTCGCGCATGCCGGCGACGGCAATCTGCACCCCAACTTCATCTTCGACGGCGACGAGGTTCCGGCTCACATCTGGGCCGCGGCCGACGAGCTGTTCCGCGCCGCGATCCGTCTGGGCGGCACCCTCACCGGCGAGCACGGCATCGGCATGCTGAAGAGCCGCTGGCTCGCCGAAGAGCTGGGCGATGACCAATGGCAGCTCCAGCGCGACATCGTGCGCGTGTTCGACCCGCAGGGGATCCTCAACCCGGGAAAGGTGTTCCTCGGTGCCTGACATCCGCGTGAGTGCCGCCGTGATCGTCGACGCGACGGGTCGCGTGCTGGTCGTGCGCAAGCAGGGCACGACCAGGTTCATGCAGCCCGGCGGCAAGCCCGAGCCCGGCGAGACGCCCGCGCAGACGCTGATCCGAGAGCTCGACGAAGAACTGGCATTGCGTATCGACGAGGCGGCGCTGCGACCGCTGGGCACCTTCGTGTCGGCCGCCGCGAACGAGCCCGATCACCGTGTCGTCGCCGATGCCTTCGCGCTGCGCGCCGAGGCCGATCAGGTCATCGTGCAGGCCGAGCTCGCCGAGCTGCGCTGGCTCGAGCGCGGCGACGTCGACAGCGTGCCGCTCGCGCCGCTGAGCATCGAGCACCTGCTGCCCATCGCCTGGGCCTGAGCCGCACCCGAGGCCAGCAGACCCCGCCCGAGTGTCAACGGCGGGTCAGATGCCCTGCCAGGCGGGCTTGTTCGCGTAGCTGTAGCGGTAGTAGTCGGCGAGCTTCAGCTCACTCGCAGCGGCCTCGTCGAGCACGACCGTGACGTGCGGGTGCAGCTGGATCGCCGAGGCCGGCAGCAGGGCGGTGACAGGTCCTTCGACGGCCGCGGCGACCGCGCGCGCCTTGCCCTCGCCGAACGCGAGCAGCACCAGGTGGCGCGCCCGCAGGATCGTGCCGAGCCCCTGGGTGACGCAGTGCCGCGGCACGTCGTCGATGGAGTCGAAGAAGCGCGCGTTGTCTTCACGGGTGCGTTCGGTGAGGGTCTTCACACGCGTGCTGGAGGCGAACGACGAGCCAGGCTCGTTGAAGCCGATGTGTCCGTCGGTGCCGATGCCGAGGATCTGCAGGTCGACGCCGCCCGCCGCCGCGATGGCCTCCTCGTAGTCGGCGCCGGCGTGCTCGATGCTCTCGATCGCGCCGTTGGGCACCCGGATCAGCTCGGGATCGAGACCGAGCGGTTCGATGACCTCGCGCATGATGACCGAACGGTAGCTCTCGGGGTGCGCCGGGTCGATGCCGACGTACTCGTCGAGGGCGAATCCGCGCAGGTGCGAGACGTCGTGTCCGGCGAGGCGTTCGCGGAGAGCCTCGTAGACCGGCAGCGGGGTAGACCCGGTGGCCAGACCCAGCACGGGATCGGCGACGGAGTCGATCAGCCGCACGATCTCGTCGGCGACCAGGGCACCGGCCGCGGCCTTGTTCTCGAGGATGACGACTTCAGCCATGGGGGACGATCTCCTTGTCGAATGAGGTGGTGTCCGCGAGGGCGGTGCCCAGCAAGGCGGCCCCGATGGCCGCCACCGGCGAATGCGCCGGAAGCATGTCTATCCTCTCATCGAGGCGCAGCGACTGCAGGAACGGTGACGTCGTGGCATCCGAGCGCAGGGCGGCGCGGATGCCCGACTCGAGCCGGTCTGCGAGTGCGGTGAGCCCGCCGTCGATCACGACGGTCTCCACGTCGAAGGACAGTACGAGCGCACGCACGGCCGCAGCGACGCCTCGGAACAGGTCGTCGCGCAGCACGATCGCGGTCGGATCGCCAACGGCTGCGGCGTCGAGGATGTCACGGACCGGCCACTCGCCGTCGCGCCCCCAGGCGCGGGCGAGTGCGCCCCCGCCGCACAGCGTCTCGATGCAGCCGCGCTGACCGCAGCCGCACGAGCGACCGTTCGGGTCGACGACGAAGTGCCCCACCTCGCCGGCAGTGCCCCTGGAGCCGCGCCAGATGCGTCCGTCCACGACGACGCCGGCGGCGACGCCGGTACCCAGGTTCAGATAGGCGATCGGCGCGCTGTCGTCACGCAGTGACGCCGCCCCGAGTGCCGCCGCCTTGACGTCGTTCTCGACGTGGCAGGGCACTCCGATGGCATCCCGCACGCGCGCTGAGATGGCGAGCGACTCCACGCCGAGGTTCACCGCGTGCAGCACGCGCCCCTCGGCCACGTCGACCAGACCGGGGATGCCGATCCCGATCGAGAGCAGCTCGACGACCGTGTCGAGCTGTGCGCGCAGTGCGTGGACGGCGTCGAGGATGCCCGAGAGCACCGCTTCGCCCCCGCTGCCGGTCGCACTGCGGACAGTCGCCAGCACGGTGCCGTCGTCGGCGCGCGCGATGCCCGCGATCTTCGTGCCGCCGACGTCCAGGCCGATGCGCACGCCAGGATGCCGGTTCGCGATCGTCATATTTGTTAGTACACCTTACGAACCGTGCACCGCGCAACACGAGCGACTTCTCGGGCGCGCCGGTTACCGAAACGTTACGGATCGCGGGTATCCTCCGCCCCGGGACGGCCCCCGCTCGCCCTGCGCGTCACATACCATGAGTGCATACGTCACGTTTCCTTGGGGGGTGAGTCCGTGACCGATGTGATCTCTGGACCCGATACGGGCGCCGCGCGAGCAATCCCGTCCGATGCGCAGACGGCAGTCCTGCCGCCTGTCGACGGGGATCAGCCCGTGGAATGGGCCCCCTATGAGCCCGCTCCGAAGAAGCGGCGCACGGGCCTGTGGATCGGACTCGGCGCGGGAGCCGTTCTGCTCGCCGCGGTCGGTGCCTCACTGGTGCTCATCGCCCCCGGCACGACGGTCGCCGGTGTATCGGTCGGCTGGATGACACCCGGGATGGCGGCCGACGCGATCGGCAACCGCATCGCGACGACCGAGGTCGAACTGACCGGCGGCGCGGACACGAACCTCAGCGGCGCCGATCTCGGAGCCGCCGTCGACGCGCAGGCGCTCGCCGAGCAGGCGTTCGCCGACAGCCCGATGTGGAACCTCGGCACCTGGATGGGCGACCCCGTCACCGTTCCGGTCACACTCGACCCCGAGACCGCCGAGCAGGCGCTGCGCGCCGCAGTCCCCACCAGCTACATCGACCCCACGGATGCGACCGTGGTGTTCGACGAGGCCGCATCGAAGTACGTCACAACACCCGCCGAGGCGGGCACCGGCATCTCGGTCGACGAACTGGCGACGGCCTTCAGCACCGCCGCCAACGACGGGCAGACGAGTTTCACGCACTCCGCCGAACCGGCAGCCGTGCCCGCGCCGATCACCGATGACGAGGCCGCAGCCACCGCCGAGCAGCTCAACGGCATGCTCGCCCAGATCGGCTTCTACGTCGGCGACGAGCGCACCGTCCCCGTCTCTCCCGCCGTCGCCGCGAGCTGGCTGACGGTCAGCGCCGAGGACGGCGCCCTGGCGATCAGCGCCGACGAGTCGAAGGTGCAGGCCGTCGTCGACACGCTCGCGAAGTCCGTCGACCGCGCGCCCGAACCCGCGAAGACCATCGTCGACTCCGGCGGACAGGTGCTGCGCACCGAGGTCGAGGGCGTGACCGGCCGCGCACTGGGCGACACCTCAGGCGTGGCATCCGAGTTCGCCGCCGCACTCGAGGACGGCGATGCGGTCTACCCGCTCACGGTCACCGAGACCCCGTTCGAGACCGCGGCCATCGCGCGCAGCCTGATCGTCGACATCAGCGACCAGCGCACCTACCTGATCGAGAACGGCGTGACCGTGCGCTCGTGGCTGGTGTCCACGGGACGGCCGGGCACCGACACCGATCTCGGCCACTTCCGCGTGCGGGCGCACGTGCCCATGCAGGACATGAGGGGCACGAACGCCGACGGCTCGAAGTACGTCACCGAGAACGTGCCCTGGGTGGTCTACTTCAACGGTGACGAGGCGTTCCACGGCACCTACTGGCACAGCAACTTCGGCAACCGGATGAGCCACGGCTGCGTGAACATGCCCATCGATGTCGCCCGGCAGGTGTACGAGCTCGCCCCGACGGGTCTCGAGGTGTGGGTGCGCGCCTGACGCGCCACGATACGACGAAGGGGGCGGATGCTGCAGCATCCGCCCCCTTCGGTGTCTCGATCAGGCGAGAGCGTCGATGACGCCGTTCAGCGTCTGCGACGGGCGCATGGCTGCGGCGACCTTCTCGGCGTCAGGACGGTAGTACCCGCCGATGTCGACCGGCGAACCCTGCACGGCATTCAGCTCGTCGACGATCTTCTGCTCGTTGGCCGCGAGCGTCTCGGCGACCGGGGCGAACGCCGCCGCCAGCTCGGCATCCTTGGTCTGCTTCGCCAGCTCCTGCGCCCAGTAGAGGGCGAGGTAGAAGTGGCTGCCGCGGTTGTCGATCGTGCCGAGGGCACGGCCCGGCGAGCGGTCCTCCTCGAGGAAGGTGCCGGTGGCCGCATCCAGCGTCTCAGCGAGGATGCGGGCGCGCTCGTTGTCGGTGCGGTCTCCGAAGTGCTCCAGCGATGCCGCCAGCGCGAAGAACTCGCCCAGCGAGTCCCAGCGCAGGTAGTTCTCGCCGACGAGCTGCTGCACGTGCTTCGGAGCCGAGCCGCCGGCGCCGGTCTCGAACAGACCGCCGCCTGCGAGCAGCGGCACGATCGAGAGCATCTTCGCCGACGTGCCGACCTCGAGGATCGGGAACAGATCGGTCAGGTAGTCGCGCAGCACATTGCCGGTGACCGAGATGGTGTCCAGGCCGTGGCGCATGCGCGCCAGCGTGTACCGCGTGGCCTCCTCGGGCGCGAGGATGGTGATCGTGATGCCCTTGGTGTCGAGCAGCGCGAGACCCTGGTGCACCTTCGCGATGATCTGCGCGTCGTGCGAGCGGTTGGCGTCCAGCCAGAACACCGCGGGCGCACCGGTCGCGCGTGCACGGGTGACGGCCAGCTTGACCCAGTCCATGACGGCGATGTGCTTGGTCTGCGTGGCGCGCCAGATGTCGCCCGCGCCGACGGTGTGCTCGATGAGGACGGTGCCCTCGCTGTCGACGACCTGCACGACGCCTTCCGAGGCGATCTCGAACGTCTTGTCGTGGCTGCCGTACTCCTCGGCCGCCTGTGCCATCAGACCGACGTTCGGCACCGTGCCGATGGTGGCGGGGTCGAGCGGTCCGTTCGCGATGACGTCTTCGATCACGGCCTGGTAGACACCCGCATACGAGGAGTCGGGAATGACCGCAAGGGTGTCGGCCTCGCCGCCGTCGACGCCCCAGAGCTTTCCGCCGTTGCGCACCAGCGCCGGCATCGACGCGTCGACGATCACGTCGCTCGGCACGTGCAGGTTGGTGATGCCCTTGTCGGAGTTGACGTACGACAGGCGCGGGCCGTCTGCGATCGCCCGCTCGAAAGCGGCCTTGATCTCGTCGCCACCGGCGATGTCCGACAGTCCGGCGAGGATCGAGCCGAGTCCGTCGTTCGCGCTCAGACCGGCCTCGGCGAGCTGCGTGCCGTACTGGGCGAACACCTCCCTGAAGAACGCCTTCACGACGTGGCCGAAGATGATGGGGTCGCTGACCTTCATCATGGTCGCCTTGAGGTGCACCGAGTAGAGCACGTCGTCGCTCTTCGCGGCCTCGAGGGTCTCGGCCAGGAAGGCGTCGAGGTGCGCAGCCGACAGGAACGTCGCGTCGATGATCTCGCGCGGCAGCACCTTCAGACCCTCCTTCAGCACCGTCTCGCTGCCGTCCGCGGCGATGTGGCGGATGCTGAGCACGTCGTCGTGGGCGGCGACCCACGAGCGCTCGTTCGACTTGAAGTCGTCGTGGCCCATCGTGGCCACCCTGGTCTTGGAGCCGTCGGCGAACGGCTTGTTGCGGTGCGGGTGCTTCTTGGCGTAGTTCTTCACGGCCAGCGGCGCGCGACGGTCGCTGTTGCCCTCGCGCAGCACCGGGTTGACGGCCGAGCCCTTGATGCGGTCGTAGCGCGCGCGGACGTCCTTCTCCTCGAGGGAAGACGGCTCGTCCGGGTAGTCGGGCACGTCGTAGCCGCTCTGCTGCAGCTCGGCGATGGCGGCCTTCAGCTGCGGGATCGACGCCGAGATGTTGGGCAGCTTGATGATGTTGGCCTCGGGCAGCGTAGCGAGTCCGCCGAGCTCGGCGAGCGCGTCGCCGACCTGCTGCTCAGGGGTGAGCTTCTGGGGGAATGCGGCGAGGATGCGTCCCGCCAGCGAGATGTCACGCGTCTCCACCTCGATGCCCGCCTGGCTCGTGTACGCCTTGATGATCGGCAGGAAGGACGCGGTCGCCAGTGCCGGCGCCTCGTCTGTGTAGGTGTAGATGATGGCGTCGTCGGTCACCGGATCTCCGTTTCGCTGCGGCAATTTATCTCGATACCAAGATACCTGAGTGCGGCACGCGCCGTTTGAGGCCGTCTTCAGGCACTTCTTGCGTCATCCGATGACATTTCCGCCACCGGCCGCCTTGAGGGGCTAGCCTGGGGTCATGTCGGAACTGCGCGTGGTCGAACTCTCCGCGGCGACGATCGTCGCCGTGAACAAGCTGTCGCTCAAGCCGGGGCAGGAGCAGTTCCTCGCCCCTGTGTCCTACGGCATCGCCGCCACGGTGGTGAACCCGCAGACATCCTGGCAGCGGGTCGTACTCGACGGCGACCAGGTGGTGGGCTTCGTCAGCGCGAGCTTCGATGCGGAAGCGCTCGAAGAGAACTTCCGCAGCGTGCTCTGGCGCATCAACGTCGATGCCGATGACCAGGGGCGTGGCGTCGGTCGCTTCGCCGTGCAGGCCCTGATCGACGAGGCCCGCGCACGCGGCGTCGATCATGTGAACGTGATCTACGAAGCCGGTGACGGAGGGCCCGAGGCGTTCTTCCGACGCGTGGGCTTCGAACCGGTCGGCGAGACCGAGTACTCCGAGGTCATCGCCCAGATCCGCGTCACGTCCTGAACAGGCGGCGGGGTCTCGAATCCCCTCCCCCATCGAGGCTCCGTCGCCGCTTTCCTGAGAGCGTTCTCGCACGCTGAGCGCGCGCAAGTGCCGCGGGTGTTTCCACTTCTGCAGGAGATCTCGGCCGCTGGCATCCGATGGAATTGAAATCGTCCGCCGAACCTGATGGCCCACTCCCCCTGCACAGTCCACGGCTTTCGGAATCAATCCACAGAACCCGGGTTCTGGGCGTCATCGACTGCTGATTCTGCCGCAGGCTGTCGGGCATGGATCTGACGAAGTGGTTGAGTGAACGCGACAATATCGGCCATCGCGATGATGCAGCGGATGCCGGCTTCACAGCCTCCCACATCCGCGCTGCGATCCGCGCGGGCCGCGTACGCCGTATCCGCGCGAAATGGATCGCACTCGGCACCGCCGCGCCGGACCTGGTGACGGCGGCGACGAACGGCGGAGTCCTTACGTGCGTTTCGCTCGCCCGGCGGCGCGGATGGTGGGTGCCACCGGACACCGACGCAGGGGTGCACCTGCATCTGCCGCCGCACGGGTCATTGCAGGTCGATGACGTCACGGCGCATTGGGCGAAATCGCTGAGCCCCCGCCGTCCCCGCACATTGGAGGCGTCGATCGAAGATGCGCTGGCGGATGCTGCGCAGTGTTTCGATCTGGATCAGGCAGTCGCCATCTGGGAATCAGCGATGCGCGCGGAATCGACCACACTGGAGTCACTGCGGAGCGTGCGGTGGCGCAGCGCGGCAGCCCGCCGATGTCTCGAGCATGTGCGGCCGGGAGCCGGCTCGTCACTGGAGACGCTGTTCCATGTGCGGCTGAGTTCCTGGGGCGTACGCATGCGCATGCAGGTGAACCTCGCCGGTCACGACG
Source organism: Microbacterium bandirmense (assembly GCF_037204185.1). Lineage (NCBI taxonomy): Bacteria > Bacillati > Actinomycetota > Actinomycetes > Micrococcales > Microbacteriaceae > Microbacterium > Microbacterium bandirmense. Next base: position 25,458 of record NZ_JBBDGM010000002.1, on the reverse strand, counting down.
TCGACTTCCTCATCGGCACGCACCTAGTCATCCAGATCGACGGCTGGGCGTATCACTCGTCATCTGCCGACCGCACCCGCGACATCGCTCACGACGCCGAACTGCGAATGCGCGGATACACCGTGCTGCGGTTCTCGTACGCGCAGGTCATCTACGACTGGGAACACGTCGAGCGGACGCTCGCCGCGGCCATCAGCCGAGGTCTGCACCTCGCGCCGGCGCTCCGGAATCGGGCACGAATCTAGGGTGTTTGCAATTCTGCAGGAGATCACGACCACTGGCATCCTATGCAATTGCAGCCGCCCTCAGCGGCGTGCGGTCTCAGCGACCGTCGCGCGGCGGCTCATCCCGATCGCGACCCCACGACCCCAGGGCGTCCGACGCACGACCCAGCACGTCGGTGGTGCGCTCCATCAGCGTGCGCGCGGCGTCGCGCAGCGCCTCGGGCACCTCGGTCTGCCGCGGCGCGCCGCGCACACTGCGTTCGGCGATGTCGAAAGCACGCTCGAGCCGCTCGACGGCGTCGCGGTACGCACCGTAGTCGGATGCCGTCACTCGCGCCCCCTGCTCACCGGGGCGCAGCTCGCGGGCCGTCTGCAGTGCCGCCAGGAAGTCGGCGGTCGCGGGCACCCTGGCATCCGTCATCGCGGGAAAGGCGAGCAGTTTGTCCGCGTCGGTCTCGTACTGCATCCACCGACCGAGCACCGCGTCGTGACGCGCACGCAGCCGGTTCAGTGGGGGCTCGCCACCCCTCGAGAGCGCCGTGCGCTCGGCCGACAGGCGGGCACGAGCGGCCCTCACCCTGGCCGTGGCCGCCTTCGACGCCAACTGCGCCTCGCGCAACGCGCGTCGCGCGGCCGCCACCGCACCGGCATCCGTTCTCGCCGCCGCTCGCTCCGCGTTCACCCGCGTCGACTCGGCCCTGGCGATGCGGGCGTTGTCAGCGGCGACCTTGGCGTCCTGCTGAGCGCGGCGCAACTCGAGCCGTGCCGCGTCGTAGCCGAGACGTCTGCCGCTCACCACGTCACGCCTCCGCGTCGCGCCGAACGCGACCGCCCCGCCGCCGGCGACGACGGCAGGGGCGATCCACCACAGCTCGGCTGCCATCGCCCAGAACGGATCCACACCTTCAACCTAACCACGTGATGACCCGCCGCGGACAGCCTCAGACCAGAGTCTCCTGCCAGGCCGCATGCAGCTGCGCGAACTTGCCGGTGCCGCCGATGAGGGCCTCCGGGGTGTCGTCCTCGATGATGCGCCCGTGCTCCATGACCAGCACGCGATCCGCGATCGCGACCGTCGACAGGCGGTGCGCGATGATGATCGCCGTGCGGTCGGCCAGCAGCGTCTGCAGCGCGTCCTGGATCAGCCGCTCCGACGGGATGTCGAGCGACGCGGTCGCCTCGTCGAGGATCAGCACCGCGGGGTCGGCGAGGAACGCCCGCGCGAACGAGATCAGCTGACGCTGCCCCGCCGACACGCGACCGCCGCGCTTGTTCACGTCGGTGTTGTACCCGTCGGGCAGGCTCTCGATGAACCCGTCGGCGCCCACGGCCCGCGCGGCCGCGCGGATCTCGTCCAGCGTGGCGTCCGGCTTGCCGAGCGCGATGTTGTCGGCGACCGTGCCGCTGAACAGGTACGCCTCCTGCGTCACCATCACGATCGCGCGGCGCAGGTCCTTCGGGTGCAGCATCCTCAGGTCGACGCCGTCGAGCGTCACCGAGCCGATGCTCGGGTCGTAGAATCGCGAGATGAGCTTGGCGAGCGTCGACTTGCCGGCACCCGTCGTGCCGACCAGCGCGATCGTCTGACCGGCCGGGATGTCGAGGGTGAACTCGGGCAGGATCGTCTTCTCGCCGTTGTAACCGAAGGTGACCTCGTTGAAGCGGATCGCACCGCGCGACTCCCACAGGTCGACCGGCTTGTCGGGGTCGGGCACCGTCGGCACCTCGTCGAGCACGCCCGAGACCTTCTCCAGCGCGGCCGTGGCCGACTGGTAGGAGTTCAGGAACATCGCGATCTCCTGCATCGGCGCGAAGAAGTTGCGCACGTACAGCACGGTCGCCAGCAGCACGCCGACACCGAGCACGCCGTCGGAGACGCGGATGCCGCCCCACAGCACCACCAGCGCGATCGTCAGCGCCGAGACCGCCATGAGCCCGGGCTCGAACGTGCCGAACAGCACCATCGAGCGGCGGTTCACATCACGGTAGTCGCCGGCGACCTTGCGGAACGTTTCATCGTTGCGCGGCTCCTTGCGGAACGACTTCACCGCGCGGATGCCCGTCATCGTCTCGACGAACTGCACGATCACCTTCGCGCTGATCACCCGCGACTCGCGGTACACGAGCTGCGACCGCTTGTAGAACCAGCGCATCAACAGCACCAGCGGGATTCCCGCGAGGGCCAGGATCACACCGGACTGCCAGTCGTAGCTCACCAGTGCGATGAAGGTGAACAGTCCGAACAGCACACCCGAGACGAGGTTGTTGAGGCCACCGTCGAGCAGCTCGCGGATCGAGTCGAGGTCACTGGTCTGCCGCGAGATGATGCGGCCAGAGGTGTACGACTCGTGGAACTCGAGGCTCAGCCGCTGGGTGTGCAGGAAGATGCGCTTGCGCAGCTCGAGCAGCACCGCCTGGGTGATGCGAGCAGCCAGCACCACGTACAGGCCGATCAGCGCGGCGCCGATGCTGCCCGCGAGCAGGTATGCGACGGTCACGGCGATCGCCGGCATCCAATCGGCATTCTCGAGCAGCTGCGGCAGGGCGCTGTCGAGGGCGACGCCGATCAGGATCGGCCCCGCCACCTGCAGCGCCGTCGAGACCACGAGCACGAGTGCGGCGATCACGATCCGCAGGCGCAGCGGCTGGATCAGCGATCCGAGCAGGCGCAGCGAGCGCTGCCGGATGGCGCGGCTCTCCTCCTTGGTGTAGTCGGAGCGATCCTCGTTCTGGGTTCCGATGATGGTCATGCCTGCACCTCCTCTTCGAGTGCGTCCTGGTCTGCGGCATCAGCTGCTTCCTGCTGCTCACGCTGGTGCGCCTCGGCGACGGCCTCGGTGATGATCGGTATCGCCCCGGTGCGAGCGGCCTCCTCGGCTTCGAGGCTCGAGATCACATGCCGATAGTGGGCGCTGGTGCGCAGCAGGTCGGAGTGCTTCCCCACCGCGGTGATCCTTCCCTTCTCCAGCAGAGCCACCCGGTCGGCCAGCGCGACGGTCGAGGGACGGTGGGCGACGATCAGCGCAGTGGTCTCGGCGAGCACGTGCCGCAGCGCCTCCTCGACCAGCGCCTCGGTGTCGACGTCGAGCGCGGACAGCGGGTCGTCGAGCACGAGCACCTTGGGGGCGGCGGCGACGGCACGGGCGAGTGCGAGACGCTGACGCTGTCCGCCGGACAGGCTCAGTCCCTCTTCGCCGATGATCGTCTCCAGCCCCTCGGGCAGCTGCTCGGCGAAGCCCGCCTGAGCGACGTCTAGGGCTTCATGCAGCACCCGGTCGGCCTCTTCGCTGCGCAGGTCGAGGTCGGCGCGGCCGAGCAGCACGTTCTCGCGCACGGATGCCGAGAACAGCGTCGCGTCCTCGAAGGCCATCGCGACATGACGACGCAGCTCGGAGAGCTCCAGGTCGCGGATGTCGACGCCGTCGAGCGTCACCCGCCCCCCAGTCACGTCGTACAGACGCGCCGGCAGGGTGGTCAGAGTCGTCTTGCCGCTGCCGGTCAGGCCGACCAGCGCCATCGTCTCGCCGGGCTCGAGCACGAGGTCGATGCCGTCGAGCAGATCGCGTTCGGCGGCGCCGGCGTCCTGATACCGGAAGTGCGCGCCCTCGAAGGCGAGCCGACCGTGCGGCTCGGCGATGCTGACCGGGTTCTCGGGGTCGGTGATCGTGTTGGTCTCCTGGAAGATGTCGAACACGCGGTCGGTGGCCGTGCGGGCATCGAGCATGAACGAGAACAGGAACCCGATCGACTCGATCGGCCAGCGCAGCACGGTGGCCATCGCGAAGAAGGCGAACAGCTGCGGCACGTCGATCGCACCGTCGGCGATCAGCCAGATGCCGGTGATCAGGCTCAGCCCGAAGGCGATCTGCGGCATCAGGTCGAGCCAGAACCAGATCTCGCCCACGGCGCGCGCCTTGCTGAGCTCGGTCTCGCGCAGGGTCTCGGCCTGGCGGCTGAAGCGGCTCAGGGCGTGCTTGCCGCGCCCGAAGGCCTTGAGCACGCGGATGCCGTGCACGCTCTCCTCGACGCTGGTGGCGAGGTCGCCGGCCTGGTCCTGACTGCGGCGGGCGAGCGTGCCATAGCGCTTCTCGAACAGGTATCCCTGGATCCACATCGGGAGGCCTGTCACGAGGAAGATCGTGCCGAGCAGCCAGTGCCAGCGGAACAGCAGCACGGCGCCGATGCCGATGGTGAGGATGTTGACCACCAGCAGGATCAGCCCGAAGGCGATCCAGCGGCGGATCAGCCCGATGTCCTGCATCATGCGGCTGAGCAGCTGGCCGGACTGCCAGCGGTCGTGGAACGCGACCGGCAGGCTCTGCAGCCGCGAGTACAGGTCGGTGCGCATCTGGAACTCGACCTCGGTGGCGGGCGTCAGCACGAACCAGCGGCGCAGCCACACCATGGCGGCCTCGCCGAGGGCGAGGGCGAGCACACCGAAGGCGCCGACGGCGATGAGCCCGATGCCGCCGGTGGCGATGGGGCCCTTCACGATCTGCTCGAGCACGATCGGGATCATCAGCGCGATGACGGCTGCGGCGAGGGCGCTGAGCGCTCCGCCGATGAGGCGGCCCATGATGGGCCGTACGAAGGGCTTGAGCCGCCAGAGCGCGGCGAAGGTGGACAGCGACGACGAGGAAGAGGTGACAGACATGACTCTCAGATGAGTAGCGAGCGGAAGACGAAGTCGGGGCGGATGCCGGGGGCATCCTGTCGAGGGCGGATGCTGCGAGCATCCGATCTGGGCGGTGCGACGCGAACCGGTCGCGGACCGCGATCAGTCGCGCGGTCGAACCGCGCGCGAGCCGAGGGCGATGAGCGTCTTGACATTCGTCGTGGCCATGGTGTCCTCCTCAGGCTCGGCTTCGTCGCCCGGTCGGCGCGACAGCCTTTGAGCCTATTCCTGCGAACGTGTGCGACGCAAGTGTCATTCCCGGCGCGTACGCTGACTGACATGAGTTCGCGTCTGCGCATCGAAGCCATAGACGTCGGCCCGGCCGACCTCCCCCCGCAGCTGCCCGCCGAGGCGCGGCTGCTGCGACAGGCCCCCGGTCCCGACCGCCCCGACTACTTCTTCGCCGTGCTCGACGAGGCGATCTCCTACCGCACGACCCTGACCGCCCTGCAGGAGCTGGGAGTCGACCCGCAGGCCGCGGACCCGCAGCTGATCCGCGTCGCCGACGACGGCACGGTCGACCTGCGCGTGTTCGGGATCGTCTTCACTGCCCGCGTCGCCGGCGAGACGCCGCACGCGGGGATGAAGGACTTCCCGGTGTCACTGGCCTACGTGGTCGACAACACCGCCATCCGCGATGAGGTCGTCGACTTCTCGAAGCTCGTCTACGCGGCCGTCGCCTTCATCACCGACATCGACGACGAGGCGCCTGCTGTCTGACCGGAAGGTCAGCCGGCGAGACCGGCCTCGCGGTCGAGGAGGCTCTGCTTGACGTCGAGGCCCCAGGCGAAGCCGCCGAGGGATCCGTCCGACCGCAGCACGCGGTGGCAGGGCACGAACAGCGCGGGCGCATTGCGCGCGCAGATGGATGCTGCCGCCCGCACGGCCTGCGGACTGCCGAGTTCGATCGCGAACTCGCTGTAGGTCAGCGGGCTCCCCGGGGTGATCCGGCGCAGTGCCGCCCAGCCGGCCCGCTGAAGCTCGGTGCCGTGCTGGTGGACGGCGACGCCGTCGATCGCCGACAGTTCGCCGCCGTAGTACGCGCGGGCGGCGCCCGCAGCATCCGATTCGCCCTCCGCGATCTGCTCCGGACGCAGGGTCGGATGCACGCGCGCGACGATCTCGGCCTGATCGGCGCTCCACCCGGAGGCGAGCACGCGCTGCTGCGCGTCGGTGAGGATCGTCAGCGCGCCATCCGGGGTGTCGATGGTCTGGATGAGGGCGGTCATTGAGACTCCTTCGTCAGGGTCTTGGCGCGTGGTGTTCGCGGCGCCCGCACTGGTGCTGCGCGCCAGAGGTGAGCGGTGAGGTAGCTGCGCCACGGGGCGAGGCGCTCGGCCCACGCGGTGAGCGCCTTCGCGTCTCCCGGCAGGCCGGATGCCGCAGCTCCCGCGCGCATCGCGACGTCGCCGGGCAGGAAGACGTCCGGGTCGCCGATCACTCGCATCCGCACGTAATCGGCCGTCCACGGTCCGATGCCCGGCAGGGCCAGCAGCCGTTCTCGCTGCTCGGCCGCATCGTCGCCGACGGTGAGGATCAGTGACCCGTCGGCGAGCGCCGCTGCCGCTCCGGTGATCGCGCGGATGCGCGCGGCGGGGCCGCGCAGCACCTCGGCGCCGTGCTCGGCGATCGCGGCCATGGTCGGGAAGAGCAGCCCGCCATCGGCGGTGCGCTCCCCCAGCTGCTCGGCGAGTGCCGTCAGCGCGGTGCGCGCCGCGGCGACGGTGATCTGCTGCCCGACCATGGCGCGGATCAGCATCTCGTGCGGGTCGGCCGCACCGGGAACGCGGATGCCGGGGACTGCCGCGACGAGCGGCGCGAGTTCTGCATGTGCGGAGAGGATGGCATCCACCCCCTCCGGGTCGGCGTCGAGGTCGAACAGCCGTCTCGCGGTCGCCACCAGCGGCGACAGATCGCCGAGCCGGGTGACGCGTGCGCGCAGCCGCAGGCGACCGGCGGCATCCTGCCGGATCTCGAGGTGTGCGGGGCCGCCGGGCATCCGCAGACGCCGGGCGAACGAGTTCTCGGTGGCGGTCTCGACGCCCGGCAAGGTGCGCGCGGCCATCCAGGCGAAGACACCACTGGCATCCATCGGCGCACGATGTGGGAGCAGCAGGTCGATGGCGCCCTGCGCATCGGCATCCGACTCGGCGTGGTGCGGGCGACGCGTCGCGCGCAGCTGCCCCGGCGTCATCGCGAAGACCTCGCGGATCGTGTCGTTGCACTGCCGGATGCTGGCGAAGCCCGCCGAGAACGCGACCTCCGAGATCGCCATGTCGGTGCCCACCAGCAGCATGCGGGCGGTGTGCGCACGGTGCGCCCTGGCGAGGGCGAGCGGGCCCGCGCCGAGCTCGGCGGTGAGCAGCCGGGTGAGATGCCGCGGCGAGTAACCCAGCCTGCGGGCGAGACCGGGAACGCCCTCCTGCTCCACGACCCCGGCGGCGATCAGACGCATGGCGCGCGCTGCGGCGCCCCCGCGCAGATTCCACGCGGGTGACCCGGGCGTCGCCTCGGGCAGGCACCGCTTGCACGCCCGGTAGCCGGCCTCGTGGGCTGCCGCGCTGGTCGGATAGAACGTGACGTTCGCGGTCTTCGGGGTGCGGGCGGGGCAGCTCGGCCGGCAGTAGATCCCGGTGGAGCGCACCGCCGTGACGAACTGGCCGTCGAAGCGGGTGTCGCGCGCGCTGATGGCGCGGTACCGCTCGTCGAAGGTCATCGTCGGGAAGCTCATGCCTCCATGGTGACACGCACAGAAGGGTACGGCTGGCGGAAATCGGACACGACAGTGGGGCGTCAGCGCGCGTCGAGGTGGATGCCCGCGAGCATGCACCGCACCGATCCGCCCGCCAGCTCGATCGGCGCGACATCGACCGCCAGCACGCGGCACGATGCCGACAGGATGTCGAGCTGTTCATCGGTCAGACTGCGGTGCGCGGTCTCGGAGATCACGAGCAGGCGCTCCCCGCCGTGCCCGCGCACCTCGAGGGCGTTGCCGGCGAACGACGCGACCTGCTGCGCCGTCAGCGGGATGAGCGTGCGTCCGGTCTCGCGGATGCGCCGGGCGATCTCTTCGCGACGCGCGTCGCCGACGATCGCGTCCAGGCCGATCAGCGCGATGTCGGTGCCGATGCACATCATGACGTTGGTGTGGTAGATCGGCACGCCATCGGGATCGACGGCGTCGAAGACGACAGGTTCGTACCCGAACACCGTGCAGAAGCGTTCGACGAGCACCGGATCGCACCGCTTCGAGCGCACCGCATAGGCGATCCGCGAGACGTGGTCGAGCACCATCGCGCCGGTGCCCTCGAGGAACAGGTCGTCGGGCTCGAGCCCCGAGTAGTCGATGACCTCCTGCACGCGGTACTCGGCCTTGAGCATCTCGATGATGTCGGCGCGGCGCTCGCCGCGCCGGTTCGGCGCGTACATCGGATACACCGCGACGCGGCCCCCGGCGTGCGTCGAGAACCAGTTGTTGGGGAAGACGCTGTCGGGATGGGTATCGCCCTCGTCGTCGAAGACGTGCACGCGCACGCCCGCCTCGGCGAGGGTCTCGGCGACCCGCGTGCACGCGTCGTAGGCCTCGCGCGAGACGTCGTGGTCGGCGGGACGCTGGAAGTTGTTGTCGGCCGCGGTCTGCGGGTTCGGGCGGAAGTGGTGCGGTCTGATCAGCACCACGGCGCCCGGCGCCTGCGCGGACGCCGCTCTCACGCCAGGCTCGGCGCCGCGGCGCCCTCGGCGACGAGGGCGAACAGGTTCTTCGGGTCGTCTGGCTCGGCGATGATGTCGACCTCGGTGAAGAAGTCGGTGCCGTCGATCGCGGCGGCGAGGTAGCGCAGTGCCGAGAAGTCCTCGATCGCGAAGCCGACCGAGTCGAAGATGGTGATCTGCTCGGCGGAGGTGCGTCCGGTGGCCTCGCCGTTCAGCACGCGCCACAGCTCGGTGACGGGATGCTGGGGGTCGAGCTGCTGGATCTCGCCCTCGATCCGCGTCTGCGGCGGGTACTCGACGAAGGTCTCGCCGCGGTGCAGGATGCGCGCGTCGAGCTCGGTCTTGCCGGGGCAGTCGCCGCCGATCGCGTTGATGTGCACTCCGGGCACGACCATGTCGTCGGTGAGCACCGTGGCGTTGGCCTTGTCGGCTGTGCAGGTGGTGATGATCTGCGCGCCGGCGACCGCCTCGGCCGCGCTGTCCGCGCGGACGATGTCGAAGCCGAGCGGACGCATGTTCGCCTCGAAGACGTCGAGCGCGTTCGGGTCGGTGTCCCACACCCGCAGGCGCTCGATGCCCAGCAGCGCGCGGAAGGCCAGCGCCTGGAACTCGGCCTGGCTGCCCGTGCCGATCATCGCCATCGTCGTGGCATCCGCGGGGGCGAGCGCGCGCGCCACCATCGCCGAGGTGGCGGCGGTGCGCAGCGCGGTGAGGATGGTCATCTCGGTCCACAGCGTCGGGTAGCCGCTGTCGACATCGGCGAGCACGCCGAACGCGGTGACGGTCTGCATCCCGCGGGCGGGGTTGCCGGGGTGACCGTTGACGTACTTGAAGCCGTACTGGCGGCCGTCACTGGCGGGCATCAGCTCGATCACGCCGATCTCGGAGTGACTGGCGACGCGGGCGGTCTTGTCGAACTGCTCCCAGCGAAGGAAATCTTCGACCAATGCGTCGGCGATCCCCTCGATCGCGCGCTCGATCCCGGTGCTGACCAGCCAGCGGCGCATGTTCGGAACATCGACAAAACGGACCATCGCCCACCCTTTCAGTCTGAGAGTCCCAATCTAGGAAAGGTGCGCTTGCACTTTCAATCAGCAACATGGATCATTTGCGCTAAAGATCACACATTCTGCTGAGACTCACTGTAAGTTCTGTCACATGAGCTCTCTGGATGATCTCGATCGCCGCCTGCTGTCGCTGCTGCGTGCCAACAGCCGCGAGTCGGTCGTGAACCTCGCGAGGCGACTCGGAGTCACTCGCGCGACGGTCGACAGCCGCCTGAAGCGACTCGTCGAGAGCGGGGTGATCGTGGGGTTCTCAGTGCGCGTGCACGACCCCGCCGAAACCTCGGTGGTGCGCGCGATCATGCTCATCGCCGTCGAGGGGCGCAACACCCGCGACGTGATCCGCAGTCTGCGCGGTGTCCCTCAGATCGCCACCCTGCACACCACCAACGGGCGCTGGGATCTCGTCGCCGACATCAGCTGCGACAGCCTGGCGTCGTTCGACGAGACCCTCAGCATCATCCGTGGGATCGACGGCATCCGCGACAGCGAGACCAGCATCCTGCTGAGCTCGGCCACGATCTGACTAGTGGAAGAAGTGGCGCTCGCCGGTGAAGAACATCGTCACGCCGGCCTTGCGGGCAGCATCCACGACCTCTTCATCGCGCACCGAGCCGCCGGGCTGCACGATCGCCTTGATGCCGGCGTCGATCAGCACCTGCGGGCCGTCGGCGAACGGGAAGAACGCGTCGGATGCTGCGACCGAACCCGCCGCGCGATCGCCGGCGCGCTCCACCGCGAGGCGGCATGAGTCGACGCGGTTGACCTGCCCCATGCCGACGCCCACCGTGGCGTTGCCCTTGGCGAGCACGATCGCGTTCGACTTCACGGCGCGGCACGCCTTCCACGCGAAGATGAGGTTCTCCATCTCGGCGTCGTCCGGGCGCTCGCCCGAGACGAGCTCCCACCCCTTGGCGACCGAGAAGATGTCGTCCGGGAACCGGTCGGCGTCCTGCAGCAGCAGGCCGCCGGAGACGAGGCGGATGTCCATGCGCTCCTGCTGCCAGTCCGAGGGCAGCTGCAGCAGACGCAGGTTCTTCTTCGCCTTGAACACCTCCAGCGCAGCCGGCTCGAAGTCGGGCGCGACGATGACCTCGGTGAAGATGTCCTTCAGGTTCTCGGCCATCTTGAGCGTGACCGTGCCGTTGGCGGCGATCACGCCGCCGTACGCCGACACCGGGTCGCACTCGTGCGCACGCAGGTGGGCGCTGGCGATCGGGTCGAGTGCGTTGGGGGCGGTGGTGGCGATACCACACGGGTTGGCGTGCTTGATGATCGCCACGGCCGGAAGCACCATGTCATAGGCGGCGCGCAGGGCGGCATCCGCATCGACGTAGTTGTTGTACGACATCTCCTTGCCCTGCAGCTGCGTGGCCTGGGCGATGCCGTGCCCGCCGGCGCGGGTGTAGATCGCGCCGCGCTGGTGCGAGTTCTCGCCGTAGCGCAGCGTCGCCAGGCGCTCGGCCTTGACCGTGAGGTGTGCGGGCAGGTCGCCGGGCTCGGCCAGCGTGCCCTCGGCGAACCACTGCGCCACTGCCGAGTCGTAGTTCGCGGTGTGCGCGAACGCGCGCGCGGCGAGCTCGCGGCGCTGCACGAGGCTGGTGCCGCCCGCCTCGACCGACTCGATGATCGCCGGATACGACTCGGGTGAGACGACGATGGCGACGTTGGCGTGGTTCTTGGCCGCGGCGCGCACCATGGCGGGGCCGCCGATGTCGATCTGCTCGACGATCGCGTCGGGCTCCGCGCCCGAGGCTGCGGTCTCGACGAACGGGTACAGGTTCACCACGACGAGCTCGAACGGCTCGATCTCGAGCTCTGCGAGCTGCCGCTCGTGGTCTTCCAGGCGCAGGTCGGCGAGCAGCCCGCCATGCACCTTCGGGTGCAGCGTCTTGACGCGTCCATCGAGCATCTCGGCGACGCCGGTGACGGCGGCGACGTCGGTGACGTCGTGTCCCGCGTCGCGGATGGTCTGCGCGGTCGAGCCCGTCGAGACGATCTCGACGCCGGACGCCACCAGGGCCGCCGCCAGCTCGAGCAGACCGGACTTGTCGCTGACCGAGACCAGTGCGCGTCGGATCGGCACCAGATCGCGGTCGCGGTACAGCGTGGGGTCGAGACGGGGGCCGGCCATGAGGGTTGCTCCTTCGTTCGGGCGGGGTCGTGCGGGCGGATGGTTCAGGGGTGCGGATTCAGGGAGCGAGCTCGAGCTCGCCTCTGGCGATGCGCTGCACCACATCGATGAGCAGTCGGCGCTCCACGGGCTTGATGCGCTCGTGCAGGGTCGCCTCGGTGTCGCCCGGCAGCACGGGGATGCGCTCCTGGGCGAGGATCGGTCCGCTGTCGACGCCGTCGTCGACCACGATCACGCTGGCCCCGGTCTGCGAGACGCTCGCGGCGAGGGCATCCCTCACGCCATGCGCACCCGGGAACTCCGGCAGGTACGCGGGGTGCGTGTTGATGATGTGGGGCGCGTAGCGCGCCACGACGGCCGCGGGCAGCAGCCGCATCAGGCCGCTGAGCACGATCAGGTCGGGCTGCCACACGTCGAGCTGCGCCGCGAGCTCGTCACCCCATGCCTCGCGGGTGGGGAAGGCCGCATACGGCACGGTGAACGAGGGGATGCCGAACTCCTCGGCGTGAGCGAGGCCATCTGCTTCGCGGTCAGCCCCGACCGCCACCACGCGGGCAGGGAAGTCGGGGTGGGCGGCGGCCTCGAGCAGGGCTCGGAGATTCGAGCCGGTACCGGAGATGAGAACCGCGAGCGTCAGCACCCGGTCAGTCTACCGGCGTGGCGGCGCCCTTCCGGGCGGGTGACGCAGCCGCCCACCGGCGCCGTCCGATGCGTGCGCCGCGGAAGCGCACACGACAGACTGGATGGATGGAGTTCACCGTCTTCACCGAACCGCAGCAGGGCTTCAGCTACGACGATCAGCTCGCCTTCGCGCTGTCGGCCGAGCGCCACGGGTTCGATGCCTTCTTCCGTTCCGACCACTACATGCGCATGGGCGGCGGCGACCCGCTGCCCGGGCCGACCGATGCGTGGACGACGCTGGCCGGGCTCGCCCGCGAGACCAAGAGCATCCGTCTGGGCACCCTGGTCTCGTCGGCGACGCACCGTGTGCCGGCAGTGCTGGCCATCCAGGTCGCACAGGTCGATGCCATGTCGTCGGGACGCGTCGAGTTCGGTCTCGGCACGGGCTGGTTCGAGGAGGAGCACCGGGCCTACGGCATCCCGTTCCCGACCCGGCGGTTCGGCCTCCTCGAGGAGCAGCTGGCGATCATCACGGGCCTGTGGCAGACGCCGGTGGGCGGGTCGTTCTCGTTCCAGGGCGAGCACTACGCCCTGACCGAATCCCCCGCCCTTCCCAAGCCCGTGCAGGATCGCGTCCCGGTGATCGTCGGGGGCAGCGGCCCCCGGCGCACCCCGGCGATCGCCGCCCGGTACGCGACGGAGTTCAACATCGGGTTCCAGCCGGAACGCGTCGTCGCCGACCGCATCGCGGTCGTCAGCGCCGCCTGCGAGGCGATCGATAGAGACCCCGCGAGCATGAAGTTCTCGGTGGCGATGACGACGTTCGCCGGCGGCTCGGATGCTGATATCGCTCGACGCGTCGAGGCCGTCGGCCGCTCGTCGGCCGACATCGATGACGAGGCGAACCTCGTGGGATCGGCGCAGCAGATCGCGGCGAGGGTCGAGCGCCTGCGGGCGCTCGGCGTGGCGCGGGTGCACTTCCAGCTGCTCGATCTGCGCGATCTCGAGCATCTGGACTACCTCGGTTCCGAGGTGCTGCCCCTGCTGCGCGGGTGATCCGCTGCGTCACTGGGCGTCAGCCCGAGGTGGACGAGCCCTCCCACTGCGCCATCTCCGTGCGCCAGCGGTCGGTGCGCTCCTCGGCCAGCTCATCGGGATGGCGCGGCGCGAGCAGCAGGATAGCCGCTCCGATCAGCACCTCCAGGCCGATCGCGAGCGCGAACCCGCCGACACTCGGTCCGATCTCGGTCAGACGCCCAGGACCGATGGACCCTGATGCCAGCAGGGCGGCGAGCGCCGCCGCCCCCGCGGAGAGCGCCGCGATGCCGCCCGCGATCGCGACGCGAGGCGCGAACGCATCGGCCGACCCCTCCCACGCGAGGCGGGAACGCACCATCCACCCGGCCAGGGCGCCGCAGGCGATGGGCACGAGCACGCTCACCAGCATCCAGATCGAGGAGTGTTCGGGGATCAGTCCCAGCACGGGGATGCCGGGCACCGGGCCCAGCTCGGTGCCCGCGGGAGAGACGGCGGTGCCGACGCCGAGCGCGAACCCAGGTCCGGCGAGCCAGCTCGCGGCCCACACCAGCAGCGTGGGCAGGTAGGCGAGGTGCGCCAGGGTGAGCATGGTGGCGCCCAGCGCGTCGACGTGTGCAGCTTCGAAGAGCGCGATCACCTCTCCCCCGCGCAGCATCGTCATGACGGCGATCCCGACCGCCGATGCGCCGGCCAGTGCGACCATCGCGGCTGCGGCGCCGCGGATCGTCTCGGCGGGAACGGATGCCCAGTCACCCCATTCGTCGACGAGGTCGTGCAGGCGATCGATCACGCCGGAATCGCCCTCACCCCAGGCGTGCGTCAGGGCGCCGAGGAGCAGACCGGCGGTGTACACCGAGGCCGGCACGACGATGGCCGCCCAGAGCGGCGCACGCAGGACCGCCGACGATGCGGTGAGTGCCACCAGCACGCCGATCAGGGCGAACGTGACGGCCCCGGATGCCACGCCTCCCGACCACGTGCCGGCGACGGCCGCCCGCCGGCCGGATCGCGCGGCGAACAGCAGGGTGAACACGAGGATCGCCAGCGGGGGCACCGAGAGCGCGAACTGCGCAGCCTCCTTCGGCAATGCCAGCGCCGACATCAGCGCATCGGGCAGCACCACCTCGAGCGGCACCCCGTGACCGAACTGCCAGAGCGTGCCGCTGACCGGCCACAGCGCACCCCATTCCGCGTCTGCCCCGAAGGCGAGCACCCACAGCAGGGTGAAGGGCGCGAGCACGATCGTGAGCCCCACGGCGGCCGCAATGGCTGCGTCCAGGGCGGCGAGGAGGACGACGGTGACACGTTGCATGACTCCACGAGCCTACGACGTGCGCTGGGGCCTTCGCGCTGGGCACGCGCGAGTGACAGGACGCGATAGATTCTGTGCGGAGGTTTCCCGATGACAACTGCCCCTGCCCGCCCCGACACCGAGCGCAAACCGACCGGACGGCTCGACCGGTACTTCGAGATCACGAAGCGGGGGTCCAGCTTCGGCGCGGAGATCCGCGGCGGTCTCGTCACCTTCGTGACGATGGCGTACATCGTCATCCTCAACCCGATCATCCTCGCCGGCAAGCCCGATGTCGCCGGCGATGTGCTCGGCTTCAACGCGGTCGGCGCGGCAACGGCATTGACCGCCGGTGTGATGACGATCCTGTTCGGCCTGATCAGCCGCCTGCCGTTCGGCTTCGCCGCGGGGCTGGGCATCAACGCGTTCGTCGCATTCAGCGTCGTCGGGCAGGTCACCTGGCCCGAGGCGATGGCCCTGGTCATGATCAACGGCGCGCTGATCGTGCTGCTGGCTGCCACCGGGCTGCGGAAGGCGATCTTCGACGCCGTGCCGTTCCAGCTCAAGATCGCGATCACCGTCGGAATCGGCCTGTTCATCGCCTTCATCGGCTTCGTCAACTCGGGCTTCGTCACCGCCACCGGCACGTCGTCGCCGCCGGTCGGTCTGGGTGTGAACGGCTCGGTCGCCACCGTTCCGACGCTGTTGTTCGTGATCACGCTGATCGTCACCGGCATCCTCGTCGCCCTGCGGGTGAAGGGCGGCATGCTCATCGGTCTCGTCGCGGGCACGGTGCTCGCCGTCGTCGTCGAGGCGATCTGGAAGATCGGGCCCCGCACATTCGACGCCGAGGGCAACGTCACCAATCCCGGCGGCTGGGGACTGACCGTCCCGGCACTGCAGGGCTCGCCCGTCAGCATCCCCGACCTCAGCCTGGTCGGCGCCGTCGATTTCACCTTCGACCTGGGCAAGGTCAGCTCGGTGGCCCTGGTGATGATCGTCTTCACGCTGCTGTTCACGAACTTCTTCGATGCGATGGGCACCATGACGGGTCTGGCGAAGGAGGCCGACCTGGCCGATGAGAAGGGCGACTTCCCGCGCATCAAGTCGGCGCTGATCGTCGAGGGCGTCGGCGCGATCGCCGGTGGTGCGACCTCGTCGTCGTCGAGCACGGTGTTCATCGAGTCGGGCGCCGGCATCGGCGAGGGAGCCCGCACGGGCTTCGCGAACCTGATCACCGGCGGCATGTTCCTGGTGGCGATGTTCCTCACGCCGCTGACGTCGATCGTGCCGACGGAGATCGCCGCGGCGGCCCTGATCATCGTGGGTGCCATGATGATGGCGCAGATCCGCCACATCGACTTCGCGGACTTCCGGGTGCTTCTGCCGGTGTTCCTGACCGTGACGGTCATGCCGCTGACCTACTCGATCGCGAACGGCATCGGGGCCGGCTTCGTGAGCTGGGTGCTGGTCCACGCGTTCTCGGGTCGCGCCAAGCAGATCAGCCCGCTGCTGTGGGTCGTCGGTGCGGGCTTCCTCATCTTCTTCGCCCGCGGGCCTATCGAGATGCTCTTCGGCGCGACGATCTAGCCGCAGTCCGGTTCAACTCTGAAGGACGATTCCACTTCTACAGGATGATCTCGCCACGAGCATCCTGCAGAAGCGGAGTCGTCCTTCGTGCTCGAGGGGGTTATCCCTCCAGCAGCGTCTCGCCGATGTACCCGCCCTCACGGCAGCCGGGCGGCACGGCGAACACTGCGCTGCCGATCGGCGTCGTCCACAGGTTCAGCAGGTCGGCCTTCGCGGGCAATACGCGGCGCGCGACCCCGGCTGTGGAATTCCGCAGGACGAATGCAACTCGACAGGATGTTCCGGCCGCCAGCATCCTGCGGACGTGAAATCATCCTGAATTCTTGCGCGGGCGTCGGATGCTGTGCATGAGCGCGCGTAAATGACGAAGGCCCCGAGGTGGAGCTCGGGGCCTCCGTCGTTCAGTCTAACTCAGAGCGCTTCGACAATAGAGCGCATCAGCTCAGCGGTCTCGGAGGGGGTCTTGCCCACCTTGACGCCGGCGGCCTCGAGGGCCTCCTTCTTGGCCTGCGCGGTACCGGCCGAGCCCGAGACGATGGCGCCGGCGTGGCCCATCGTCTTGCCCTCGGGGGCGGTGAAGCCGGCCACGTAGCCGACGACCGGCTTGGTGACGTTGGCCTTGATGTACTCGGCAGCACGCTCTTCGGCGTCGCCGCCGATCTCACCGATCATGACGATCGCCTTGGTGTCGGGGTCGGCCTCGAACGCGGCGAGCGCGTCGATGTGCGTGGTGCCGATCACCGGGTCGCCGCCGATGCCGATGGCGGTCGAGAAGCCGATGTCCTTCAGCTCGAACATCATCTGGTAGGTGAGCGTGCCCGACTTCGACACCAGGCCGATGGGACCGCTGCCGGTGATGTTCGCCGGGGTGATGCCGGCCAGTGCCTCGCCGGGGGTGATGATGCCGGGGCAGTTCGGACCGATGATGCGGGTCTTGTTGCCCTTCGACTTCGCGTACGCCCACGCCTCGGCGCTGTCGCCGACCGGGATGCCCTCGGTGATGACGACCAGCAGCGGGATCTCGGCGTCGATGGCCTCGATCATCGCGTCCTTGGCGAACTTCGGCGGCACGAAGGCCACCGACACGTCGGCGCCGGTCTTCTGCATCGCCTCGGCGACCGACGCGAAGACGGGCAGCTCGACCTCGCCCTCGTGCGGCTTGTCGTGGGTGACCACGGTGCCGGCCTTGCGGGCGTTCACACCGCCGACGATGTTGGTGCCGGCCTTCAGCATCAGAGCCGTGTGCTTGGTGCCCTCACCGCCGGTGATGCCCTGGACGATGACCTTGGAGTCTTTGTTGAGGTAGATCGACATTTCTCTCGTTCCTTAAGTCTCAGGCGTTCGCCAGCTCAGCGGCCTTGTCGGCGCCCTCGTCCATACCTGCGGCGAGCGTCACCAGCGGGTGGTTCGCCTCGGCGAGGATCGCACGGCCCTCTTCGACCTGGTTGCCGTCCAGGCGCACCACGAGCGGCTTGGTGGCCGCGTCGCCCAGGATCTCGAGCGCCTTGACGATGCCCTCGGCGACGGCCACGCACGAGGTGATGCCGCCGAACACGTTGACGAACACGCTCTTGACCTGCTCATCGCCCAGGATGACGTCGAGGCCGGCGGCCATGACCTGCGCGTTGGCGCCGCCGCCGATGTCGAGGAAGTTGGCCGGCTTGACGTCGCCGTGGTTCTCGCCGGCGTACGCGACGACGTCGAGGGTCGACATGACCAGGCCCGCGCCGTTGCCGATGATGCCGACCTGACCGTCGAGCTTGACGTAGTTGAGGCCGGCGGCCTTGGCCTTCGCCTCGAGCGGGTCGGCGGCGGCCTTGTCCTCGAGCGCCTCATGCTCGGGGTGACGCACCTCGGAGCCGTTCTCGTCGAGCGAGACCTTGCCGTCGAGGGCGATGATGTCACCGGACTCGGTGCGCACCAGCGGGTTGACCTCGACCAGGGTCGCGTCCTCGCCCTTGTAGACGTCGTAGAGCTTGACGAACACGTCGGAGACCTTCGAGACGAGGTCGTCGGGGAACCCGGCGGCCTTGGCGATCTCGATCGCCTTGGTCTTGTTGATGCCCACGAGCGGGTCGACCTCGATGCGGGCGAGCGCTTCGGGCTTCTCGACGGCGAGCTGCTCGATCTCCATGCCGCCCTCGACGCTGCACAGCGACAGGTACGAGCGGTTGGCGCGGTCGAGGAGCACCGAGAAGTAGAACTCCTCGGCGATGGCGGCGCCCTGCGCGACCATGACGCGCTTGACGATGTGCCCCTTGATGTCGAGTCCGAGGATCGCCTTGGCCGCCTCGTACGCCTCGTCGGGGGTCTTCGCGACCTTCACACCGCCGGCCTTGCCTCGACCACCGGTCTTGACCTGGGCCTTAACGACGACCACGCCGCCGATCTTCTCGGCTGCCGCCTTCACCTCCTCCGGCGTATCCGCGACGATGCCGGCAAGCACCGGCACTCCGTACGATTCGAAAAGGTCTCGTGCCTGGTACTCGTAGAGATCCACTCTGCAGTCCTTCGCTGGTTGCGGCGGTTGGGACGCGACAAATGTGTCGGGTGTCGATATCATTCGACCCGGTGTCCAAGCCTACTACCGCCCGCGACATCGAAAGCACGCCGGGTCTAGGCTCTGCGTTATGCAGCAACCGACCCAGCTCCGCACCGGCGTCGTGGCCGCGGCACTCGAGCTGTTCGCCACGCAGGGGTTCGAGGCGACCTCCGTCGAGCAGATCGCGAAGGCCGCCGGGGTCTCGCGTTCGACGTTCTTCCGTCAGTTCGGCGGCAAGGAGGACGTCGTCTTCACCGACCACGAGCAGATGCTGGACGATGTGCGGCTGTTCCTCGAGCGGCCGCACGACGATCCGTGGGCTGCGGTGTGCGAGGCGTCCGAGCGGGTCTTCGACCATTTCGTGCGTGACCCCGAGCTGGCGCGGAGGCGTTACGAGGTCGTGCGGCAGGTGCCGGTGCTGCGCGAGCGCGAGATCATCACGGTGTTCCGCTACGAGCGGCTCTTCGATGAGTACCTGCGCGGTGCGCTGCCCGGCCTGGCCCCGATCGACGCTGTCGGCTTCTCGGCGCTGGTGACGGCGGTGCACAATCACGTCCTGCGTCAGCTGCTGCGTGGGCAGGATGTGCCGGTGACGACGCTGCGCGCGGCGCTCGACGAGGTACGCCGCCGGTACGGTGTCCTTCCGGATGCTGCGGATGCGGCATCCGACGACGTCGTGGTCGCGGTGTTCCCCCGTTCGATGCCGATCGCCGAGATCTCACGCCGGGTGCAGGCCGAGCTGTCCTGAGCGGGCGGCGGGGAACCTCGATCTCCCTTGCGGGCTCACGTCGTGGAGGGCCCCACAGCCAGAGGCTCCGCGCAGCGCGCAGCAATGGGTGGAGGAGGCCGAGGGATCAGTCGTCGCAGCCGCACTTCCCTGCGGCGTTCTTGACCATGAAGCAGACGTCGCACACGCCGTAGTCGCGCTCCTCGCGGGGCGTCGCCTTGGGGGTGCGCGGAGCAGCGGGGGCGGATGCCCGTGCGGCCGTCGTCCGCTTCGGGCGTGCGGGCGCACCGGGCAGCGTACTGGGGTGGTTCACGTAGAAGTACGGGGCGCGTCCCTCGCTGGGCAGCAGGGGCAGTGCGCGTCCGCCGACGAGCACCTGCTCGTCTTCGGTGAAGCCGTTCGTGTAGGTGCGGCCGATGTGCAGCGCCGCGCCGTCGCGGCGCAGCGCCTCGATGTAGCGGCCGCGGTCGATGTAGGCGGTGGTGCCGACGGCGGCGGTGACCGCGACGATGAAGTCGTGGTTCTCCTCCGGGATGCGGTGCGCGCGCAGCGCCTCGGCGAGGGATCGGTACGGACGGGAGGTTCCTGCGGGGGTCGGGCCCTGGACTTCGTTCATCACCTCGATTCTCTCACCCGCGGGGCCGTGCCGACACCGCTCGTGCCGCGACGGCGCCCCTCGTGACACACTGAGGGGATGGCACGCGCGACAGTGATCGGCAGCGGTCCGAACGGGCTCGCCGCGGCGGTCGCCCTGGCCCGTGCGGGCTACGCCGTCGAGGTGCTCGAGTCCGCCGAATCGGTCGGCGGCGGCGTGCGCACCGAGCAGGCGACGCTGCCCGGGTTCGTCTGGGACGTCTGCTCGGCCGTGCACCCGGCAGCTCTGGCCTCTCCGTTCCTGCGCGCCTTCGGCATCCGCGATCGAATCGACTGGATCGTGCCCGAGATCTCATACGCGCACCCCCTCTACGACGGACGCGCCGCCGTCGCCTGGCACGATATCGAGCGCACGGCGGATGCCCTCGGTGCCGACGGCCGCGCCTGGCGCGCCCTGCTGCGGCCGCTGGTGCGACGCATCGACGGTCTCGTCGACTTCACCGGCGACGCGCTGCTGCGCGTGCCGTCCGATCCGGTCACCGCCGTGCGGTTCGGATTGCGGATGCTGGAGCAGGGCACACCGCTGGCGCGGAGCGTTCTGCGCACCGAGGCCGGTGCCGCGCTGCTGAGCGGCGTCCTGGCACACGCGAATGCCCCGCTCCCCTCACTGAGCGGCGCCGCGGCCGGGCTGCTGCTCGCCGCGCACGGTCATGCCGCGGGATGGGGATATCCGCGGGGCGGCGCCCAGCGCATCGCCGACACCCTGGTCGCCGATCTCGAGGCGCACGGCGGTGGTGTGCGAACAGGCGAGCACGTGCGCGACCTGGCGACCCTCGACTGGGGCGACCCCACCCAGGGAGACCTGCTGATGCTGGCTGGCTCGCCGCGCCTGGCGCTCACGCATCCCGGCATCCCCTCGCGGTATTCCCGGGCGCTGCGCGCCTATCGCTACGGCCCCGCGGCGGCGAAGGTGGACTTCGCGCTCGACGGCCCTGTGCCGTGGGCGAACGAGCTGGTCGGCCGGGCGCCGACCGTGCACGTCGCCGGCACGCGCGCAGAGGTGCTCGAGAGCGAGAACGCCGTGGCCCGAGGCACGGTCAGCGACCGGCCGTACGTGCTGGCGGTGCAGCCGTCGGTGCTCGACGACACGCGGGCCCCCGCCGGACAGGCGGTGCTGTGGTCATACATCCATGTGCCCGCCGGATCCCAGCTCGACGCCACCGAGCTCGTCACCCGCCAGATCGAGCGCTACGCCCCCGGGTTCCGCGACCGTGTGCTCGCCAGCCGTGCGGTGCCGGCGTCCGCCCGCGAGATGCTGAACCCCAGTGAGATCGGCGGCGACGTGTTCGGCGGCGCGTTCACGATCCGGCAGGCGTTCCGCCGCCCGGTGCTCTCCCCCACCCCGTGGCGCACGCCGATGCCCGGGGTCTATCTCGCGTCAGCATCCACCCCACCCGGCCCGGGCGTGAGCGGCATGGCGGGCTGGCATGCCGCCCGCACCGCTCTCCACGACGCCGACGCGCCCGCATCTCTCGAGGAGCTGTTCGCATGAGCAGGTACGACATCCCGGCGCCCATGCTCGCGAAGGCCGCATCGAGCGTGCCCGATCCGGCGACGAAGCCGATGCTGTACGAGCCCAAGTGGGATGGATTCCGCGGACTGATCGCCTGGGATGGCGAGACTGTGGAGATCGGCTCGCGCGGCGCGAAGCCGCTGACCCGGTACTTCCCCGAGCTCGTGGAACAGCTCGCCGGCATCCTGCCCGGGCCGTGCCTGCTCGACGGCGAGATCGTCGTCGCCACCGGCCCCGACGGCGCGCAGCGCCTGGACTGGGAGGCACTCAGTCAGCGCATCCACCCCGCCGCTTCCCGAGTCGCGAAGCTGGCCGTGGAGACGCCGGCGATGTTCATCGCCTTCGACCTGCTGGCCGATGGCGACGAAGACCTGCAGCCCCTCCCGTTCCGTGAGCGGCGAGCGCGACTCGAGCGGATGCTGGCGAACGCGCGCTCTCCCCTGCACCTCACGCGAACCACCGACGACCCCGAGCTCGCCCGCCGCTGGCTGGCCGAGTTCGAGGGCGCGGGTCTCGACGGGATCGTCGCGAAACCCCTCGATGACCCGTATGCACCGGGAAAGCGCGCGCTGATCAAGGTCAAGCACGCGCGCAGCGCGGATGTCGTCGCACTCGGCTATCGGGTGCACAAGAGCGGCTCGGGCGTGGGATCGCTGCTGGTGGGCCTGTACGGTGACGACGGGGTGCTGCGGCAGGTCGGCGGGGTCGCCGCCTGGTCGAACGCGATGCGGCAGCAGCTGGTCGACGAACTGGAGCCGCTGGTCGAACGCGACGCCTCCGGCGACGTCGTCACCGGTGAGGGCGAGCGCTCGCGCTTCACCGGCGCCAAGGACGTCTCGTTCGTGCGGCTGCGCCCCGAGCGGGTGCTGGAGGTGCGCTACGACCAGCTGGAGGGCGCGCGGTTCCGGCACACCGTGCAGTTCGAGCGCTGGCGCCCCGACCGTGACGCGCGCTCGTGCACCTACGATCAGCTCGACACGGTGCCCGGCTACGACCTCGCCGACGTGCTGGAGTGAGCCGGGGCATCCCGCGGGTCCGGCGGGGTGAACTCGACGATCGGGATGTCTGCCTCGCCACCGGCGGCGTAGTCCATCGCCGCTCCCAGGTGCTTCCACGCCTCGGGATGCTCCGCGGCATAGCGCTTCAGCAGGGCCGCCGACTCCTCAGCATCCAACAGCCGCACTTTCGCCGGCACGCGTCGGGCGCGACCCGTGCTGAGGTAGGCGACGCCGTTCGCCTTGAGATTGCGGTACCACTGCGCGCGCGGGCCGAAGCCCGAGGGCACCCGGATCAGATTGTGCGCACGCTCAGCCACCTCGACCACGACGTAACGCGGCTCGTGAGAGACGCGGCCACGATGCTCGATCATCACCAGCCGCTTGCCGAAGATCCACCCGAAACCCGCCCGATAGACCGCGATCGGCAGCCGCACCAGCCACCGGGTGCGCAGCAGCCCCACGGCCAGGCGATCCACGACCCCGGTGCGCTCAGTCATCCTCGTCCTCCCAGTTCGCGGCGACCTTCTTGCTCGGCTGCACCCGCGGCGGCTCACCGGGCATCTTCGGGAACTCCGGCGGAAACGACAGCTCGCCGAGCCCGTTCTCGACGTCGCGGTCCCACCATTCCAGCAGCGTGTCGATGCGGCCCGGCGTCTGCTGCATCTCGGCCCACGGGTCGCCGATCTCGGCGAGCCGGCCGGGGATGCTGCGGATCGTGAATCTCGTCGGGTCGAGGTCGTCGAGCTCGTCCCAGTGGATCGGCGTCGACACCGGTGCACCAGGGATCGCCCGCGGGCTGTACGCGCCCGCCATGGTGCGGTCGCGATTGGCCTGGTTGAAGTCGACGAAGATGCGCTCGCCGCGCTCCTCCTTCCACCAGCTCATGGTGACGGCTTCGGGCATCCGACGCTCCAGCTCGCGCCCTGCCGCGATCACCGCGTGACGGACGACGAGGAACTCCCACTCGGGCACGATCGGGCAGAACACGTGCAGGCCGCGGTTGCCGCTGGTCTTGATGAACGCTTCGAGACCCGCCTCGGCGAGCACCTCGCGCAGCGCGTGCGCGGCGACGACGGCGTCGGCGATGTCGGTGCCCGGCTGGGGGTCGAGGTCGATGCGCAGCTCGACCGGGTTGTCGGTGTCCGACTCCAGCGACGCCCAGGGGTGGAACACGATGGTGTTCATCTGCACCGCCCAGACGATGGCGCTCGGCCGGTTCAGCACGATCTGCGGATGGCTGCGGCCACTGTTGTAGGTGACGGTGACAGCATCCACGAAGTCGGGGGTTCCCTTGGGCGGGTTCTTCGAGAAGAAGCCCTCGGCGCGCTTTCCCGGCGACGCGGCGATGCCGTCGCGGAAGCGCTCCAGCGACACCGGCCGATGCCCATTGGATGCCAGGAACGGCGCGGCCACCTGCTGCACGTACTCCGCATACTCGGCCTTGGTGATGCCATCCTCACCCTCGACGGGCCAGACGATCTTGTTCGGGCTCGAGAGCGAGACGTCGCGCTCGCCGTCGGGATCCTGCACGGTCACGGTCACACGCTCGGATGCCATGGTTATCTCCTATGTCAAGCGGCTTGTGGAATGCAAGTCGCTTGCGCTTGTTCGTGGTGGATGAGGATGTTGAAGACGATGCGGGCTAGGCGCCGTTTCAGTGCCCGGTAGGCCTCTGTGCTGGTGTCGCCGTTCGAGCGGCGATGGTCGTAGTAAGCGCGTCCCAGACCGCCGAGACGGACCTGGGTGATTGCGATGCGGTGCAACGCGGCATTGAGTTGTCGGTTGCCGCCGCGGTTCAGGCGCACTCGCCCTGCGGTGTTGCCGGACCAGACGGGTATGGGTGCGACTCCGGCGTTCATCGCGAAGCAGGCTTCGGACCGGAATCGGCTGGCGCCAGCGGTCTCGGCGAGGATCTTCCCCGCCGTCAGCGTTCCGCAACCGGGCAGCGCGAGCAGTTCCGATGGAGCCTGCTCGACAGTGAGTCGTTCGATCCGGCCGGTGAGTTCACGGATCAGGTCGCAGAGCTGGTCGATGTGATCCAGGACCATGCGAGCCAGATCCGCGTCGATGCCCTGCCGTGCGTCTAGCCAGTGGTGCAGCCGGGAACGCATGGCGGCGGTGTTGAAAGCGGAAGACGCGGGGTCTTGCGCGGGATCCAGGGCATGCAGGTGCCAGCGGATCCGATTCACTTCCCGCGTCCGTTCGCCCACGAGCTGCTCGCGGCGCTCAATCAACAGCTTCAGCTCTCGGGTCGGCTCATCCAGCTGCGCTTCGGGCAGATCGGACTCGGCCAACGCTGCCCGCGCGACCGACAGCGCGTCGATCGGGTCGGACTTTCCCGGGGATCTGACCGAACGCCGCGCACCCGCCATCAGTTTCGGAGGCACCCGGACCACGGACTGTCCCGCACTGAGCAATGCATGCTCGAGGCGTCCGGTCAGGTGGCGGCAGTCCTCGATCGCCCACCGATCCGGAACCTGCCCGAATCGTCGGCGCGCCCAGCCGAGCAGCTGCCGGTGACCGGCATCCGTCGCCGGAACGACGACCTCGCCGACCTTCTTGCCGACACCGTCTACAGCGACAGCCGTGTGGGACTTCTTGTGCACATCGATACCGACGACCAACATGGGAGTTGGCTCCTTTCATGCCCGAGAGGAACAAGGTCGGGCCGGTCGG